>JAQXQS010000150.1 GCA_029101305.1 Clostridia bacterium | reverse complement strand
ATTCTCCGCCTGCGGCGGGTCGCTATAAGCGACATCTACCTTTCCGCCGCAGTGCGATCCTGCCCGGCAGGGCTTTTTATGCTATAGGGAATTCCAACGGAATTTCCTATAGCACAAAAAAGACATGTGCAGATACTTCCCACATGTCTTTTCTTTCATTTAAATTCTTATTCAGAATACGCTTTACATCTTTCCAAAAATCAGATCCGTACCTGATCCAACAGGTCATCTACCTTGCCTGGTTTGCACACGCCTGTGATCGTCAGTTCCAGCTTCACACCAGGAAGCTCTACAAATACCAGTGATTCTACTTTCCCGCGGATATCTTCCAGCATTTTTTCAAAATTCTCACTGGTAATATCGGAGAATACCATCACAAAGTCATCACCGGAATAGCGCAATGCATCGCCGCTCTCGCCCACAACCTCATGAATGACACTGGCAACCTGACGGAGCACATCATCTCCTGTCTGGTGTCCAAAATTCTCATTGATCTTCTTGAAGCCCTTAATATCTGCCATAGCAAGAGCATCAACGGTCTCCATTCTGCAAAGCTTCTCTGTATAATAACGCTTATTATAAATTCCTGTCACCCGGTCTATGTACATCTTTTCTTTATGGATGCGGATAGAATTCAGCACCTCTTCTCTGCTATATCCCTGCGGGATAAAGGAATCATCCAGCTTCACTACCAGCTCCAGACAGCAGGGCTTACCTTCAAGCTCTACATACATTGCTACGACCTGGAAAATGTCATCCTGGGTAACTTCAACCTTCATAATGCGCTGCTTCGTGCGCAGACAGGTGGCTGAAATACAATTACTACAACTCTCTCCACGTCCCCATACTGCATAACATCTAAAATCTGACTCCCATACACGGCCATCCTGTTCTACATGGAGAAGCTTCTTAGTGACCGGATTTACAAAACGTACCAGATCATAGGTAATCTGCAGATACTGAAGCAGAATCCATGCCTCATCTCCTGTGATCGCAAATCCCTGCGTCTTGAATCTGTCATAAAAATGGGAAAAAGCAGAACTACGGCTATATTCCAGCGCAGCATCCTTAGCGGCACTTACAATACTGTAGTCCTCATCAATGTCTGTAAGCTTTCCTACAACCCCGGTATACTCTTTGGAATCATCAGAAGCCCAGATCATCTTACAGTCGCAGCGGTAACGCTCTGGTTTCCTTCCATCCTTAACCTGGATATCACTTACTACATTCGGTCTCTCACGGGTAGCCTGTCTGATCTTATTCAAAAGACGCTCCAGAGAGCCTTCTTCGATCAGATTCCCAAGAGTTCCTTTCTCAAGTGGAGAAAGCACCGGTTCCCGGATACCACTCCTCTTCATTCCGGATTCATTCAGATTCAGAAGCGGCGGTGAAACTGTATAGGTAAATACAATATGTTCCGAACCATCTGCAAGGAAATGGAAACACTGTCTCTCACATTCCAGCTGCTGTACGATCTTCTCAGAAGAATCCATCTCGAAATCATGGAACCGGTTCGCCATATTGGTCATATTGGCTCCATCATATCCAACCTTGGATTTCACGCCCATCTCTTTCTTAAGGGCACTGGAAATATCCAGCAAGCACTCCAGAAGCAGTGGATTAAACACACCGCACTGACCTGCAAGGATCATCTCGATGGCCTTCTCATGGGAGTATGCCGCTTTATAACAACGCTCACTGGTAAGGGCATCATATACATCTGCCAGCGAAACAGCCTGGGCGGAAATCGGAATCTCTTCTCCCTTCAGTCCGTCCGGGTAGCCACCGCCATCATACCGCTCGTGATGCCAGCGGCAGATCTCATAGGCCGCCTTCACCAGCGGCTCATCCTTCTGCTCGAAAGGAAGCTGCTCCAGCATATTGGCGCCAGCCATGGAGTGTCCCTTCATTACCGCAAATTCCTCGGCAGTCAGCCTGCCTGGTTTATTCAATATCTCATCCGGAATGGTGATCTTGCCAATATCATGGAGTGCAGATGCTGTACTGATCAGACCGATCTGTTCCTGGCTTATGGTATATGGGTTATTCTCCTTCTGTACCAGATGACGCAGAAGCATATCTGTGATCACCTGGATATGGAGAACATGAAGTCCGCTCTCACCATTACGGAATTCAACAATATGGGAAAGAATGCTGATCATCAGCTTACTGCTCTTCTCTTTCTCATATATCTGATTGCTCACAATACTTGTCATACGTCGCTGCTTGGCTCCAAGCAGAATCGCATTCGCCGAACGGCGGCGTACCATATTGGCATCAAATGGCTTGCCAATAAAGTCTGTCACACCCAGATCATAGCCTCTCTTAATATAGGCGGGAGAATCCTCTGCAGAAATAATGATCACCGGAGTATAGTCGATCCAGTGCTCCTTATTCATATATACAAGCACCTCAAATCCATCCATCTGAGGCATGACAAGATCCAGAAGTACCAGAGAGATCTCCTCTGCATGCTTCTGCAGATAGTCTACTGCCTGTACTCCGTCACGTGCCTGTATAATATCGTATTCATCTTCCAAAATCGTAGCAAGGAGATCGCGATTCATCGCCGAATCATCTGTAATAAGAATCTTCTGTCTCTGCTGTGTTACTGCTTCACTCATTCATACTTCCTCAGCAGGTGTGGTTACCCCCCCCCACCCTGTTTCCACTGCTTTCCGACAGCTTTTGTAATTCTGGGTGCTATCAAATCTCAACATTTCTGTTACGTCAGGTGCTTTCCATATCGCCCTTGTATCCTTCTTAGAATTCCGGTATTTTGTGTAGGGGCTTCGTCAACAGAATTGTCAAGAGTATTAAGATACGTAATTATAGTTTAGCAGTCTAATATGGTAATGTCAACCTCATTCCCGACAAAAAACAGGTAAAAACAACTATAATCAACAACATACTAAAACGTTTTCCGGCACACTCTTGCACAATCTCACACCTTATTTTATAATGAATCTGCACAATTTACATTTACAGAACATTGCGTTCATTTACTTGTGAAAATGTGCCTTATCGTACATAAAAAAACAGTTACTGTTCTACCATATATTTTCCAGGAGGATTTCCATGCAGATTACAAGACCTGATTACTATAAAGAATTTTCCTGTATCGCAGGCGTCTGTCCGGATACCTGCTGCGCAGGCTGGCAGATCGTCATTGACGAGAAAAGCCTTAAGAAATATAAACATGTGAAGGGTGCTTTCCGAAACCGCCTTCACAATGACATCAACTGGAAGGAGCAGGTTTTCCGCCAGTACAATAAGCGCTGTGCATTTTTAAATGATGAGAATCTCTGTGACATTTACAGTGAAGTGGGAAAAAGAATGCTCTGCGATACCTGCCGGAAATACCCACGGCATATTGAAGAATTCGAAGGACTCCGGGAATATTCCCTGTCTCTTTCCTGTCCGGAAGCAGCCCGTATCATTCTTCAGAGAAAAGAAAAAACAGGCTTCCAGTCTGCCGAAGTTCCATCTGAAGAAGAAACCTATGACGACTTTGATTACCTGCTTTTCACTGCCCTGGAAGACACCCGGGATTATTTTCTGGAAATCATCCAGAACCGCCAGATTCCCATGCGCCTCCGCATCTGGAAGCTTCTTGCTGCTGCCAGCGATTTCCAGCTCTGCCTGGATAAAAATGAGCTTTTCAAATGGGAAGAGATCCGTGGACGGCACCAGGCTTCCGGTTTTGGCGAAGCTTTCACTTCCAAGGTTCAGACGCATATGAATAAAAATGATGCTCCAGAGGAGCTTCTGAAACAGATGTGGCAGGTGATCGTCCCAAAAATGGAGGTACTCCGTCCAGGATGGCATGAATTTCTGGATGAAAATCTGAGATCATTATATTCCTGTGTTTCTGGCACAGACACTTCCGAAAAGCCACAACCTTCTTACAGTGAACACCAGACTGACTTTAATAAGGCTTACCCAGACTGGAACATCCAGGAGGAGCAGCTTCTGGTCTACTGGATCTACACCTATTTCTGCGGTGCTGTTTATGATGGTGAGATTTTTTCCAAGGTGAAAATGGCCGTGGTCTGTACCCTGCTGATCCATGAGCTGGATATGGGTACCTATCTGAAAAATGGCCGCATCTTCTGCCTGGAGGACCAGATTTCTATCTGCTACCGTTTTTCCCGGGAGCTGGAGCATTCTGACCTGAATCTCAATGCCCTGGAGGATCTGCTCGCACAGGACAAGCTGTTTTCCCTGGAAAATATGTTAAGAATCTGCTGAAAGACTGTGCAATATCCATAAATCCAACATGCAAGCATGCTGGATTCATGGCTGCTGCACAGGACTTTCATAGTAAAATCCCATAAAAGGAGGCCATTTTCCATGCCTGTTACCATCCGTCCCGCCACACCTGCCGACGCAGAAGCACTTCTTGCCATCTATGCCCCATACGTGGAGCACACGGCCATCACATTCGAATATGACGTTCCCTCTGTGGATGAATTCCGGCAGAGAATTATAAATACACTGCAGCTTTACCCGTATCTGGTCGCAGAGAAAACTACTGATACCAGCTGCCCGGAAATCCTGGGCTATGCCTACGCCGGCCCCTTACACGCCCGCGCTGCCTACGCCTGGTCTGTAGAAACCTCCATCTATGTGAAAGAAACCGAACGCAGGTCCGGCGTTGGCAAAATCCTTTATGCCGCTTTGGAAAAAGCCCTGAAAGCCCAGAATGTCACCAATGTAAACGCCTGTATCGCAAGCCCCCAGGTGGACGATGAATATCTGAACCACAACAGTATCCAGTTCCATGAGCACCTGGGCTATTCCATGGTGGGCGAATTTCATAAATGCGCTTACAAATTCGGCAGATGGTACAATATGGTCTGGATGGAGAAAATGATCGGGGAACATCAGGTAAAACAGCCGGATTTTATTCCCTTTTCACAGATTCAGCGCTAGAGCGTGTTTAAAAAAAGGCTTTCTGCAAAATCTCCCCGTTTGTTCCGATCACATCTTTATAGAAATATGCGGAATCCTTTAATGTACGCTTCTGCGTATTATAATCTGTATAAACAAGTCCAAATCGCTGTGAATATCCATATGCCCACTCGAAATTATCCAATACAGACCATGCAAAATATCCCGCCAGATCTACCCCGTCTTCTGCTGCGCGCTTATAAGTCCCAAGATACCGTGCCATAAAATCCACACGCGCCGGGTCATGCACCTTGCCGTCGAGGCTTACCCAATCATGAGATGCCATACCATTCTCAGTGATCATAAACGGTTTCTTATAACGCTCATACATAAATTTCGGTGCCCAGTATAAAGCCTCTGGCGTTACCGGCCATCCGATAGCTGTCTGCGGAAATCCACTGTAACGTGAAACGCGCTCTGGTTTTCCATCTTTACCTGCACGGACGGTTACTGCATTATAAATATTCTGTCCAAAGAAATCCAGCGGCTGGGAAATCAGCTTCATGTCAGCCTCTGTCACTTCTGGAAAATACTGGCCAAATGCACTCATGATATCCTCCGGATATCTGCCCAGGTATACCGGGTCGCAGACAAACGCTACATCCCAGTTACATGCAATGGCATTTTTTTCCGGAAGCCCGAAGGTTGCCATTCTTGCAGCTTCGATATCCTCCGGCTTATCTGTCTCCGGAATATACAGTGCCCCGCAAGGCGCCATGCTGATCTTCACCGGCTGTTTCGAATATTCACGGAGTGCTTCAACAGCCCGTCCATGGGCTTTCAGCACATTGTGCCAGATCTGGAAATAGTCTGTTAATCCAACCTTCAGTCCGGGCGCATGCTCTCCTGTCTGATAACCCAGCCCTACAATGCACTGGATCTCATTGATCGTAAAAAAATTTTTCACTCTGTCTGAGAAATGCTCTGCCACAACCTTCGCATATTCATAAAACCATGACGGTGAATCTGGATTCAGCCATCCACCTTTCTGGTGAAGGGCATATGGCAAATCCCAGTGATATAAAGTCACATAAGGTTCAATCCCATTATCCAGCAGCTCATTGATCAGATTATCGTAGTATTCAATCCCTTTCGGATTTACTGCCCCGGTTCCTTCCGGCATGATCCTTGCCCAGGAAAGGGAAAAACGATATGCTTTCAGCCCCATTTCCTTCATAATCTGAACGTCCTCTTTATAGCGGTGATACTGGTCACACGCCACGTCGCCTGTATGATTTTCCAGTACATGACCGCCTTCCTTACAGAAAACATCCCAGATATTCAGTCCTTTTCCATCGTCATAAGCTCCGCCTTCCACCTGATAGGAAGCGGTTGCCCCGCCCCAGATAAAATCTTTCTTAAATCCCACTTTTCATTTCCTTTCTTTTTCTTACTTTTCTCTGATGTTACAGATTGTCCTGCAGCTATGCTTGCTAATCCGGCAATTCTTCTTATTCCGGTGCTTTTACATGCCGTCAGGACCCAAAGTTCCTTTATAACTTTACCTATATGTATGGTAAACATCATAAATACGGATTCCATCACTGGAAATCTTTGTCCCTTCTTCGGGCGTAAAGATAACCGCCCGGGCATCCGTAAATGCTGTCACATTTTTTGTCCAGACCGTATCCGCGCCTACACCTTCCAGCATACAATACGGCACAAATGTATTTGTCTGGACCGAAATACTTCCGTCACTGTTTTCTGTCACTTTAAATGCAGGATCTTTCAGCTCCAGATATTTTACAGGGACAAATGTCTCAAATTCTTTTTTGGAAACCTTCTTTCCATTCTGTTCATATTCATACTCGACAACAATGAACAGACTGTCCTCCCGTCCGCAGATCAGTTCTTTATACTCTTTCTCATGAAGGCATTCTGCATGCAGTGCCGGAATTTCCTTTGTCACCAGATGCTGTTCCAGTACTTCAAAATCCAGTGTTTTCACTGAAATCCTGGCAGTTACCGTTACTGGCTCCCGTGTCTCATTTGAAATCCAGAATCCCATATGGCTTTCTTTTTTCTCAATGCTTCCAGCCACACTGTCACAAAATTCCCTGGCCATATAATGAAGTGCCTTATATCTGCCATAATAGTCCATACTGGACCAGGAGGCTACCGGCCAGTTATCATTGAACTGCCAGTAAATACTTCCCATACATCTGCCTCGGTTCCTTCTCCAGTGTTCCGTCGCTTCTTTCATGGCATATCCCTGAAGGATCTGGCTTAAGAAAATCAGGCCTTCCAGATCTTTCGGGTAACGGAAGGTTTCTGACAGGTAATACAGAATCTTACCATTTGCCGCCGGATTTTTCTGATGACTTTCCATAACTCTGGAAAACAGATTGCGGTCTTTCTCCTCCGTAAAGGTCTCTACTGTCTTAATAGAGGGAAGCGACTGGAACCCAAACTCCGAACAGAACCTGAAATAATGTTTCATATATTCGCTGAATGGTTTCTGTCCATGCCATACATCCCAGTAATGGCAATCACCCCGGTTCTGGCTGCCCGGATCATCGAAGCTGCCCCCTGAGGATGGGGATGATGGCCAGTAAAAGGTATCTGGCGCAATCTCTTCTACGATCTTAGGAATCACATACTCAAACTGCAGAAGATAATCTCTTTTCAGAAGCGGGGAATGATCCTTCACAGCGGCCCAGTCCACCCATGCACTTTCCATTTCATTATTTCCGCAGATCAATGCAAGACTTGCATGATTACGGATTCGGATAACATTGTCTCTTGTTTCCGCACAGATATTGGCCTCAAACTCTGGTGTGAAGTCATAAATATTGCAGGCATACATCAGATCCTGCCATACAAGCAGACCATTCTCATCACAGAGATCATAAAATTCATCTGATGGATAATAGCCGCCGCCCCATACACGCAGGCAGTTAAAATTGGCAAATACAGCAGCTTTCACATCACGTTCCAGTATCTCCCGGGTAATCCTGGAATAAAAGCAGTCGTCCGGAATGTAATTTGCACCTCTGGCAAAAATCTTCACTCCATTTACCATAATGGCAAATTCCTGGCCCCACTGGTCATCCTCACGGGATACTGTAAGGGTACGAAGGCCTACCTTATACGTTCTGGTATCCAGTATTTCTTCCTCTTTTTTCAGTCGTATGATCAATTTGTAAAGCGGCTGGCCACCATAACCATTCGGCCACCATAGCTGTGGAGCTGTTATTTTTATATCGGATTCGTTACCTGAATAAATAACTTTGCCAGACGGATCCTGCAATTCATAGAGAAGCTGTAATTCGCAGACCGGACACCCGTTTTCTATGACAACCCCTGCACGCTCTGTGATTTCTGTATTTTTTATAATTTCTGTAATTTCTGAGTCTCCGGTCTGTCCGCTGACCTTCTCAATTTCACTCTTAATATGCAGAGTAACCAGTTTCTCTCCCTGCTGATTCTCTCCATGCTCCTGGCGGATTAAGACGTCTCCAAGCCTGGCCACATCAAAACAGCAAAGCTCCACGCCACGGAAAAATCCCGCATCAGGAAGTTTCGGGCCCCAGTCCCAGCCAAACATGGAATGCGCTTTCCGGATATACTGGCTTCCTTTTTCAGTTCCAGTATTAATAAAATCGATTTCTTTTCCCTTTGCAGGCTGATATGCATTTACAAAATTAACCGGAGACTCAATATGAAGCTCCAAAAGGTTCTCTCCCTCTTTCACCAGCTTCTTCACAGGATACACCCAGGTCCGGTGCATATTCTCTGTATGGCCAAGCTTCTCCCCGTTTAAAAACAGATCTGCAACTGTATCAATTCCATAGAATGTCAGAAGAATCTCATCTCTGGAAAGCTCTTCCTCCGATAATGTGAAAGTTCCCCGGATATCAAAATCATTCTTCCAAAATTCAGTCAATTTGTACTCATTGGTTCCATAATATGGATCTGGAAGGATTCCTTCACGGCAAAATGTATCCATAGCTGACCCCGGTACTGTCATCGGATACCAGGCATCCTGTCCACTGATGGAAATCCGGAATCCTGTATCAATGTTTCGTTTTATCATCCTTTTTCCTTTCTTGTAAAGCCCATATATCTTCAATGCCCAAGAAACATTTTCACCGGGCATTGATACTATTTATAAATACCAGGTAACAGGCGAAATCCCCAATCCGTTTCCGGTTAGCAGGATCATCCTCCAGATGGCCCAGAGTGTCTCTCCAGGCAGCTGGTTTTCCCTGCATTTTCAGATAGCGGGCAAGCATGTTGAATTTCACGATCAGGGAATCGTGGCAGGATGTCCGCCGTTCGTCGATCTCCATTTTCTGTTCCCGGGTCATAAGCGCCCAGCGGGCACGGATATTGCAGTATTCATTTGCCTTTTCCAGAAGCTCATCCAGAAGTTCAAGGGCATCCTCATCACCGGATACTTCCGCTGCAATGTCCTGATGAAGTCTTTCCATTTCTTCTAAGGTAAGCGCGCCTGAACACTGTTGGTATTCTTCATAGGTTGAAAACATGATTTTTTCCTCTCCTTGTTACTAAACGAACTTTCATAGTAAACAGACATGTCTGCTTACGCAGACATCACCATAAATGAAAGTCGATTGTGATCCGCCCCTTGGCGCTCCCACAATCATAATAATTCTATATTCTGACATACCATATATCACATCAAAAAGCAAGCAGGAATTTGCCAGTTTTAATTTCTTTACGACAAATTCCTGCTTCATTTTTTCATATGACGTATTTTACATTCTTACATCCATCCGGCATCCATATCACTGCACGCGATTACAACGCTGTCGATTCCAAGCAGGATCAGATAGAAACCAATGATAAAACCTGCGGAAAACAGGGCAATTGCCGGCCATATGATCATCAGACAGCCAAGGATGATTCCCATGATATTTACGATCATGGTAAAATAATAGAAAAAGCTTCCTGCCAGGCGGACCAGCGGCAGATGGGTCAGTCTGGAAACTGAGTGGGCAATGAACCAGATTGGAAGGAGCAATGTCATGATCAGCTCTCCGGCATTTGGATACATCAGAAGCATCAGGCCAGCAAGAATACTTAATATCCCGGATACCAGCGCAATGGTTGGTCCGAAGCCAATGTACCGCTCTGTTTTGGCATAAAATACAATGTCTGAAATACCGGTAATCACCGCCAGGATACCATATATGAACGTAATTCCCCGGATCATGTCACCAGGATTAAATAATGTGTAAATTCCAAGAAGGATCAGCAGGATTCCTTCAATGAGTTCCAGCCAACCATAACGTGAACGTCTTCTCATTTTTCCTCACTCTCCTCTTTTTTATTCAAAATCTCCATAAACTCTTCACCGGTTATGGTCTCTTTTTCGTAAAGGAACATTGCCAGCTCGTCCAGCTTCTTACGGTTATCTGTAAGGATTTTCTTCGCTTTTTCATGTTCCCGTTTCACAAGCTCTACTACTTTCTCATCAATCTCTTTCTGGGTATCTGCAGAACAGGAAAGAGAGGCGTCACCGCCCAGATACTGGTTGGTAACAGTTTCCATGGCTACCATGTCAAATTCGTCAGTCATTCCATAACGGGTGATCATGGCTCTGGCAATCTTGGTCGCCTGCTCGATATCATTGGAAGCACCGGTAGTGATCTCGCCAAATACGATTTCCTCCGCAGCACGTCCGCCGGTAAAGGTAGCGATCTTGTTTTCCAGTTCCTTCTTCGTCATCAGATATTTATCACCAGTCTCCACCTGCATGGTGTAGCCAAGGGCTCCGGAGGTACGCGGAATAATAGTAATCTTCTGTACCGGAGCGGAATGGCTCTGAAGGGCTGCAACCAGGGCATGTCCGATTTCGTGATAGGATACCACCTTTTTCTCCTGGTCAGACAGGACTGCATTTTTCTTCTGGTAACCTGCGATTACCACCTCGATACTCTCTTCCAGGTCTGCCTCTGTAACTACAGTACGTCCACTCCGGACAGCACGGAGAGCTGCCTCGTTAATGATATTTGCCAGTTCTGCACCGGATGCACCAGATGCCATACGGGCGATTGTATGGAAATCCACATCATCCGAAGCTTTGATCTTCCTTGCATGAACCTTCAGGATCGCTTCACGTCCTGCAAGATCCGGAAGTTCCACTGGTACGCGGCGGTCGAAACGGCCTGGACGGGTAAGTGCCGGATCAAGGGATTCCGGACGGTTGGTAGCTGCCAGAATGATAACACCGTTATTTCCCTCGAAACCATCCATCTCTGTCAGCAGCTGGTTCAAGGTCTGCTCACGCTCATCGTTACCGCCAACCTGACCATCACGCTTTTTACCAATGGCGTCAATCTCATCAATGAATACGATACAAGGTGCTTTTTCTTTAGCCTGTTTAAAAAGATCACGGACCTTGGAAGCACCCATACCTACGAACATTTCCACAAATTCAGAACCTGACATGGAGAAAAATGGTACATTGGCTTCTCCTGCAACTGCCTTGGCGAGCATGGTTTTACCAGTACCTGGAGGGCCTACAAGAAGAACACCTTTCGGCATGGAAGCACCTACATCAGTGTATTTCTTAGGATTATGCAGATAGTCTACGATCTCTGCCAGATTTTCCTTCGCTTCATCCTCACCTGCCACATCTGTGAAACGGATACCTTCGCTGGACTGTACATAAACCTTGGCATTGCTTTTTCCCATGCCAAATGCCATGGAGTTCTTGCCACCGACCTGTTCCATTAATTTTTTGGCCATATAGTTTCCAAGAACGATGAAAATGATCAGTGGCAGAAGTCCGGTTACCAGAAAGCTCAGAATCGGAGAGGTCTGCTGGTCGATATCCTTGGCAAAGGTTGCTCCGCATTTATACAGACGGTCTGTAAGATTTGGATCATTCATAAGACCTGTTTTATATATTTTTTCATTGTTTTTGTCTGTAAATACAATCTGGTTGTCTTCTACTTCTACTTTACCAATATCTTTCTTATCAATCATGCTCATGAAGGTACCATAGTCCGTCTCTTCTACCTGATGTTCCATTAAAATAGGAGAAACTACCAGGTTAAAGACGATCAGTACAAGAAGCACGATGCCGTAATAGTAGATCAGCGGCTTTTTGGGTGTTTTCACTTCTTTCATGGTTTTACTCCTCTCTTTATTGTATCTTGAAATGTATCGTTTTCAGAAATAACCTATAATCGTTTATTTCTGAAATCTTTTAAATACTCTTAATATTTTTATTTTAATCCCCGCTATTCAGACTGTCCATAGACAAAATCTTTATTCTGTATAGATAACGCGCCATGATTTAAATAATATGCAAAAAGGCAGAATGTAATATTACACCTTGCCCTTAACATGGTTCTTTTCTTTAATTGTTATCCTAAAATTTCCAACCAGCCTCTGCTTCTTCCAGTTTTTCTTGCAGAATATTTTCGAGATCCGCAAAAGCAGGAATAAAACTATCACGTATAAGCAGAATCATTTCATCTATTTCTTTTTCATTATAGATATGAACAGCTGTATTGCGTTTTTTTAACATTAACAGCCATACCGCCGCATCATTCACAAATCCAAGTTTATAACCAAGCTGCAAAATTTCCCTTGGAGATCCTGTTTCTGCTCCAGCAGCCCCATGTAATCTCAATATTTCCTGTAATGCTTTCCACGCAAGTTCAAATGTCAGATTAAATTGCCCGATTACACCAGTTCTATATATTTCATTATCATCAGCAAGCTTAAAATCAGCATTTTTCAACACAGTAAGACAATTTGAAAAGTTATCTAGCTTTTTCATAAATCACCACCCCGTCTCTGTCAATTTCTTCTTTCAGCTCTTCTGATATTCCCTTATCACCTTCAATTACATCAAAAGTTAATAGAGAATGCATATTTTCTTTAACTTCCCAGTAAAATGAATCAAAATCCCCGCCATATACAATTATATCCACATCACTTCTCTCTGTATTATTCCCTCTTGCACGAGATCCAAAAAGAATCACTTTTGCAACAGAATATTTTTTTGCAAACAAAGAAATATCTCTTAGAACTCTCTCCGGAAGATTATATTTCATATATTACTACCTCCAGTTTTGCAAATATTCTTCAATCCAATCATTGTTCCTCAATATTCTTCGTTTCTTCAACATTCTCTGGCTCTTCAGTATTCTCAGTTTTCTCAGTATTCTCTGATTCTTCAGTATTCTCTGGTTCTTCTACATTTTCTGGCTCTTCAGCATTCTCTCTTGCTTGCATGGCGGCTCTTTCCCGGATGCTCTTTTTCGGTGCTGCCGGCTGACTCTGACGGGCAGAGTTCTTCTTCGCAGGATCTACCGCAAATTTCCGCTCTGGATCAGCCTTGGCAACTTTCCGAAAACGGGTAGCACCCCAAAGCAGAAACAGTGGTAATATAATCGCCGTAAAAAGAATTCCCAGGTTCATAAGGCCGGTAACGAACAGAAGAACCTGCATAAGAATTTCTGCCACAAACAAAGATATTATCATTTTCACAGAAAGCTGGCTCTTATCAATCCTGTTGGAATTCTTCACTGAGAAAAGTCCGACTATCACTTCCCAGATTCCAACCGCTACGAAGCAGATTCCAATTCCCTTTAAAAGACCACTCTGCATGCCTGCCTTCTCAAGCAGTTCCACATATTCAGCAGTTCCCTTCTCTGCCTCCAAGGCTGTCATAAAGAAATTGATTCCATACATAAGCGTGGATGTAACCGCAGAGAACATAAGAAAAATCCCTCCAAGCAGAAGACACATCTTGCCATTCATCGCCTGACGTTCCACTTTTTGCCGTTCAAACTGATCCATAATTTTATCCTGCCTCTCATTTATGATAATATTCCATCTGACGCTATAATTGATTAAAATATAACACATTGATTTCTTTTTTTCAATGTTCCCAGTATGCGCGCAGAGATCAACTAATCTGCCACTTCACATGGCTGCCCTTCTCATCCTTGCTGACGATCAGCTGATCTTCAATCTCCTGTTTCAGCTCTGTTACATGAGAAATGATTCCGATCAGCTTACTTCCGCCGGCAAGCTCCCGGAGTACTTTTACTGCCTGCTCTCTGGAATGCTCGTCCAAAGAACCAAATCCCTCGTCCACAAACATCACATCCAGATTGATTGCAGCTGAGCTTTCCTGAATCTGATCTGCCATTCCAAGAGCCAGGGATAATGCCGCCATAAAGGATTCTCCCCCGGAAAGCGTACGGACTTCCCGCTCTTTTCCAGTGACATTGGAATAGACCATAAGATCCAGACCACGGTTTTTCCCTTTTCCTGCATTTTCCTCATTTACCATACGAAGTTCAAACTGTCCAGCGGACATATCCAGAAAGCGCCTGTTCGCTGCATAAAGAATCTTCTCCAGGTAATACCTTTGTACAAAAGTCTCCAGATCCATCCTGTTTCCAGACATATTTCCAGACAGAAGCTTATATAAGGTCTCCAATTTCCCATGTTTCTCAATAATCTTTCCACGCTTTTCCATCTGCGGGGTAAGGATATCGCAGGCATCCTTATCTGCTTTATATTGCTCTTTATACAGCTCCAGGTTCTTTTGGGCCTGAATACGTTTTGCTTCCGACTCTTCCATCTGTATTCTGGTCTTCTCCATATCCGGTCTCTTTCTGCCATCGATGGCTTTTTTCGCAGTTTCCTCTGCAGTCTGTGCTGCGATCAGATTCTGCCTCCAGGTATCTGTCTCCATTTGAATCAGATCTATCGTTTCCCTGGAATACTGATCAGCTATAGCAGACCATTCGCTTTCTGTCATATCCCGGGCAGTCATTAAATCCTGATAAGAAACAAGCCTTTCCTGACAACTCTTCTGTAAGCCCGGAAGCTCCAGCTCATACCGCCGGATCAGGCTGGTGCAGTTCGTCAAAAGCTCTATCGCAGATTTTTCTTTTTCCTGGGATGCCTTCGCATTCCCATCTGCCATCTTCCATTTGGCCTTCGCCTGGTTAAATTCCTGCATGGCAGCTTCCTCAGAGGGGTATTCCCTGGAAGCCAGAAGCTGTTCCAGGAGTTTTTGATTACTTTTGGCTGCAGCAGCTGCTTCCGTCAGTTTTTGACCGGCAGCTTCTACTGCCCGTTTTCCTGCTTTCTTCTTTTCTTCCATCTGATTCAGGGCTTCTTGAAGCTGAAGCAGGTTCTGTCTGTCTGCCATGAGCCCTGCACCTTCTGTCTGTAGGATTTCATCCCAGTTTTTGAGAATTTTTTCTATTTCCCCTGTGTTGTCACATTTCTCCGTGCCAGAAAACAGATTTCTCTTCTCCAATATCTGTCCGCATAATTTTGCTACCCGTTTTGAACATTCCTTTTCTTTTACTGCAGCTAAATCAGCAGATGAGCGCACGGCTCCTGCGGCCTGTTCCTGCCGGCTGCGAAGATCTGAAACCTCTTTCCCTGCCTGTTCCAGAGATTCCCGGGTAAGATCCTCGTGAACTTCAGGTGCTTCGCATGGATTTGGGTGCTCCAACGAACCACATACCGGGCAGGGTTTCCCGCTTCGAAGCTCCCTGGCGAGAAAGCCAGCCTGTTCATCCAGAAAAATGCGCCTCATAGATTCATATTTCTGATTCTTCTCTTCATACTGGCTGCTTATTTTCATGTACTCCAGCCTTGCAGTTTCGGCTTGTCTCTTCTGAGTTTCGATATCTTTCAGGAGTTGTGTGATTTCCTTTAAATCTCCGTCAAGAATTTCCAATTCTTGCTTTTTTCCCCTCCAGACAGCAATTTTTTCATTAGTATCTAAAAGCTTTTCACACTGGCTTCTCCAGTCTGTTTCTTTTTTTTCAAGACTTTCAAGTGCTTCCCTGGCCTTTTTGTCTGCAGTCTGTGCTGCATGCCAGCTATTCTCACTATTCTTTACATCAGTCTCTGCTTCTTTGATCTGTTTCAGAAGTTTCACTTCTTTATTTACCCGTTCATAGACACTTGTATATGCCTGAAGCTCCTGATCTGCTGTATTTTTCGCCTCCTTAGCTTCATCTGACGCTGTCTTTGACTGGATTTCCAGCACAGGCTTTTTCTCTTTTTGCTCTTTTAATGCATTTTCACAGGTATACATATTTTTCAGGGAATCCTGATAGCGCACATATTCCCCTTTAATCTCATACGCTTTTTTAATCTGGGCAGAAAGCACAGCCTTTTCGTTCATCTGTGCTTCGACTTTCTTACATGCTTCCAGCCGCATGGTGGCAGCTTCTAACTGACTATACAAATTTTTCAGCTGGCTGGCACTATTGTAGGTATCTCTTTTTTCATCCCGGATTTCCGAAGCAGCTTCCAGTTCTTTCTTAGCAATTCCCACATTTGTACGCAGATTCCCACACAGTTCTGTCAGAAGCCCGAGAAACTGGTCCATAACTACAATTTCGCCATTCTGGATCTGCTTCTTCAGGTTTTCCATTTCCTCATGCTTCTCATATTCCCGGGGAATTATCACATGTGCAGCCTCCGTCTGGCACGCTGTCTTAATCTGTGCGATATCCTTCTCAAGAGAGCGCTTCCGGTTCATCAATTCTTCTACAATATTCTGATATAATTCTGTATTAAACAATTTCCGGAAAATTACTTTCTTATCATCGGATCTGGCACGAAGAAGCTCCATAAATTCTCCCTGCGCGATCATTGCAACCTGCATGAACTGGCTTTTGGTAAGTCCAAGAATCTCTCCCAGCTTACTGTCAGCTTCCTTCTGGGGATATTCTGTTCCATCTGGCATGGTCAGACTTACAGACCCTGCCACCTCACGACTGCCACTATTTTTCCCTGCGCCTCTTGTAAGCAGCTTCAGGTGTCTGGGCACACGGCGAACTGTATAAAACTGACAGTCTTCACCAATTCCTTCTGAAAAAACCAGTTCTACAAAAGGCTCTACATTCAATTCCACATACTGGCTCTGGAGAACAACGCCCTCTTTCTTATTGGTACTGGAGCTGGTCTCTCCATAAAGTGCAAATACAATGGCATCAAATATGGTGGTTTTTCCTGCGCCAGTATCTCCGGTTACAAGAAAAAGATTCTGATTGGGCTCCCGAAAATCAATCTGCGTCAGTTTTCCATAAGATCCAAATGCCTGCATTGTAAGCTTCACAGGTCTCATTTCGCCACCCCCTGTACTGTATTGATAACATCCTGAATAATTTCTTTCTCTTCCTCATCTGCATCTGCAAGAAACTGACAGCAAAGTTCAAATGGATTCAATTCTTTCTCGCTTACAGCTCTTCTGGTATAGTCTGCCTGCCGTACTGTCTCACGGCGAATCTCCAGCAATCCCGGAAATGCCAGGCGCAGACGATCCTGCATATCGATCACATCCAGATCAACCTTATCAGTGAGAACAACTGTTACATAATCCTGGCAGGCCTGTCCCAGAACGCTTTCCAGATCACCCTTGATTATTTTTATCTGGCGCAGGGGAACAAGTGGAAGCACTTCTGTGCTGATCTCTCCTTTTCGCTTTATGTCAACCAGTATGATTCCTTTCCTCTGACCTGCCTCACTTACAGAACATGCCAGAGGAGTACCACTATAGCGGTAAAATTCACTGCCTACTTTCATCGGTTTATGGATATGACCAAGAGCCGCATAATCAAATTTCTCCAGAATATCCGCAGATACCTGGTCAATATTACCAACAGTTCGGATTTCAGAATCCATTCGCTCTACTGAATCAGCGTTTTCCCCTATAGACAGGTAAAACTGATGGCTTACCAGAATATTTCGCTGCTCCTTGTCGATTTCTTCCCTTTCGATCAATTGGTGAATGGCATCATTATAAGAAAAATTATTTCCATTCTCATCTGTGCCTGTGATCAGCTTCACCATAGACGGTTTCACAAAAGGAAGAAGATAAAAATTCACCGTGCCATATTCATCCTGAAGCACAACCTTCTCAATGTGGTCTTCTTCCGTCTGTGGCGGTATTCCGATCATGTAAATTTTCTGATGTCCCAGTACACTCCGGAAACAGTTTACACGGGGTGCGCTGTCATGATTACCACTGATCATCATAATTACGCAATCTGGCACGGCTTCTCGCAGCGCCCCGATAAAATGGTCGAAAATTTCCACTGCTTCTGCAGATGGAACTGCCTTATCGTAAATATCTCCAGCGATGACGATTGCATCTGGCACTTCTTCCTTCGCTTTCTGTATGATCTGGTCCAATATATATTCCTGATCCTCCCTAAGATCACGGTTGATCAATTTCAAGCCAATATGTAAGTCTGACAAGTGAAATATTCTCATATACAACTCCCTGCTTCTTGTATTTTACTTTTTGTACTTTACTTCAGATATTTCTTATTAACTTCTCTCTCAATCCACTCCATCAGAACATCCACTACATATTCCTGTTGTTCCTTGGATAACGGTATTCCAGATGGAATTCTATGCCATTTATATAGGCAGCCCCTACAGCAGCACCCAGTCGCATGCTGGGCCAGAAATACCGGGTGCCCACGCATGGGAGTCTGCTTGCCATCATTTGGAATCCGGGCAGGTGCCAGCCGCGTCCGCACAAAATCCTGGGCATGACTGCGGATGGTATCCATCCCTTTCTCCTGGATATACTGTAAATCCTTCTCTTTTAGATGAAAACGGCTGCGAAAATCAGAGTGGGACAATCTCTGAAATAAATCCTCAAAATCCCCCTGCTTATGGCAGTATTTTCCAAGATATTTCTCGTAACCAGACAAAACCTCTGCTAATTTCAGATTCAGCTCCGCACAATTATAGCGGATTTCCTCTTCTTCCACCCGGAAATAGAAGTCCACATCCTTTTTTATTTTACTTCTGCTCCACTGATTTCCTGAATATTTTCTGCCTTTTTCTCCAACGATATTACTGCTGCATCTGCTGTTATTATATCCACCACAGCTTCTTTCTGCCCGCACAAGCAGCTTCACCTGTGCCGCATGTTTCTTCAAAAGAGGAATTATACAAAAGTATAGCCTGTCATCATCCATATGCAGATACCCTAATACCTGTCTGGACTTATTCATAACCTGGATCTGGTTCCCCTGAAAAGTTCTCGGATAAAGATACTCTTCCGGCTGCAGCTGGGATATGAGTCTGCTCTCTGCAGTACCCGCTTCTGCCGCCAAAAATGCTTTAAACAGATAAATCCTCTGCCCTTTCCCATCTGTGGTCTCTGGTATTACCATTGAATCCAATGCCTGGATCGGATTCACATACTCCATGGATAAATATTCAAATATTTTTGCCTGGACGCGGAAACGATACTCTTTCAGATTGGGAACAGCGGATAAATCACCAGAAATCCTGCTCTCTGTTTTCTCCAGAAGTTCTGCTGATGCCTGGCGCAGACTTGTAAGAAAAAGCGTAAAATCTTCTTCCTCCGGATCCCACAGATATTTGCCTCTGGCTGTCTGATAAAAAAGCTTCCCTGCAGAAGCTGCTTTTTCTTCTTCGGATAGTTCCATATTGTAATGCATATAGATATTTCTTGGAATAAAAGCAGTCTCATTTCGTTCCCCGCTCCATTCCTGCGAAGCAGTCTGCTGCTGAGCCGCCTTTCCCTTCCGTGTCTGCTCCTGTGTCATCCTTTTACCAGCTGCTGCCGTCCGCTTTCTGCTGTGCAATCCAGTTTCAACACTTTGGCATAACAACCGGTAGGCTTCGTTAATCTTCTGGGCGCGGCGGATATGTTCTTCGCTGACCTCGCTTACGGAGTCCGGGTGAAACAGACTGATCATCTTATGGTATTTTCGTTTAATCTCACGTTCATCATCCTCTGGATCAATCTCCAGAATTTTCATAGCTTCTTTGGTATTCATTGCATTCCTTTACAGCATTTTATATTCTTAAATTCAGTATACACGATTTCTTATTAGAGAACCATAATTTTCCTTGTTAAAGAAATAAAAAATTGTAACTGTTCAGAGCCAACCTCCAAAATGCTTCGCATTTCGTCGGTGTGGCGTATCCGCCAAATGGATTTATGTACAAAAGTGTTCATTCATGCAAGCATGATTCACACTTTTGTACATAAATCCGCTTGGCTCTGAACAGTTACAAAAAATTTATTATTGCTATTATGGAGATTTACAGATATTGTTATAATTTATGGCTGGGAATCTGCTTCCCAGCCATTTTTCTGATGTGTTTTGTTATAGGTTATCGGATGTGCCTTGCGAAATGTAATTCCTTGTGGTTTATACTCTTTTGTACTCTAAATTCTTTGGTGTACTATTGTTCCTTCGTACTTTCGTTTCTTTGGTATGATATCATTCTTCTGTACTTTAGCTTCTTTCGTGTACCAGGATTCTTCTGTACTTTGATTTCTTTACTCTACGATCGTTCCTTTGAACTTTATTATCTTTTGTACTTTATAAATCTTTCGTAGAACCACAGAACTTTCGTGCTTTTTGTTTCTTTTGTATTTTATGACTTTCTTTCGTAGCTTAGGTTTCTTAAGTATTCTTCGTATTTCTCTTTTGTTGATGTATTTATACTACCATACTTGTCGCTTTTTGTCATCTGGCAAAGTGAACATATTTTCGATTGGATTTTCATTTATTTTTTATTCTATCAATATAAGCAATAAAGTTAATGAGTAAATCTATACTTCATCCAATCTTCCGCCAGCTTGATCCAGGACTGGCACTCTGGCTGGATTCCAAAACCATCGAAGCGCTTTGTCTCTTCATCAGCAAGACCCAGGCCATGAGGTCCCACCGGATAAATATGCAATTCCACAGGAACCTCATTACGGTGAAGAGCTTCGAAAAACAGCAGGGAATTTTCCACCGGGACAGATTCATCTGTTGCCGTATGCCACATAAACACTGGCGGGGTATCCTTTGTCACCCACTTTTCCAGGGATACACTGTCACGCAATTCTTCATTGCTGTAATCCTCTCCAAGAAGATATTCAAAGGAGCCCTGATGCGCCTTTTCCCCGGAAGTAATTACCGGATAGCTGAGGATCAGACCATTTGGCCGGAATATTTCAGAAGATATTCCCAGCTTTTTTTCCAGAAATAATTTTTTCCAGAATACTCCCAGACTTGCTGCAAGGTGGCCGCCAGCAGAGGAGCCCTGAAGGACAATACTATCCTTATCAATATGCCACTTCTCTGCATTTGCGCGAAGCAGTGCCACAGTTTTCGCCAGCTGAAGCAGAGCCTCCGGATATACAGCAGGTGATACACTGTAACGCAGAACTACCGCATGATATCCCATTGCCAGGAATCTCATTGCAAGTCCTTCTGCTTCCCTGTCTGATGTCATAACATAACCGCCTCCCGGGCAGATCACTACAACCGGGCGCTTTCTTTTCGGATCGATTTCCGGCGAATTATCGAGAAAATATGTATACAGCTCTGCTTTAAATTCAGAGCCTTCGACTTGAATTTCCATTATTTCATGAATCATGATTTTACCTCCAAATTAAGCACGCTGGAGCGTGTTTAAAAAAGGCTTTCTGCAACATCTTCCGCAAAGTGAGACATGCAGATTGCAGGAATGATTTCCCAAACACGCTCTGGAGCCTGTTTAATCTCTTTTCGCAGTAAGAATTTCCATAAGAACTCCTGCCAGCTCCGGATCAAGGTCACCTGAATAGAGATCTCCAGCCAGAAGAACCGGGTCTGGCTGTCTGCGTACAGATGCGATGATCTTCTCTTTTAATGTGAAAGAAATCTCTGCCTGCTGCAGGAAATCCAGAATGCGCTGTTCTACATGATTGCTTCCAAGCTCTGTTTTTTCTGTAAACTGTACCAGAAGTGAGTCAGCGTTTTTGTGTCCATTAATTCGGACAGTAAGTACATTTTTCCCTGCATCATAGAAATTCTCACATTCCACTTCTCTTCCACCGTCTATCACTTTCACCTGACTCTCGGTAACTCCCCAGAATTCCAGCGTCAGATCTCTCATTTCCGGAACCAGGACACTTTCACCTGTCACCGCTCCGACTTCAAATACTGGCTTTTCGCTCCAGGTAAGCTTCATCGGTGTAACAGCACAATGTCCCTCTTCATATCCACGGGTTTCATTGTCATCCTCATAAAGCCGGAAGTCTCCATCTGCCCCTGCATATACGCGGATTCTCAGGGATTCTGGATTCCTGGAAGCTGCTTCTCCATAAATTTCATCTGTCATAGGCACAATACCACCAGCCTTTGCCAGCACCGGAAGAGATGCGATATCACGGTAAAAATTCACTTTCCGCTCTTTGTCTGACTGATAGATCATTCCGTTGAAAATATCAATAAAAGTTCCCGCCGGCAGCCAGCCTTTTGTTTTTGCCACATGAAGCTTCGGAATCCTCGGTGTAGTCACCGGAAAAGCCAGCAGCTCTGTGCCAAAGAAGAAGCCGTTTTTCACATTATAAGTCTCTTCTGCATCCGGATACTGATAATACAGCGGCTCTACAAGAGGTTCGCTATCTGCATAGCTTCTGTAATTCATTGTATATAAATATGGAATCAGCTTGTGACGCAGACGAAGGAAATCGTTCATCACCTGATGAATCTCCAGCGGGAATCTCCACGGCTCTTTTCCCAGGAATTCATTCTGAGTACTGTGCAATCTCATGATCGGGGAAAATACACCCAGCTGATACCAACGTGCTTCCATCTCATCATCACGATAGCCAAACATATGACCACCAATATCATGGCTCCACCAGCCATAACCGATATTAGATGCAGTCGCAGTGAAATACGGCTGGAACTGCAGGGATTCCCAGGTCACAATGGTATCTCCTGAGAAGCCAATGGGATATCTGTGGCTTCCCGGACCTGCATATCTGGAAAATACGATCGGTCGCTTTCCTTCCCTGCCGCTGTCCAGATAATGGAAATGATTCAACATCCACAATGGATCAAGGCCTTCCACTTTCGTGTTGCCGCCCTGCTGCCAGTCGATCCACCAGAAATCCACTCCCATTTTTTCATAAGGATGATGCAGAATCTCAAAATATTTTTCCAGGAATTTCTGATCGGAAATATCAAAGTTCACAGGAAGCTCTTTGGATTTGTCAACGCCCATGGCATCTGCCATTTCCTCATACATATCTTCATAGGCCTGAACACCATCTGCCGGATGCACATTTAAGGTCACGCGCATTCCTCTCTTATGCAATTCCTGCAGGAATCGCTGTGGATCCGGGAAAAGATCCCGGTTCCAGGTATATCCGGTCCAGCCCTCCCCATATTTCGGATCCACTTCTGTCACATGCCAGTCCATATCAATAACGCCCACAGTAAATGGGATCTGTTCTTCCTGGAATCTATCCATCAGCTCCAGGTACGTTTTTTCAGAATATGGATAATAACGGCTCCACCAGTTTCCAAGCGCATATCTTGGAATCATAGGTGTCCTTCCGCAAAGATGATAATAAGCCTTCAACGCTTCCTTATCATCTCTTCCATAACAGAAAAAGTACAGATCTTCCTCTGCCTCTTCTCTCACCTTTATCCAGGAATCTCCCCCGATCAGAAGGGATTTGCTGTCATCCAAAAGGGCATAGCCGCTTTTTGACATGATTCCATCTTCCAGAGGGCAGGCACCGTCCACTTCGTCCAGTGTTCTTACGGTTCCTCCAAGATTGTCTTTTTTCTCCCCATAATGCCATGCAAGGCGGGTCTGGCCTTTTATGCTGAGCCCGTGAGAAGAAAATTTCTTCTTATTGTAGATCAGATGAAGACGGCTTGTGATAATCTCCAGCTGATCCTCTTCCTCTTTTACCAGATATTCCGGGGTCTCAAAATCACGGTTCCATACAGTCTGGGTTGCTTCATCCACGAAATTCCCGCTTTCACTGTATTCCAGACGAAGAAGTCCTTCTGTCAAAACAGTAATTCTATACTTTTCTCCTTTTACCACGCTGGCTTCCCTGCATTTGGGAAATGTGGTTACTTTATAGTAGTCTTTCATTATTCTGCTCCTTGTGCAATTCTATATTTCCCGCATTTTGCATTTATAGATTTCTTGTTACGGTTCAGAGCAAAGCACTTTTTCACAGGAATCCATTTGGCTCTGAACCGTAACGATTTCTTATAAGTTCTTTACATTTTACTTTACATATGTCAGACTTACATCCTCATAATGCAGCCGGAAAAATCTGCCGCATGCAGACTCCTCCGCCACTCCCATTTCCGGGTGGGCAAGCACCAGCTGCCCGCAATCCAGATATTTCTGAAAATAGGAAAAATCCAGTGGTATTTTATGGTGTCCCGGACAGATCACCTTGCATTTTCCTACCTGCTCTTTCAGGAAACAGATGCTTTTCATAAATTCTTCTACTGGTACAGATTCTGTAAAATTCAGCATTACACCCATGCTGCACACTGTATCCCCGGAAAACAGGATTTCATTTTCCCTGTCATAAAAGCAGACAGAGCCTTTTGTATGCCCCGGAGTATGAAGTACTTCTAATACCCGGCCGCCTAGATCAATCTGAAGCGGCATATTCCGAAGTTCTGCTTTTCCCTGAACCGCTATTGCACTTCCGCGCTCCAATTTTTCCGCAACCAATCTCTGTATTTCCTCTTCCTCAGAACTTTCCGATACAAATGCCCGCTCCACTCTGTCACAGCTAAGTACCTGCAGAACTTCGTCCGTAAGATTCAGGTTCAGCTCCCGGTTCATTCCCGCGATCACTCCGGCGCGATAAGAAGCCTGCCTGTGTTTCTCATACACTGAAAAATCATCCTGATACAGGTAAACCGTATCAAACTCATCATTTCCACCGATATGATCCAGATGCCCATGAGTATTCAACACGATAACCGGCTTATCAGTAAGCTTTTCCACAAGCTTTCGAAGCCCTGGAAATCCCATACCAGTATCGATCAACGCGGCTTTTTGCGTTCCCTCCACCAGATACATATAGTCTCCAAATAAATCCTGAATATGGAAAACACCATCCGCAAGCGGTTCCCATTTATAGAATTCTGTTTCCATCTTTTTGCCTCATACATGGTTACCGCTCACATTCAAAGGAAACGGCAACTTCTGTTTTCTCTCTTTATTCTTCTACTGCTTTCAAAAGATCAGCAAATGTGGTCAGATTGTAGGTTGCTTTTCCACATCCAACTGCATCGCCGATTGCAGCACTGTCCATATGTCCCGCAATGGCAGCGTCAATTCCAGCCTCTGCGTCCTCTACTACCATGCATTTCTCTGCCGGTAAGCCAAGGAATTCGGCTGCTTTCACAAATACCTCCGGGTCTGGTTTGGAATGGGTGATATTATTTCCATCAGAAACAGCATCAAAGAAATCGCCCAGTCCGATTCTTTCCAGAATGTATGGAGTGTTCTTACTGGAAGAACCGATTGCAAGCTTTAATCCCTTTGCACGGAGTGCATGCAATGTATCTGCCACCTCTTTGGAAAGGTCTTTTTCGCTCATATTCCCAAGAAGCTTTTTGTACACCTCATTTTTCTCTGTAGCGTACTGTTCCTTCTGCTCCTCTGTAAGCGGCTCCCCTTCGTAACGCTCCAGAATGATCTCCAGGCTCGCCATACGGCTTACACCTCTGAGACGGTTGTTGATCTCACGGTCAAAATAAATTCCCAGCTTGTCTGCTAATGTTTTCCATGCCTGATAATGATATTCATCTGTATGGCAGATTACGCCATCAAGGTCAAAAATAATTCCTTCGTATTTCATTGTGATATCCATCCTTTCTTTTTATTTAAAGTGCAAATACAAAGCCTGCAATATTTATAACAAT
Organism: Clostridia bacterium; assembly: GCA_029101305.1. Lineage (GTDB taxonomy): Bacteria > Bacillota > Clostridia > Lachnospirales > Lachnospiraceae > Blautia_A. The sequence goes on along the minus strand of JAQXQS010000150.1, from coordinate 42,961 downwards.
ATTCACAAAATTCAACATATAATCATGCATCTATCACTGTATTCATCACTATTTCCAATACATTCCCCATTTGTCCGAATCACATCCGCATACCAGTATCCGGAATCCTTCATAATACGCTTCTGGGTAGGATAATCCACATAAACCAGTCCGAAACGCTCCTGATATCCACATGCCCACTCAAAGTTATCCATAAAGGACCAGTGGAAATATCCCATAACCGGCACAAGCTCAGCTGCCTCTCCCAGCTTCTGGAGATAGCGCTCCAGATATGCAATTCGGCATCCATCGTGTACTTTTCCATCCAGGGATACCAGATCCCCATTGGAAATACCGTTCTCTGTCACTACCACTGGTTTGCCGTACCTTTCATAGAGAAACTGCGGCATCCAGTACAGGATCTCCGGTGTAACCGGGCTCTTCATATGGGTATGGGCAAATCCAAGAGGTTCCGGGGAAAATACCGGCTTCCCATCTTTTCCCATTTCTACCATTCTGCCATCATAAATATTCTGGCCTACAAAATCTAACGGCTGGCAGATCAGCTCCATATCCTCTTCTGGAAAATCAGGAACAATACCCTTATATTGCTCCAACGCATCCTCCGGATATTTTCCAAAGAATACCGGATCACTCCACCAGGTCATACTCCATTCCCATTCTGTTATTGCGATTTCATGGAACATCATATCCTTGGCAGCCTGAATATCCTCTTTGCTGTTGGTTTTCGGATAAGTAAACCTTCCTGTAGGTGCGTATCCGATCAGAAGCTCCTGTTTTCCATATTTTCGCAAAGTTTTTACTGCAAGCCCATGTGCCATCAGAACATGGTGTGCTGCGAGAAAGGCTTCCCGTGGAGAGCAGTTCAGTCCCGGTGCATGGACTGTTCCGTAATATCCAAGTCCAATAAAACACTGTGGTTCATTAAATGTGATAAAATATTTCACACGGTCAGAAAAAGCTTCTGCCACAATTTTCGTATACTCGCCAAACCACTGTACAGAATCCGGATTCAGCCATCCCCCTTTTTCCTGCAATGCCTGGGGCAGATCCCAGTGGTATAAGGTTACAAAAGGCTCAATATTATGGGCCTTCAGGCAATCGATCAGATGATTATAGTAATCAATTCCTTTCTGGTTCACTTCTCCGGTACCCTCTGGCAGGATTCTTGACCAGCTTAAAGAAAAACGATAGGCTTTCAGTCCCATCTGCGCCATTAACGCAACATCTTCTTCTACATGCTCATACTGCATGCAGGCATTTTCCCCAGAGCTTCCATCCAGAACCGCTCCTTTTTTTTCACAGAAAACATCCCACACGGAATCTCCGCGTCCATCTGCATGGGCAGCGCCTTCTACCTGATAAGCCGCAGTGGCTGCTCCCCACAAAAAATCTGATTTGAATTTCATATATGTAATCTCCTAATACAGTCTCCTTATTTCATATGTCATACCAACGAAATGCGAAGCATTTTGAAGGTTAGCCTGAATATTTACAAAATGCACAACATACGAGAAACAACGGATTCATGCAAAAAGCCCGGCAGGGTCTGTGCCTACAGACAAGCTTCCCTGCCCCAAATCACCAGACACCCGCCGGGCTGTTTTCACAAAGCATTCCGCTTATGCAAATTCCAAAGATTCTTTTAACGGATATGCCCCATTCATTATTTCAATGCAAAATGCAGACTGTTTTCCAGTACACATTTTTCACCATATACATGTAACTCTACCGGCTCTCCACTCTCTAATGTGAAAGTAGTGCCGTCTTTATTTACCTCTACCTGAATATGTCTTCCCAGGTAGATCAGTTTAAAGCGATATGCATCCCACTGTTTCGGAAGTGCAGGTGCAAACCAGGCTCCGCTTTCTTTCAGGCGGAAGCCGCCGAAGCCGTAGACAATTGCCATGTAGTTTCCACCCATGTTTGCAGTGTGGATTCCATCCTTTGTATTCTGATGGGTATTGAAAAGATCCAGCTTCGCGGAATCCCCGAAATACTCATATGCCTTATCAGCCAGTCCCAGTTTGGAAGCTACAATACTGTAGATACAGGTAGAAAGTGAGGAATCGTGAGTGGTAACCTTCTCATAATATGCAAAGGACTTACGGATAGTCTCAATATCCTGGGCATCCTCGAAAATAAAGTGTGCCAGAACGGTATCTGCCTGCTTACATACCTGATATCTGTAAATATACATAGGATGGTAATGCAGAAGTAACGGATAATGATCCTTCGGTGTATGCTCGAAATCCCATACTGCTTTGTGCAGGAAAGAATCGTCCTGTGGATTGATTCCCAGTTCCTCATCATATGGAAGATACATCGCTTTTTCTGCTTTTTCAAACTCTGCGATCTCTGACTCTTCCAATCCAATCTTCTTTGCAACCGGTTCAAGCTTTCCAGCTTCTTTAAGCAGATTATAAAGTCTTACCGCCCAATGCAGGTTATACTGGGCATCCAGATTGGTGTAATAGTTGTTGCTTACCAGACAGGTGTATTCATCTGGTCCTGTCACTTCATGAAGCTGGAAGGTTCCTTTATACCAGCAGCCCAGATCCAGCCACATACGTGCAGTTTCGAAGATGATCTCCGCACCTTTTTCTGCCATAAAATCCAGATCTCCGGTTGCCAGATAGTAAGCAACTGTTGAATATGCAATATCACCACTGATATGATACTGCGCAGAACCAGACGGGAAATAACCGGAGCATTCTCTTCCTCTGATGGTACGCCACGGATAAGCCGCACCCTTCTTATGTCCCAGGATCCTTGCATTTTTTCTTGCCTCATCCAGTGTGGAATAACGGTACTCTACAAGGTTTTTGGAAACCTCCGGATTGGTCAGGGTAAAGAATGGCTGCATATACATTTCTGTATCCCAGAAATAGTGTCCTTCATAACCTTCACCGCTTAAGCCTTTGGCTGCAATGTCACAATATGGATCTTTTCCAACAGACTGGATCAGCTGGTAAGCATTGTAGCGGACCGCTGCACAAAGGGCGTCATCACCATCAATTTCCAGCGCAGAGCTCTCCCAGAATTTGTCCAGGTATTCTCTCTGCTCTTTGTAAAGCACATCCAGGGAAACAGCAGTTACTGCTTCCATCTCATCCTGTGCAGCTTCCTGAACATCCTCATAACGGATGCTGTCTGCAAAAACCATATATTTCACAAAGCGGATGGCTTCACCCTGTTTTGCGGAAACAGTAAATTTCTGAACTGCATGGTGTCCTTCCAGAACGATTTCACCGGTCTGTACTTCATCCGCAGAAATGATATTTTTCACACCTGTACATACCTGAAGTCCGGAAGTAGCTGTATTTGTTACAAGATAAGACGCTCCATTTACCACGTTCCCATGATCCGGGATCAGGTGCTGGAAGCTCTCCCCTGCAACTCGCGGGTCATTAGGATTGCAGTAGTTTCTCACATTTCCCTGATGCTCTGATTCGATCCTGACCTCACCGGAAAAGTTCACCGGTGTTACCTGATAATCGATCACAAACAGCTGCAGATGAGAAAAAGAAGTCATTCTGCGGATTTCAATCTCCGCTTCTTTCCCATTAGGCGCTTTCCACAAAACTTTACGCACTGTATAGCCGTTCTGCATATCCAGCCAGCGGCTGCCAGAAAGAACCTCTCCGTCAAACATGGAAAATTTCTCTCCGTCCAGATAAACCCGGATCGTCTGGCCGTCTGCCACATTCAGCATGGTTTCTTTTTCCTCTGCCATGCCATAAAGCTTCTCTGCCTGCTTCATTTCCGCGATATCATAAAAACCATTGATATAGGAACCGCGGATCGTATCGTATCCTTCCGGATATCCTTCCTCAAAATTGGAACGTACTCCAATATATCCATTTGCATTATGGAAAATTGTTTCATTTACCAAGAGGGCCTCGTTATCCAGCTTAAGATCATCAATTTTGTAAATCCATTTCTCGTTCATGCCTTCCCTCCGAAGTTGTTATTTTTCGTTGACATTATTTAACCGCACCGGCAGCAACACCTTTGATGATGTATTTCTGTGCACACAGGTAGAAGATAACTACCGGGATAATGGTCAGTGTCAGACCTGCCATCGCCATATTCCACTGAATGGTGAACTGTCCGAAGAAAGAGAATGTAGACAGCGGAATGGTTCTGTTTGCCTTGCTGGAAAGTACCAGGGAAGGAAGAAGATAGTCATTCCAGATCCAGATGACGTCCAGGATGATAACCGTCATAGTGGTTGGTTTCAGCATTGGGAAAACGATCTTCCAGAATACTCCGAACTTGGTGCAGCCATCGATGGTAGCAGCCTCTTCCAGAGATACCGGAATGGATTTCACGAAGCCATGATACAGGAACACAGCCATACTTGCACCAAAACCGATATACATATATACAAGTCCAAGCTTATTGTCCAGCATCTGGATATGTAACGTATCACGGATCCAGCCCATTTCCTGCATCAGAGGCATCATAAGGGTCTGGAACGGAATCAGCATGGTAGCAACAAAGGTGCTGAAAATGATCTTGCTCAGTAAGTTATTTGCACGAACCAGCATCCATGCAGTCATAGAAGCCAGAATCACAATGATCACAATAGAAATGATGGTTACAAAAAGGGAGTTTCCAAAAGCATGGAAGAATTTCATCTTCTTCATTGCTTTTTCATAGTATTCAAAGCTGAAGCTCTTTGGCCATGCCAGCATGTTCTCATACAGCTCTGCCCTGTTTTTAAATGAGTTTACGAATACAATATATACCGGGAAAAGCCATAAAATCGACAAAAGGATCACAAGTACATTTGCAACAATAGATTTTCCTTTTTTCATTACATTTCAACCTCCCTTTTCTTAGTCACAGAAACCTGTACAAGGGTAATCGCAGCAATTACAAGCAGGAACACGATTGCTTTTGCCTGTCCATATCCATAATTACTCTGGGAGAAGATCTCATTGTAAATGTTCATGGCGAACATCTCCGTAGCATTGTTAGGACCACCACCGGTCAGGGACAGGTTTACATCGAAGATTTTGAAACAGTTGGAAAGTGTCATAAACAGACAGATTGTAAAGGATGGCATCAGCAGCGGGAATTTGATCTTTAACAAAGTCTGCCAGAAGCCTGCACCATCTACAGAAGCGGCTTCCAGAACATCGTCCGGAATCGCCATAATACCGGTAATATAAATGATCATAATGTAGCCAGCCATCTGCCAGGTACTTACAATGATCAGCGCAACCATTGACATAGTGGGATCCAGCAGCCAGTTGGAAAGAAGCTTGCTGCTGCTTCCAAGAGCCTCTGCCACATAGGAAAGTCCATCACCAAGAATAAATTTCCAGATATATCCAAGGATCAGACCACCGATCAGATATGGCATGAAGAGCATTGCTCTTGCTGCGTTTCTTACTTTCAGCTTCGTAGTTACGATCAGGGCAAATGCAAGACCGATCACATTGATCAGAAGCACGGAAAATACGGTAAAGATTACGGTATGTCCTGCGGAGGTCATGAAACGGCTGTCAGAAAACAGACGTACATAATTCTTGAATCCTACGAAAACTTTTGGGTTCAGTGGAAGTCCGTCCCAGGAGAAGAAAGAGTAACCCACGCCGATGAAAAACGGGATCAATACGATTGTTGCAAATACGAATAACAGCGGCACTGTAAACAGGGCGTACCAGCCTGCATCTTTTCTTTTCTTTTTCTTCATTTTTATTTCTTCCTTTCTGAAGTATGAAGCCATTGCCAGAGCATGTTTGAAAAAGGCTTTTAACCAGATGTCCATTTACAGAATAAACGCCCGGCCATGAAAGAGCTTGCGTTTTCATCAGCCTCCCATTGCCGGGCGATTCCTATTTCATTTCAGTCATGGAAATTCAGACTGATTCTGTTTTCATTACTGACTGGATTTATTTTGCCTCGTTTGCCTGTGCCCATGCATCATCAAGTGCTGCAAGGAAATCTTCGCAGGACATGTCAGAAGTAAAGAACTCCTGTGCAACCGGTACAAGATATACATCTACGATACCAGCCGGCCAGTCATTCATCGGCCAGGAGATTGTCTTTCCTTCAGCTGCATAATCAGCAACCTGCTGGGAAATCGGGTCAAGGCTTTCATTCTCCATACCATCAACAACCGGAAGGAATCCGAACTCGTTCATCAGGTAATCCTGTCCGCTCTCAGATGTGTACAGCCACTCAAGGAAATCTTTACCAGCTTTCTGCTCAGCCTCAGATGCCTGAGAGTTTACATACCATGCAGCCGGAACACTTACAGCGATCTTATCGTTTCCGCAGATCGGAAGTGGAGCAAGTCCCATATCGAAATCTACATCATAATCAGCGAACATGCTGTAGCACCAGTTACCCTGATGGATTGCTGCTGTTTTACCTGTTGCGAAATCACCACACTCTTTATCATAGTTTGTTTCAAGTGGGTTGTAAGAGTTGTCACGGATTGCTGCATAGAATTTTGCAAATTCCTGGAATTCTGGTGTATCTGCCATCTTAACTTCACCGGCATTTAATTTCTCGATGAACTCAGTTGGGTTCTCCTGAAGAGCAAATGGTGTATTTAAGATATGTCCGATCAGGAAGTAGCTCTCCTGGGAAAGACCAAATCCGTTGATTCCGTTTGCTTTCTGGTCTTCCAGCATTTTTACGAAGGAATCATAATCTGTTACTTCATCTGCATTGATGAGGTCTTTGTTGTAAACCATTCCAAAACCTTCCATTGTGTATGGGATACCAACAGTCTTGTCATCAATAACATCAGCCATGCCATCTGCGATCTTGTCAACGAAGCTTAAGTCGCTAAGATCTGCTTCATAGTTCTTCATGGTCTCTGACTCAGCGCCAGGAAGCAGTGAATATACGGTCGGTCCCTGTCCGTTAGCCAGTTTGGTCTTTAACTGCTGAAGGTAATCATCACCTGTGGTTCCCCAAACCTCAACCTCTACGCCAGTCTCATCTTCGTATGTCTCAGCCAGCTCTTCCAGCTGGTCGATGATCTCTACTTTAGACTGGAAAACGATGATCTTGTCTACGCTGTCTTCCTCGTCTGCGTAGCAGTTAACAGTTGCGGATGCAGTCATTCCTGCGATCATTGCGGTAGCCAGTGCCAGGCTCATCACTTTTTTAGCTTTCATTCTTTTTCCTCCTTTAATTGATTTACCGTGCTTGTTTTGTAAATCGTTATACTAAGATAATAGCATAAAACGCTAATTTGTCAATTGGTTTTCATCGTTTTTCCGTCGTTTTGCTCATTTTCAGTACTTTTTGCTGTAAAAATGCACAAAAAAGCCTGTGTTTCAACCGTCTATTGGGCAATTTCAACACAGGTTTTTACTAATCATTTTACTATTTTACCTTTTATTTTTGTTTTTTTACTAAAACAGTCTTTCTCATCTTTACTTTTGGGGATATCTGGAAGGTTTTTGCAACCTCTTTGCCATTTAAGACTTCCAGCAGATAAAGGGCTGCCAGATAGCCGCGCTCATAATCCGGGACCGTGACCGTCGTAAGGCCTATTTCCTGGGCGCGGTCCACATCATCAAAGCCTGTTACCGCAATATCCTCCGGCACACGGATTCCGTTTTCCTTAAATGCTTTCATTGCACCGATGGCCATATTATCATTGGCACAGACCAGGACTTCCGGCAGATTGTCCGTCAGGGATATTATTTTGCCTGCTGTATATCCGCTTTCCTCGCGGTAGTCTCCCACAAAGTAATTTTTCTGGGGAAAATGGATGTTATTTTTCTCAAGTGTATCGCGAAATGCCCGGTAGCGCTCCATATTATCCAGACTGTTCTCCACACCGCTTAGGAATGCGAATCTCCGGTAACCGCTGTCTATAATGCTCTGGAGCATTTCGCACATAGGTGGATAGTTGTCTACGATTACACTCTTTACATAGGGGGAAAATACATTTCTATCCAGTGCTATGATCGGATAATTCTCATTTGCACATCTCAATATGGTGCTGTCTTTCAAGCCAATATCCAGAACAATACAGCCGCTGCTCATATTATTTCTCATAAATTTCTCGCAGGACCGCTGGGTGCAGATGAGGAGATCGTAATCTTTATTCTTAAGATAATCATTTACGCCTTTTATGACTTCCAGATAAAAATTCCTGTCAAAATCACTGAACACAAACAGAATCGTATTGTTATCCTTTCCTTTCAACATTTTCCCGGCTTCATTGGGAACGTAGTCCATTTCCTCGATCAGCTGCAGTACTCTTTCCCTGGTACGCTTTCCCACGTTCCGCTTTCCATTGATCACATTGGAAACTGTAGAAATGGAAACCCCTGCTGCCTCTGCAATATCTTTGATTCCTACCATATTATTTTCCCCCACAATTTTATTTTATGTTTTTGCCACTGTTCCAGAGCCAAGCAGATTTTTTCCATATTCTAAGAGCTTTCCCCGACCATGTGTATTTTTCTATTTTACATTATTTTAGTAAAATTATCAATGATTTTACATGTTTTTTGTAAAAATCATTGTAAAAAAGAGGGATATTACACGAAATCTTTCACTTACGTATAATATCCCTCTGTTATACTTATTTCTACTATTTTGTTTGCCTGCAAATTCTGTCAGACATACTATAACTACGCTTCTTCCACAGCTGCTTTCCTGGCGAAAATTTCTCGAATAACTTCCGGGGCAAATTTCGGTTTCCTGTCATAGGTATATAAACCATTCTGTTCCTGTTCCACATCGGTAAGCTGGGTATAACAGAACCCAAACATATTCTCATTGTCCAGAAGCACATCGGTAAGCCCCTTCAGGCGCTTAAGGTATGCCTCCGGTGATTCCGGAATATTTCCATAGCCCCATGCATCCCCCTTAAGGCTCCAGCCGATTCCGCCGTATTCGCTTACAAAAAACGGACTTTTCCCGTCATAGGTCTGCCGCTCTTCCAAGGCCTGTGGGAAATTAAATCTGTTTGTTTTTCCAAGCTCTTTATAATGCTCTGCAAAAACAGCCGGATCCTGCTCATAATCGTGGAGATCGTAAACATCTGTCACCACATGGTAATTTCCGCTTGTATCAATGCAAGGTCTGGTAGGGTCAGCCGCTTTCGTTGCTTTATAGACAGTGGCAAGCACTTCATCAAACTGTTTTCTGTTGTTCTGGTCCCAGGTCTCATTGAACGGACACCAGCCAATAATGGCAGGATGGTTGAAATCCCTTTCCACTTCCTCCAGCCATTCCGGAAGCACTCCGTAAATGCTGTCTGCATAGGAATGATCCAGTCCCCAGTTCGGAAACTCTCCCCATACAAGATAGCCATGCAGGTCACAATAATACAGGAAGCGCTCTTCAAAGATTTTCTCATGAAGGCGGGCGCCGTTGAATCCCATTGCCAGGGAACGCTTAATATCATTTTCCAGTTCTGCGTCAGATGGTGCCGTGTAAATCCCATCCGGATAAAATCCCTGATCCAGGACCAGACGCTGGAATACCGATTTCCCATTTATAAGAAATTTCCGGTCTTCAAGCCGGATGGAACGAAGGCCAAAATAGCTTTTTACCACATCCTTATCATACGTGAGCACCAGATCATACAGCCTTCCATTTCCAACCTCCCACAAATGTTTTTCCTGAAGCCTGAGGGTAAGAACTGCCATGCCGCCTTCTGAGATCCGGCTGGCATTTCCCATCTGTTTTCCCTGATAAAAAGCTTCTGCCAAAAAAGTCCCCTTACCGGCAAGTTCCGCTATAATTGTAAGGGTTCCAGATTCAACGTCTGTTATATATTTTACTTTCTTTATGTAGTTTTCCGGCACAAATTCCAGCCATACAGTCTGCCAGATTCCCGTTGTGCGGGTGTACATACAGGCATAAGAATTGTATTTTTCACTCTGCTTTCCAGAAGGAATCAGACGGTTCCGGGTGTCATCCACTGCGTTTACAATAATGGTATTGGTTCCCGCCTTCACATGCTCCGTAATATCTACAGCAAAAGAAACGTATCCGCCTTTATGGCTTCCGCATTTCGTCCCATTGATATAAATAGTTGCCATATAATCCACTGCACCAAAGTGTAAAATCACCCGTCCCTGAAGCTGGCTTTCTTCCAGTTCCACCTCACGGTAATACCACACAGAATTCATAAAATCTTTGTATTCGATTCCGGACAGCTTGCTTTCCGGGCAAAAGGGAACCTGAATGTGGCGGGAATAGGACGCCACATTTTTATAAAGGCCTCTTTCTTCCCAGCTGGATCCCGGATCCAGTTCAAAATTCCAGTCTCCATTTAAATTCTGCCAGTTTTCACGCATAAATTGCGGTTTCGGATGTTCTGCTCTGTAAATCATCTGAATTCTCCTTTTCTTTTTCTGAAATATGTTTTCTGATTTTTCCCCAAAAACGATTTGTGTTTTTTAAAGGCTTTTTAGCTTCCTCAAGTTCAAGAACTTTTCTTGTTTCAATAATATAAAATTCCCAGTTTTTTACAAGGTACTATTGCCCTGAAAAAGTTGACATATCCTACTATTGTTTTTAAAATGATACTAGAGCCAGTTTAAAAAACCATTCCTGCAATTTGCACGTCCTAGAGCCTGTTTGAAAGGAGAATTTTTATGATAGAATTATCCCAGCTAAGGCACGCCTATCCGGAGCGTACCCTTTACATTGACCGTCAGCATGGACATCCGGAATATACGTTTCTCCATTTTTTCACAAGCATGAAACTGACCTATAATGGGAAAAGCATAATAACAGAACCCCATTCCGTAATTATTTTCCGCCCTGGTACCCCTCAGCATTTCGAGAGCGACACGCCAATGATCCATGACTGGATTCATTTTCACGGTGATATGGAGCCCATTTTACAAAATATCAGTCTGGAATTAGATACCTTGTATTATCCTTCCCAGACAGAATTTATCACGGATCTGACCCGAGAACTGGAAACCGAATTTTATAATGCCAGAGCAAACCGGGATGCACTGATCCAGTTGAAATTCCAGGAACTTTTTATAAAGCTTGACCGGGCAGTATCCGGAGAATCAGAGCCCGTTTTTGACACAGAAATCACAGAAAAATTTCGCAGACTTCGCGGAAAAATGTTTATCAGTCTTCAGGAAAAATGGTCGGTGGAAAGAATGGCGGCAGAGGTGGGATTCAGCAAATCCAGATTTTACAATATTTATAAATCCATTTACGGAATCACGCCTACAGCCGACCTGATCGAAGCCCGGGTAAACAGCGCCAGAAATATGCTTCTCTCTACCTCTAAAAAGATTGAAGATATTTCTTATCTTCTGGGATATGAAAATACCACTCATTTTATAAGGCAGTTTAAAAAGTGGACTGGCTATTCACCGGCAGCTTACCGGAAAAGAGAGCGCACAACATAAAAGCCGTTATACCATGCAACATATATTTTAGTTTTGCACTCTATGCAAATTTCCTCTTTTGGATTTACCTGTTAGGTTAATTTAAATCATTGACACATGTAGCTAATCAGAATATAATATATTTACCTCAAAGGTAAAAACCACGAAAGAGGTGATGGATTGGAAATAACATATAAAACTCGCAAGATTGAAAAGGTGTGTACAATCGCAAGCGAAGCCGAAAAGAAATACGGTTCAGAAATGGCCGAAAAAATCCATCAGCGTATAGATGAAATAGATGCCGCCGATACCGTTGAAGAAATGGTCCAATTTCATATCGGAAGATGTCATCCATTAAAAGGCAATCGAAAAAGTCAGTACGCAATGGATTTAGTTCATCCCTACCGACTGGTTTTTAAAAAAATAGGGAATGAAATTCAAATTGCTAACGTAATGGAAATTGTGGATTACCATTAAATTTCCATTTCACTCAAGGAGGTATTACGATGGTGAAAAGTCGCAGTTTTATTGCAACACCACCGGGAGCAACTATTAAAGAGCAGTTGCTTGATAGAGGACTTAGCCAGAAAGAATTGGCTTTACGCATGGGTATGTCCGAAAAACATATTAGCAAATTAATTAATGGCGAAGTTCAGTTGACTCCAGATGTTGCTGTTCGTCTAGAAATGGTACTAGGTGTTCCTGCTAAGTTTTGGAACAATCTAGAAACTACTTACCGTGAAAAACTTATAAAAGCAAATGCTGAAAACGAAATGGACGCTGATAAAGAACTTGCCAAAAAGTTACCTTATCATGAAATGTCAAAGAATGGCTGGGTACCCGAGACCAGAGACGCAACCGAAAAGGTAATTTATCTTAGAAAATATTTTGAAGTTGTAAACCTCGAAATTATCGAAGATATGCAGTTATCAAAAATCGCATGTCGTAGACTGGTCGAAACAGAAAAAGGCAATCTTGCTCTATTAGCATGGGCACAGAAAGCCAAGCTAGAAGCGCGTACTATCGAAACTTCATTAATTGATTTAAGAACCCTTAAGAAAAAACTGCCACAAATCAGAAGCATGACGACAATGAATCCTGCCGACTTCTGTCCTAAACTGATTGAGATTTTGGCCAGCTGTGGTATTGCACTCGTTTTCCTTCCTCATATTGGTGGCTCTTTCTTACATGGAGCAACTTTCTATGATGGAAATAAAATAGTTGTTGGATTAACAGTCCGTGGTAAAGATGCAGATAAATTCTGGTTTAGCCTATTCCATGAACTTGGTCATATTTTACTAGGCCACATCAATCAGCCAAATGGCACAACCGATGAAGACGAAGATGCCGCTGACAGTTTTGCAAAAGAAATATTAATTCCAACTGCAGAATTCAATGCATTTACTTCCAAGAATGATTTTTCAAAAGCATCCATTTGCTCTTTTGCCCAGAAACAAAATATTCTTTGTGGAATTGTTGTCGGACGCTTGCAAAAGGAAGGTTTCATAAACTATAATCGCTGCAATGATTTAAAGACCAAATATGCATTATCAGCATAATCAGTAAAAGAAGCATTATTCATCTTAGCAACGGCCATACCGGAAGCCTCTCCGATATGGCCGTTATCTACTATTCTATATAATTGTCTCTGGCACTGTTATTTTTATGCCAGTTCTGGCTCCAGTGCTTTCGCCAGTTTCTCCTTCTCAGCCTCTGCCTCAGCAAGATCTTTACCAAGTGTGGTGTAATAAATCTTGATCTTCGGCTCTGTACCGGATGGGCGGACAACAACAGTCTCGTTATTCTCCAGCTTGTAGATCAGCACATTGGCTGCCGGAAGTCCGGTCTCCACAGGTTTCTTGTAGTCTGTAACCTTTACTACCTTGTAACCTGCAATCTCTGCCGGCGGGTTATCACGGAATTTCTGCATGATTCCTGCCATGGTATCCATTCCGCTAAGTCCTGGGAATTCAAAGCTGTCTACCTTGTTCAGGTAACGGCCATACTGTGCATAGATTTCCTCAAGTCTCTGCTTCAGAGAACTTCCAATGCTTCTGTAATAAGCAGCCATCTCGCAGATCAGCATAGATCCGATGATTGCATCCTTATCACGTACATATGGTCCTGCAAGGTATCCATAGCTCTCCTCAAATCCAAAGATAAAGCGGTCTACCTCACCAGCTGCCTCAAGCTGTGCGATCTGGTCGCCGATCCACTTAAATCCGGTAAGCACGCTTCTGAGCTCTACGCCATAATGCTCTGCAACAGCGTCTGCCAGAGGTGTGGATACGATAGATTTCACTGCTACAGGGTTCTTCGGCATTGTGCCTTTCTCAATGCGACCTGCTGCTATGTAATCAAGAAGGAGAACTCCAACCTCATTACCGCTAACCAGCTCGTAGGAACCATCCGGGCATTTCATAGCGATACCAACACGGTCTGCATCCGGGTCAGTAGCAAGCATAAGGTCTGCGCCAGTCTCCTTGGCAAGCTTCAGTCCCTGTTCCAGAGCTGCGAAGATCTCCGGGTTCGGGTAGCTACATGTGGTAAAATATCCGTTTGGATATTCCTGATCCGGAACGATAGTAACATCTGTGATTCCGATGTCTTTCAGAATCTGGGTAACCGGTACAAGTCCGGAACCATTCAGAGGGCTGTAAACCAGTTTCAGGCCGGCAGTCTTACAAAGACCTGGACGAACCTGGCGGGATTCGATGGCATCATAAAGAGCCCGCTTACAGTCATCACCAACAAAGCGGATCAGACCTTCCTCAACACCCTCTGCAAAAGACATGTATTTCGCTCCGGTAAGAACGTCTGTCTTCTGAATCTCGTCATATACGATAGCAGCTGCGTCATCTGTCATCTGGCAGCCATCTGGACCATAAGCCTTATATCCATTATATTTAGCAGGGTTATGGGATGCTGTAACCATGATACCTGCATTGCACTCATAATAGCGTGTCGCAAAGGAAAGTGCCGGTACAGGCATTAATGCATCGTAAATTCTGACCTTGATTCCATTGGCAGCCAGTACTCCTGCTGCATTTTTGGCAAATACGTCACTTTTCAGACGGCTGTCATAGCTGATGGCAACGGTCTGGGTACCGCCCTGTGTCTTCACCCAGTTGGCAAGTCCCGGTGTAGCCTGACGTACTACATAGATGTTCATACGGTTGGTACCTGCTCCCAGGACACCACGAAGGCCTGCTGTACCAAATTTCAGGGCTACTGCAAAGCGTTCCTTGATTTCTTCGTCGTTTCCTTCAATCTTAGATAATTCCGGTTTCAGATCTGCATCTTCGAGATCAGCTGCCAGCCAGCGCTTGTACTCTTCGTTATACATTTTAACCACTCCTGCCATTGTTATTCTGTTAATTTTGTCTATTATTACTACAGATATTAATAATATACCACATTTTTTACGAAACGGCAATATGAGGGTGGAATTTCTGTCGGACAATTTTTCTCTATTTTTCGACAAATTCTGGCTATCCTCAGCACAAACATATCTGACGGTTGCAGGAACACCCACGACACATAGCAATACAATCCCATAATTTTTGATTTTCTCGTAAATTCCCTCATTTTTATATGGCACTCCCAGCATTTTTACGCTATAATAAGATAGTGTGAAAAAGAATTGTTAAAATGTCGAAATACTTTTCGTGAATTTCGCAGCTGCAGAACGGAGGATATTATGGAAATTGTTTGCTTAGACTTAGAAGGTGTACTTGTCCCGGAGATCTGGATCGCATTTGCCGAAGAGACCGGCATTCCGGAATTAAAAAGAACCACAAGAGACGAGCCCGATTACGATAAATTAATGAAATATCGTCTGAACATTCTGAAAGAGCATGGACTTGGGTTGAAGGAAATCCAGGAGACCATTGCAAAGATCGACCCAATTCCTGGTGCCAGGGAATTTCTGGACAAATTAAGAGCACAGACCCAGGTGATCATCCTCAGCGATACTTTTTCCCAGTTCGCAGGCCCTCTTATGAAAAAACTTGGCTACCCGACCATCTTCTGCAACACTCTGGTAGTCGGTGAAAACGGCGAAATCACAGACTTCAAGATGCGCTGTGAGAAATCCAAATATACCACTGTCAAAGCCCTGCAGTCTATTGGCTACGACACCATCGCCAGCGGCGACAGCCATAATGACCTTGGCATGATTCAGGCAAGTAAGGCCGGTTTCCTCTTTAAGAGTACTGATGCTATTAAGGTAGAATACCCGGAAATCCCGGCATATGAGACTTATGATGAGCTGTATGAGGCGATTATGGAGGCAATCCGCGCGTAAGACAAGCGCTTTTTACTATAAACCAAAAGATTTTTCCAAATATCTTTAAACGTGTCTTCCAAAGACTTGGGACAAGATATGCGTCACAATTTACTACAAACAGTATCAAAAAATAAAAATCCTGCTTTTCCAATTACCGAAAGCAGGATTTTTTATTTTTCCACATATCATTCCAAATCAATCATTTCGAACTGATTCTATATTTTCTTAACGCTTTTTCGCTCAATAAACTGGGTACACATCTGCATCTTGATCTTTGTACCGTCATTATCTTTCAGAATATCCCGCAGCCTGCGTACAACTGCCCTTCCCATCTCCTGCTTCGGCACCCGAAGTGTTGTCAGCGGCGGATAGGAAATAGAGGAAAAGGTAAGATCATCAAATCCCACAATGGAGATATCCTCCGGGATCCGGATTCCAAACTCTGCCATAGCCTTCATGGCGCCAAGGGCGATCATGTCATTGTCTGCAAAAAATGCTGTCGGCAGTTTCACCTTCTGGGTCAGGCAGCGCTTCATATCCTCATACGCCCCATCAATGGTAGTTGACATGGTAAAAATATAATCCTTATTCAGCCCTAACCCCGCCTTTTGTAACGCAGTCTGGTAGCCTGCAAAGCGGGACCTGAACGGTTTGATGCGGAAATTTCCGCGCAGATAACCGATTTCCTTATGTCCGTTGGCAATCAGGTATTCCGTTGCCATACGAGCCGAATCAGCATTATTGATCAGCATGGCATCGAAGCTCATGTCTTCTTTCCAATAATCGATCACAATAAACGGACAGGTCATTCCCCGGATCAGGTCGATATCTGCATCCACCATCTCTGTTCCAAGAAGGATCACGGCAGAAGCTTTATCATTCATGATCCATTTCGCCTGCTCCTGACATCCAGGATCACGTTTGTCCAGATTGCACATCTGCATTTCCATTCCACAGGCGCGGCATTCCTGCTCCACTCCGGAAATCAGCTGGATAAAAAACGGAGAATCCTCTACCACGGAGCCGTCCCTTTTGAACATTACGAATTTTATTTTGCGGATATGATTTTCTTCATAATAGCCAAGCTCCCGGGCAACTTTAAAAATCTTCGCGGATGTCTCAGCATTCACACCTTTTTTATAATTTAATGCATTCGATACGGTTGCCGGAGAAAATCCTGTAATCTCGCTGATTTTTCTCACACTTACCTTCATGTTGATTCCTCCTATGTAAAAAACATTTGCAATCTGCCAGCCCCACTTACTTATTTCGTCCTTTGGTAGGGTTCTAGTACAACATCAGGAATACAGATTGCTGGAATATTTAACAAAACATGTCTGGTCTCACTACTTGCAGAAACCAGCTTTCCCCAGCAGCAAATTATTACGCAAAAAGACGCTGCCAGACAAGTTCCCCCGTCTTTTGCAGCGTCTTCTCTCATCACCTTTATGCCGGGAAAGCAACTCCCGCTCTCAAAATTACATTCGGATACGGTGTAAATTCACCTGTGCGGATCGCAAATTTGCACTGTGCAGACATTTTCTTCAAGTCTATGTGGTCAATTCTGCTCTCCTCTGCCTCAGGAAGGCTCTGCTGAATATATGCAAGAAGCTCCGGATTCTTTTCCTCGATCTCATTGGCAATGGTGTAGGCTTCTACCTCAGTTTCCGCCAATACCGCATCCATTACCTGTTTAAAGGTAGGAACTCCTCCACATACAACCAGGTCAACAATCTCCACACCTTTGGGAATTGGCATTCCTGCATCACCGATCATAAACAGGTCTTTGTGTCCCAGCTCTGCAATGCAGCGGATCAGCTGGGCATTTAAAATTCCTGACTTTTTCACGCTTATTCCTCCTGCTTCTCTGATTTATTACTATAAATCTTTTTTTGATTTTTCGCAACTGTTTCGAATACTTAGATAAATATCCTCATTATCGCGACTGTTTTTAGCCACTTCCGGGCAATTACCAATTATTTATTCTCGTTTCTTGCCTGCAGTGCCATCTTCGCCTGGAGATTTCTCTGTGTCTGGTCGATTACAACTGCAAGAATGATAACCAGCCCACGGATAACCTTCTGCCAGAACTCGGATACACCACACATTGTCATACCATCATTGATAACACCGATAACGAATGCACCAACTACAGTTCCAATGATGGTTCCGGAACCACCACTCATGGATGTTCCACCAAGTACAGTAGCTGCGATGGCGTTCATTTCCCATCCATCACCGGAAGCCGGATGTGCTGCGGAAAGCTGTGCGGTGTTGATCATACCAACCCATGCTGCACAGAAACCGGAAATCATGTAAACGATAATTTTGATCTTATCAGCTTTGATACCGGAAAGGCGGGCAGATTTCTCATTGCCACCAACAGCAAGTACATACCATCCAAATGGAAGCTTTTTCAGAATGATTACGGAAATAATCGCAAGAACTACGAAAATGTAAACACCGGTAGGAATACCTGCGATGTTGCTTCCGAGAACCTTGAAGCCTGTATTTCCCAGTCCGTCATAACCTTTGATGTCTGAGAAGGTTGCACCGTTGGAACGCAGGTTCGCGAAACCACGGCAGATATACATGGTACCAAGGGTAGCAATAAATGGTGCTACGCCTAACTTTGTTACAATAAGACCATTGACTGCACCAATGATACAGCCCACAACCAGCATGGAAATCACGATCACCGGAACGCTGAAATAAAGAGTTACACCAGCAAATTTCAGGGTAATACCTTCCTGGATCATACCGCCGGCAAGCATACCAACCAGTCCGACTACAGAACCAACAGAAAGGTCAATACCGCCTGTGATGATTACAAAGGTCATACCAAGTGCCAGGATTCCGTACAGAGCCACGTGTTTCGCAACCATGGTCAGTGTGGAAGCTGACAGGAATGTGGTACCTTTTACAATGGTGAAAAAGATAACCAGGAGTACCAATACGATAAAGGTACGTCCTTTTAAAAGGGTCATTAACAACTGATTATTATTTGATTTTTTGTTATTCATTATTTTGCTCCTCCCCGGCTTACGCGTTTCTTCCGGTTCCAAGTCCGGCATAAGATGTACGTACAAGTGTGTCTTCTGTGATCTCATCACCGGTCAGCTCGCCGGTCTTTTTACCATTGGACAGTACACAGATCCTGTCTGCGATGGCCATGATCTCTTTCAGCTCAGATGAGATAACGATAATGGAAAGTCCTTTTTCCGCAAGGTCATGAATGATCTCGAAGACCTCTGTCTTCGCACCAATATCAATACCACGGGAAGGCTCATCCAGAAGTAAGATCTTCGGCTTGGTCAGAAGTCCTTTGCCGATAACGACCTTCTGCTGGTTTCCACCGGACAGAGACAGGATTGGAAGTCTCTTATCCGCCACTTTAATATGAATATCTTTGATCTGCTCGTCAACTGCCGCATCTTCTGCTTTTTCATTCAGGAACAGACCTTTTACATAATCCTTCAGAGAGGAAATAGATGTATTTTTTCCAATATCAAGAGTCTGGATCAGGCCCTGGCTCTGACGATCCTCAGGTACAAGGGCGAAACCATTCTTGATCTGAGTGGCAACATCCTTGATGTTCAGCTTTTTGCCCTCGTAAAGAACCTCGCCGGTATGTTCCGGATGAAGTCCCATCAGGCACTCGAACAGCTCACTTCGACCAGCTCCAAGAAGTCCATAAATACCGAGAACCTCGCCTTTTTTCAGATCCAGGCTTACATGGTCAAGAGTCCAGCCGCCGCCTTTTTTCGGAAGGCACAAGTCTTTCACTTCCAGCACCTTCGGCTGTTTGGAAAGATCGATGCTTCTCTCGAAGCGGTGATACTGGGTATTCTTTCCAACCATATTTTCTACGATCCAGCTAAGCTCGATATCTTTTACATCAGCATCTGCAACGTATTTTCCATCACGGAGAATGGTTACATGGTCACCGATTTCCATGATTTCTTCCAGACGGTGGGAAATATATACGATGGAAATTCCTGCTTCCAGAAGCTCTCTCATGATTTTGAAAAGAACCTTAACCTCTGCTGCGGAAAGAGAGGATGTAGGCTCATCCATGATCAGCACCCGCAGGTCATCCTGGTTCAGGTTTCGCGCGATCTCAACCATCTGCTGCTGTCCTACACGAAGATCTCCTACCATGGTTTCCGGTGGAATCTCATGCTCCAGACGTTTCAGGATTTTCTTAGCGCCCTCTGAATGGGCTTTGTCATCCAGGAAAATACCTTTTTTCTTCTCATGTCCCATGAAAATATTCTGGTATACTGTCATATTCGGGAAAAGGGACAGCTCCTGGTGGATAATCCCGATACCTTTTGCTCTGGCAGCATTGGTATCTTTGAAGTAAACTTCCTGTCCATCCATGTACATCTTGCCTGCTGAAGGCTGCTCGATACCAGCGATCATCTTCATCAGAGTGGATTTGCCGGCTCCATTCTCTCCGATCAGAACGTTTACCTTGCCTTTGAGAAGATCGAAGGAAACCTGGTCAAGAGCTTTGGTTCCGGGGTAAATTTTATCTATTTTTTCACAATGGAGAACAACATTCGGGTCGTCAAACATAATGCTTCCTCCTTTTATTCAATCGTCAGCTCGACTGCTGTAACAGATACTGCATCTTTACCGGCTTCTGCGCCGCCTGTGAATGTAACAGTCTTGCCGACTACACTGTCGTCAATTCCAAGTGGATCGATTACCTGTGAGAGCGCCTGCTTATTCAGCTCTTTTCCATAGCTGGACCATTCTGTCTGATTGGTAAAGCTCTCGAAGTTCTTCAGAGACTGAAGATCACGGATCGCGGTACTGGAGTTCGGGCCGTCTGTACGCACCTGGACTTCTGTAGTTCCAGTGTAACCATCCAATTCTACTACAAGATAATGTTTCGGGGTGTCTGTATTATATTCTTTGATTTTTCCTGTGCCTTTTACTGCGGTTGTTTCTGTAATGCCATCACCATTTAATATTTCTGCAAGGTCCTGTGCTTTTCCGGAAATGTCAGATACAACTGCGCCCCAGTCACCTTCGGATTCTGCTGCAGAATCAAATTCCTGCTTACCGGTATAGGAGCCTTCTTCTCCGATGGGAACTACGGTTACAACACCGCAGCCCGTAAGGGTTACTGCTGTACATGCGGCCAGAACTGCCAAAATTCGTCTGCTTTTCATAATTTTCTCTCCCTGCTTTCTATTATAAAAGGCGGCGCTGGCGCACCGCCTTCTAAATTCATACTATTGATTTTACCAAAGCTTCTTATTTTCTATTATTCAGCATCTGGCTCTGTGTAAACGAATGCGTTCAGACAATCTGAATTCTCAGCTGTGATAGCTACACAAGGAACAAGCTGTTTCTCTTCTTCCGGAGCTGTTCCGTTCAGATAAGCGTCTGCCTGCTCAACTGCCATCTCAGTAATCAGAGCGATCTGCTGAAGTGCGGTACCAACCATGTCACCAGATTTGATGTAAGCGTTTGCTTCGTCAGATCCGTCAAGGCCGATGATCTTGATATCGTTACGTCCTGCATCAAGGCAAGCCTGAACAGCACCACATGCCATTGTATCGTTACCACAGATGATACCTGTGATCTCTGGGTTAGACTGAAGGATTGCTTCTGTCTTCTCATAAGCTTCTGTCTGATCCCAGTTAGCGGACTGCTGAGCTACCATTTCAAGATCTTCATACTCATCAATTACAGAATGATAGTTGTCAGAACGAACCTGGCAGTTTGTATCAGACTCAAGTCCAAGGAGCTCTGCGTATTTGCCTTCGTAGTTCATTGCTTCTACCCAGCACTCAGCGATTGCTGCTGCACCCTGTGCGTTATCTGCAACGATCTGTGCTACTGCAAGTCCAGACTGGTTAATCTCACGGTCGATGAGGAATGTAGGAATTCCTGCATCATATGCTTTCTGAACTGCTTCGATGGAAGCATCTGCTCCAGCGTTATCGCAGATGATTGCTGCTGCGCCATCATTGATAGCTGCTTCGAAAAGCTCAAGCTGTGTAGCAGCGTCATCATCGTGGGAAGCACATTTTACTTCGTATCCAAGTTCTTCAGCTTTCTCCTTAGCGATTACCTGCTCGGTGTTGAAGAATGGGTTGGATGTGGAAGGTGTGATACAGTAAATGATCTTGCTTCCGCCGCCTGGAAGTAATTCAGCGTTCTCTTCTGCCATTACCGGAACTGCCATTAAACCTCCAACCATAGCTGCTGTCATTGCTAATGCCATTGCTTTTCTTGCTTTCATAATTTCTTCCTCCTTGAAAAAAATAATTTAAGATCTCGTTTGCAGTCATTTTCTTTTCTGTACTGCTGATATCTTGATTATAAACGTTTACACAAATATTTCAATTACTATTTTAGTTTTGTTTGGTACTTTGTATGTTTGCACAAGGTTTTTAGGTGTTTTTTAGTTATTTATTACTATAAATGTGGTGGTTTTATAGACTTTCATTGTTGTTTTACAAAAACATTTATATAAACGTTTATAAACATTTTAATAAGCTGGCGCGTATTTAAAAAGCTTTCTGCAAAATGCGCATCACAATTTGTGAGAGATTTATATCGCAATCTTATAAATACAGCCTGCAAATATTTTTCATGGATACGCTTTAAGTATTTCGTCAAAAAAATAGGAGCGAATTTTGCCTCGCTCCCATTTTTCCCTATTACTCAATCCCAAGCTCTTTCTTCACTTCCTCCGCTGTCGGAATAGAAGGGGTAGCCCCTGGTCTTGAAACTGCAATGGAGGATGCCTTCGCCGCAATACGAAGAGACTCCTGAATGCTTCTGCCTTCAATAAGTGATGCGATAAAGTATCCGGTAAAGGTGTCCCCTGCTGCTGTGGTATCCACTGCTTTTACCTTGAAAATGTCCTGGAAAACTTTCTCCTTACCGTCGTAATAAACAGCGCCATCACCGCCAAGTGTCAGCACAAACCTTGCGCCTGGAAATTTCTCTGCCATGGCATCCAGGATCTGATCTTTATCCTTACAGCCGGTGATCTGCTCTCCTTCAATTTCATTTACCAGGAAAAGATATACTTTTCCCAGGTCACAGCTGTTCAGCTTATCATCATATGGAGATGGATTCATTACGATCTTCATCTTTTTCTCATAGGCCTGGTCGATGATGTAATCCAGCATATTGATCTCATTCTGCAGGATCAGGTAATCTCCTTCTCCAAAGTCAGCCAGAACCTCATCTACAAATTCCCTGGTCTGCATCTGATTGGTTCCGCCGTAGAGGATAATGCAGTTCTGGGCGTTTTTGTCCACCTGAATCATGGTGTGGCCGCCTTTTACAGGCAGTCTGCGGATATATTTTGTGTTTACCCCAGCCTCTTTGCAGGCATCCAGAAGAATATCCCCATCATTTCCCACAATACCAGCATGATAAACCGGAACCCCGGCCTTCGCCAGCGCGATAGACTGGTTCAGCCCCTTTCCGCCGCTGAAAATCTCCATTTTGGATGAATGCTGTGTCTCGCCACCCACGATAATGTGATCTACGGAATACACGTAGTCTACGTTAAGTGAGCCATAGTTTAATACCTTCATGTAAAAATCCTCCGTTTTGTTTCACTTTTGCTGCACAGACTTTGCCTAGCAACGATTATGATTATATTATGTTGTAGAAATTGGGTTACGTCAACCGGATTTTAGAGAATTTTCCTGCAACAAAGTATTTTAACATCGTTCACCAGTAATAACCATATTTTAAACGATTGAAAAAGTTTCAGCAAAGCAGTTACCACTTATAAAGCATATTCCTGTAACAGCTTTTGCTGAAATTTTCGATCTGAAACAGACCGTAACAGCTCGTCCTGCCTATTATCAGCTAACAATAAACGATTCAATTGGTTAATCTGGTTTTTTCCACGGCGTTCGCCACGACGCTCTCCGTCTCTAACCATATCATCAAGAGCTTTACACATATTCCATCCTCCTTCCGCATTTTTCGCATCATCTTTTAGCGTCTCCAATATTGGCGATTTTGCCATTATTGCCAATAGATTGTATGTATCTTCCGCCAGATTTTCAAAGACATTTTTATTCTCTGTCACATACTTTTGCAATTCATCCTTGTTTTGAGCCTTTTGCAAAAATCCTATAACCCATTTTAGGTCTGTATGAAAATTATTTATATTTTCAAACCTTCGCATATCTAAAATATGAATAGGATACTTGGTAAGAATTCCTCTCATTTTCTCTGATTCTGCAACTTTTCCAAACAGATTCTGCGCAGATTCTGCAGCATCCCATTTTTTCTCTCCAAAGTACACGATTAAAATTAACAAAGGATTAATCCTATCGTTTCTGCCCATACCAGACAAAAATTCTGCCCCTTTTAAATCCTTTTTCTCCCTATGTTTTCTCTCTAGTTCTTTCCATTGGCTATAATATTCTTCTGCTTCCTCATTCATCGCCCGAATCGGCATAGCATAATGTATTTGTGTCTGATTTTGTAAAAAAACACCTATTCTACAGCCATCAATTTCCACGTTGCGAAATAAATCTACAACATTTGCTTTCGTTGATACTTTTGTACCTTTTCCTTTTATCTTTTGCAGCACAGGATCTCTTTCCTGGACACTTTCCCAATGAACGACTTCAGCGCCATTGAAAAAATAGCCATTCAAAAGATCCGCAAACCGTTTCGGGTTCTTAAAAAACTCTATAGAAACCGCATTCTGTGGCTGCATAAGCTCCTTCCCGGAATATTGTACTTATTCGTCGGCATTTCCTATTAATATATAATTTATATTTTTATTATATATCCATAGTCATACTAATACAAGTACTTTATTCCTATTTATGTTATTAAAATGAGTTATCTGGTCGATCTGACCACACTGACAAAATTAGAGCTTAAATTGAAGTTCCAAATGATTTTCAGATATCTGATTGATTTAGTATAACTCTCAAGTACAGGCTAAGTCAATCAGTAAAAAATAAATATTATCCTGTTCTTCCTGACATATCAAAAAGCTCCAGTCAGGTGGCGCCTTTGTGCAGCATTTCTGAATGGAGCTTTCATTTTTATAATTTTTTCAAACAGGCTCTAAGGCTGGCTTAACATACATTCTTACAATAGCATATAGATTGCAATACACACCGAAAATACCGCCACGAAAATCTTCAGGCCCTGGACTGGGACTTTTCCGGCGAAGCGGCTGCCAAGCCAGACGCCGATACCGTGAGTTACAATAATCAAAGCCAGAAGACCCATCACGCTTATCCAGTTAATTCGGGAAAGATAGCCGATGCAGGCTGGGATGGCGATGAATACGGAGTCAAAAAGTGCCACACCAACTGCAATTCTGGCAGAGACACCACAAGCTACAAGCAGAGGCATGACAAGGACGGGGCCTCCGGCTCCGGAGAGGGAACAAATAGCGCCAGTGACGATGCCGAGTACGAGAAGAAAGGCCATGTTGTCGGTAAGCGTGCTGGAAGCGATTTCAGTTGATACTTTGTTTGAATTGCTCTTTTCCCGTTTTTTCTCATTCCACATTCTTACCAGTATGGATGCCCCGGAAAACAGCACCACCAGGTAAAGAATGGTCTTCGCCGTACTCTTCTCGATCAATGACTGAAGAAAAACGCCTCCCACCGCACCGATCAGGCTGCCAAACCCAAGCTTTACGGACATTTTCACATCCAGATTTCCAGCCTTGTAGTAGTTCCGGGAACCGATAATCCCAGATACAAGAAAGGCCAGGAAGCTAAGTGCCAACGCATAGGTTACATCAAAACCCAGCCCACCAGTATAAAGCATAGGCAAAAGGAATCCGGCAATTCCGCAGATTCCGATGCAACCGCCTACTGCCATATTTGCAACTGCGATAATAATGATCGTCAATATTGTTAATTCACCCAATTTTTCATTTTCCTCACTTCTACTTCCAAATATTATGGTAAACAGATCATTCGTCTCATCTGCTCATATTTATCTACTTTCACAAACTTTATAATGCAGCAAAATATTCTTTTGCCTGCCACATAATCTTCTCCTCATCCAGCGTCTGCACCTGGCGGTTTCTCATAAGGATTTTTCCACCTACAATACTATCGTTTACATCATTTCCGCACACACACTCCAGAAGCGTATTTACACGATTATTTGTAGCAAAAAGCTGGGGCTGATTCCAGTTAATGGAAATCATATCTGCCTTAAATCCTTCTTTTAACAACCCAGACTGCTCTTCTCCCAATGCAACAGCTCCGTTTCTTGTCACTATCTCCAGGATTTTCTTCGCAGGCATAACTGCCGGGTCTGCATTTTTCACACCCCAGAAGGCATTCATCACAGAACGGAAAATCTTCATCTCATTCCAAAGACTTAGTCCGCCGTGGGCTGCTCCGTCTGTTCCAAGTCCTACCGAAATTCCTCTTTCCAGAAGATCCGGAGTATTTGGAACACCTTTTCCACAATTACTAAACGGACAGTGCACCACTTTTCCACCTTTTTCAGCCAGAAGTGCACGTTCCTGTGGAGAAAGCATGATTCCATGGGCAGCAACAAAGCGGTCATTTAATACATGAAGGGAATCCAGATATTCTACCGGGCGCATCTTATATTTCTCCAGAGTATAATTCACTTCTCCCGCATATTCATTCATATGCGCCTGAAAAAAAGTGTCTCTCTCACTGGCTCTTGCCGCTGTTTTCTCGATCAGATCCTGAGAACAATTCATCAATGCACGAAGGGAATAGAAAATTTTCAGATTTCCCTTTCCATGAAATTCTTCGAAAAGGTGGTCTTCTGTTTCCAAAACCTCTGCCGTTGTCTGACGGATTGAATCAGGAAAATTCCCCTGATCCATGGCAGAATGGGAAAGTGCTCCGCGAAGTCCGGATTGCTGGTACACCCTGGCAGCCTCTTCCATGTAGTAACTTCCTGCATCAATAAATCCGGTTGTTCCATTTTTGATCATTTCCAATGCTGCCAGTTCTGCTGAAAGACGCATTTTCTCCGGAGTAAGAGTGCTTTCAAAGGGAAGCATGATGCGCGTCCAGATCATAGGAAGTTCGTCCAGAACCGCTCCTTTCAAGAGCTGCTGTCCTGTGTGCATATGACCATCCACAAGACCGGGCATCCAGAGGAGATTTTCACCGTTAATAGTCTCAGTCGACAGAAAATCTGATTCAGAAAAACATTCGTCTTCCATCTGCTTTGCAACTTCTCCGGCGAACTTTTTCTTGCCTTTTTCTTTTACTATTTTCAGTATTTTTCCCTCTGAAATTGCAATAGAAACCTTATCCTGAACATAATAATTTTCATCCAGATAAGACGTATTTTTTATCAGTACATCGCAAGTTATCTTCTCTTTCATCTTTTCCTCATTTCACATTTGTATAGTTTTGCTAATTAGCTCACCGGAACGTTGCTCCGCATGGCGGTGAATATACATTGTAAAATCGCGTCCGGGTAACAACATCCAGCACATAAAATAGCAATAAAGCGGATCCATAAAGATCCGCCCTGTTATCAGATTACCCCTGTCAGCGATAAGCCAGCCTGCGCAATAATTGCAGAAAATGTAAATGTTCCGATCATAACAAGTGCCGCAATAATCAGCATTTTCCATCCCTGTTTCGCAAACTCTTTCAGCTGGTCGCTGATGGAAATTCCAGCGTATGCGCCAACCATAGTCAAAGGCGCTGTAAAATTGATTTTTCCAGCAGACTCAATAACGAAATCTCTGATCGGGCTTAAAGGACAAGCCAGAAACAGTCCCAGAAGAGAACAATATGCAATTACTGGAAGCTTAAGAGGAACAATCTTACTAATCACCACTGCTGCCAGTGAAATCAGAAGCAGAATCGCGAGTCCCGGAAGAGAATCCACAAAGCTTACCTGAAAACCAACAAAATTCGCAAGTGCAATACCAAGACCTGCTACAAGAAACATAACTGCCCACTCTATATATCTCATTTATTTGTCTCCTTTTTTGCAAATTTATCATGAATCGGACCAAGTTTCGGCTCCAGGACTCTGTAGAGCCAGTTGCATAAAGGTACACCAATAAAGATTGCCATATAAATTCCGTCAATTCCAGAAATCGTCTCACTGGCACTTGCCAATGCGGAAATCTGATCTGCCATAGCCGGGAACATTGCGGATAGGCTTGCTGTAGCAGAAGCCATCATGATTCCAGCCCCAACACCAGATGCCATTCCAAGGGCATATGGATGAAAGATTCCGGTAGATGCAATTACAGTTGCCATAAATCCAAAGAAAATAGTTCCTACCATTCCACCAATAATGTAGATAGAAAGACTTCCACGGGCTTCCGCTGAATCCGGGCCAAACATGTCCTGCATAAGCGCCAGGTTTGTCTCTCTGTTGATGGAATGACATGCACCAACTGCTTCTCTTTTCAATCCGAAAAGAAGAGCAATCGGAAGAGATAAAAATATAGTTCCCAGGTTTCCAAACTCCTGAAGAAGCAGTGCCGGTCCTGCGGAAATAACTGTCTCTATACTTGCACCTGCGTTAATTCCAAGCTTTGCAATAAAAGGACAAATACATACGATAACAAGTTTTGAGGCTGCTTTTACTTCGGGCTTCTTAAAAACTTTCAGTACCTGCGGTCCCGAAAGGATTCCAAGAAAAATAGAATAAAAGATAGGAAACAGAATCAGTGTTCCCGGTCCCAACGGTACCTTGATCTGGCCGATGGAATCAGCGATCACAATAAAGATCAATGCGGCGAGGTAGATTTTCCATTCTTTTTTCAGGCGCTCGCCAAGGCCTGAATACATAAACTCCTGTTGCTTCATTTCTTTCCTCCCTGATGTGTGTTTGTTTCTAAACAGTAACATTCGCGGCAATTCTCCGGGGCTCCCATTCCTTAAGTAGAGCGTGTTTGAAAAACATTTCAACTGCTCATGAACAACTTCACAAAGCATTCTGTTTCTCTCGCATACTTTAGGTAAGCAACTGGTTGGATGCAGAAAACCGCCGTTATAACTGCATAGCAGTGTTTTTCATTTGGAACCGCAAAAATTTCAGCTCCTTCACACCAGGCACTTTACGCTTTTTTTCAGGATAAAAAAAGGACAAATGGATGTTTTTATTAAATTTTTCTAAAAATCATGGTATAATTTTCTGTATAAGATATGAGCAAATGGAGGTTCTTATATGACACTTGAAGAGCTGATAAAAACCTATCCTGACGTGGAAACCTACTTCAAATATATGCCAGAGGAACTGAAATCCAGGTACACGATCCGCAAATTTCCTCCGGGAACAATCATCCATCAAAAAGATTACGCCCTTGATTATTTTGGCATTGTAGTCAGCGGAGATCACCGGGTAATCAATGAATTTGAAAATGGCAATATTTTTATGATTGAAAAGAATGAAGCAATTGATTTTATCGGCGAAGTTGCCATTCTGGCCGAAAAAGCCACTACCTCCGTTTCTATTGAAACATTGACAGAATGCATTGTCTTCATGATTTCCAGAGCGGATTTTGAAATGTGGATTTCCCAGGACATCCATCTGCTCCGGCTTGTTGCTCACAAAATCGCCTACAAGCTATACCGTTCCTCTTACAACCGTGGGGCTAAACTTTTTTATCCCCCGACCTTTCTTTTCCTGGATTATCTGCTGAAATATGCATCTAACCACCATATTGAAGAGACTGGCGAAATTGTGTTAAAAAAGACCCGGGAAGGAATCCGCGAAGAACTGGGAATGACAGTAAAAACCATCAACCGGACAATCGCCAAGCTAAAAGAGGACGGACTTATTCATACTCGTAAGGGAAAAGTTGTTATGTCTCTGGAACAATATAAACTGGCACAGGAAAAAATCAGCACTTATGTAACATAACTTTATTTTCCAGCTAAAATCCGTATTTTTTTCCCATCTTTTTCTATGATGCCTTCATCTGCCAGTTTTTTCAGTTCCCGCATCATTGCGCTGCGGTCTACACTAAGATATTCTGCCAGAGTTGTATAAGACATAGGCAAAATAAAGCAGGCGCTTTGTTTTTCTGCCGCAACCGAGTTCAGATATGCCATAATTTTCTTCCGGGTGGAGCTCCTTGAAAGCACATAAATCCGGCTGGCCTGCTGACTGGCGCGCATGGCGATCATCTGGAGCAGGTTGCTGACCAGCTGGCTGTGGAATTTACAGGCATTTTCGCAACGCTTGATCACATGCTCGTAGTCGATAAACAGAACTCTCGTTTCTTTTTTCGCACAGACATAATAGTGCTGGGACTCTTCCGGAAGGAGAAAGGGTTCTCCAAAAACACTGTCCTTTTTCAGATCATCCAGCATATATTGATTCCCATCTTCATCGCAGCAATAGAGCGCCGCCTGCCCTTCCAGAATCAGCCCGATCTTCTTCATGGAACTGGCGTATTCCATAATCGTTTCATTATTCTGATAAGTAACCTCACGCATACAGAAACAAACGCGCATACGCTCCTGCTCCTCCGGGGTTATGTATGAAAAAAGTGTCACTGGGTTCATCCTGAAAATCCTCCGTTTCGTACATTGTAAAGTTTCGTTCACTACAAAATAGAATACATTATTTTGTTGTATTTGCAACAGATTTTATTCCAAAATTTGGTTATACTACAAGCATATTAAGGAAATGCCAGAGCATAACATAATAATCGACTTCATTTATGGCGATTTCTACGGAAGCAGATATATCCGTTTACTATGTAAATTGTAAGCAGTAGCAATAAATATCTCATGAAAAAGGAGACGAAAATCATATGAAAATCACAGATACCATCCGATATGCAGGTGTAAACGATCATCAGATTGACCTTTTCGAAGGACAATACAAGGTGCCAAATGGAATGGCATACAATTCCTATGTTATCCTGGACGAAAAAATTGCAGTCATGGATACCGTAGATGCAAATTTTACCCATGAATGGCTGGATAATGTTGACCGCATCCTGGAAGGCCGCAAACCAGATTATCTGATCGTACAGCATATGGAACCGGATCACGCTGCAAACGTGGCAAATTTCCTGAAAGTATATCCTGATACAACAGTTGTTGCAAATGCAAAAACCTTCAGTATGATTTACAACTTTTTTGGCCTTGAGCTGGAAGGCCAGAAGCTGGAAGTAACAAATGGAGCCACCCTCAATCTCGGAAATCATAATCTGACTTTCGTTTTCGCGCCAATGGTACACTGGCCTGAAGTTATGGTAACCTATGACAGCACAGATAAGGTTCTTTTCTCCGCAGACGGTTTCGGTAAATTCGGTGCTTTGGATGTAGCGGAAGACTGGGATGATGAGGCTCGCAGATATTTCATCGGAATCGTTGGAAAATATGGAGTACAGGTTCAGAAGCTGCTGAAGGTTGCCGCAGGATTGGATATCCAGATCATTTGTCCGCTTCACGGACCAGTTCTCACAGAGAATCTCGGACATTATATTGGCCTTTATGACACCTGGTCCTCTTATACACCAGAAACTGAAGGAATCGTCATCGCTTATACTTCTGTATACGGTCATACGAAAAAAGCCGTTGAAATTCTTGCTGACAAGCTCCGCAGCAAAGACTGTCCAAAAGTTGTTGTATATGATCTTGCAAGAGATGACATGTCACTTGCTCTGTCCGACGCTTTCCGCTACAGCAAGCTGGTACTGGCTACCACAACCTATAATGCAAGTATTTATCCTTTTATGCACGACTACATCACCCGCCTGGTAGAGCACAATTTCCAGAACCGCACTGTGGGTATCATCGAAAATGGTTCCTGGGCACCTCTGGCTGCAAAGGTTATGAAAGAAATGCTTTCTAATTGTAAGAAAATCAACTGGCTGGATACTACTGTGAAAGTACTTTCCTCAGTAAACCAGGAAAATAAAGATCAGCTGGAGGCTATGGCAAGTGAACTTTGCAAAGAATATATTGCACAGAGCGATGAACTGGCAAACAAGAACGATATGACAGCCCTTTTCAGAATCGGATATGGTCTTTATGTAGTTACCTCCAATGACGGCAAAAAGGACAATGGACTGATCGTCAATACTGTGACCCAGCTCACCGACACTCCGAACCGTATCGCAGTAAATATTAACAAGGCGAACTACTCTCACCATGTAATTCGCCAGACCGGAGTTCTCAATGTAAATTGCCTGTCTGTAGACGCTCCATTCTCCGTTTTCCAGCAGTTTGGCTTCCAGACCGGGCGCAGCGTTGATAAATTTGCCGGACAGAAGGTTTATCGTTCCGGTAACGGACTGGTATTCCTGGACAAATACATTAACGCATTTATGTCCCTGAAGGTGGAGCAGTATGTAGATCTGGGTACTCACGGAATGTTCATCTGCAGTGTCACAGAAGCCCGGGTTATGAACGACCTTGATACTATGACCTATACCTATTACCAGAAAAATGTTAAACCACAGCCTGAAACTGAAGGCAAAAAGGGCTTCGTCTGCAAAGTCTGCGGATATATTTATGAAGGCGATGAGCTTCCCGATGATTTTATCTGCCCGCTGTGTAAGCATGGGGCTGCTGATTTCGAGCCTATTGGATAATAAGTTGCATTGGTGATTTTCTAAGGGATAGTAAGACACATAATCAAACTTGTCTTACTGTCCCTTTTCAAATTAACTGTTCATAAATAATAACAGTTCCCACTACATCCACCAGGAAAAAGCGCAGATCTCATTTTTTCCTGAAATTCCGCTTCCAAAGCAGATTTCTCTAATATCTGCAAAGCGATTCGAAGATTACGGATATCTTTTTCCATATAGTCTGTGTAGTTCCCTCTGCCTACAAGCTTCAAATGCGTAATTCCAGCCTGCTTAAGGTGGTAAAGCGCACATAAACCACAACCGGTTTCACCGCACAGGTAGCCGCTGTCATCATACATATCTTTATTCAAATTCATTTTTGTTTCTAACATTATATCTGTGCTTTTATCTGTTTTTTGCACTCCCAATTCATAAGGAACCTTGCAAAGATATCCCATCTCATCACAATGAAGGGAATTGCAAAATGCACCGGTAAACTGACATTTCTCATTCAGAGCAAATGCCTCAAACTCCATGTCTTTTGTCTCTTTATTATTTTTACTGTTTCCTTCCAGGCTATTTTTCCCACATTGATCCACAACCGCTTTCATATCCTCAAACGTATTTTTCCTGTGAAAGATCACCCGTTTCAACTTTAGTTTTCCCAAAGTTTTTACCATCTGACTGTTCACTTCACCACATTCACCGCTTAGATGAATCTCACAGTTTATATCATTTTCTCTCAAATATACCAGCAATGCCGGATCTGCAATGATATAGCTTTTGAAACCAAGCTCCATACAATTCCGGATAATTTGTGCAATTTCCGGATACTGCTCTGGAATATAATACAGAGAATTAAAGGTAAGATGGACTGGTTTTTTGTATTTTTTCACCATTTCAGAGAGGATTTCCAGCTCGCTAAATGCACCCAGCTGGACATTGTAGCAGAGTACTTCCCGGCGGTTCAGAGGCAGAACAGTGCCATATTTTTTCGTCCAGGAGTATGGCACGTAGCCGCAAAAAAACTCATCTGCGCCAGCCTCTGCAAATCTGATATATTCATCTATGGAACCTAACCCGGCTACGATTTTCATGTGTTTCTCCCCTCACTTCAACTTTACTTTTTCCAAAGCACATGTCCAAAATCATCTGTATAATTCTCTCGCAAAATGGATACCACATATTACACAAATTATTTTTTTGGCATACTTACTTCCGCTTTCCAAGTTCCCAGAAAGCAACCGCACTTGCTGCTGCCACATTCAGAGAATCCACATCATGGGACATTGGTATTTTTACAGTATAATCACAGTCTGCAATGGTTTCACCAACAAGCCCGTCGCCTTCCGTTCCAAGGATAACAGCCAGCTTTTCTTCTGCATGAAGCGCAGGATCATCTATGCCCACAGAATCATCCCGAAGCGCCATGGCAACCGTCTTAAAGCCAAGTCTATCCAGCTGTTTCATCCCATCTCCCGGCCACTGTGTTTTCTTGTCAAAATAAGTCCAGGGAATCTGAAAAACAGTCCCCATACTTACCCTGGCAGATCTACGGTAAAAGGGATCACAACAGCCTCCAGTAAGCAGCACTGCATCCATATGAAGAGCTGCTGCCGAACGGAATATTGCCCCGATATTAGTGGGATTTACTACATTTTCCAGTATTGCGATCCTGCCTGCAGACTTGCAGATTTCTTCTACCGATGGCAACATCCGGCGTTTCAACACGCACAGCATTCCGCGTGTCAGCGCAAACCCAGTCAGCTTCACCAGCACACTATACTCTGCTGTATACACTGGAATATCAGGAAACTGCTCCAGGATTTCCTGTACCTCTCCGTTTTCCATCTCCAAATCTCTATGCTCTATAAGAAAAGAGACAGGTTCATATCCCGCATAAAGAGCACGTGCGATCACCTTCGGGCTTTCTGCAATAAAAAGCCCTGGTTTGGGTTCATTATATCTTAGCAGCTGCACCTCGGCCAATCTGGCGTATACATCCAGCTCCGGCGCATTAAACTCTTTTATTTCTATCCATTTTTTCATTTTATTTTCACCTTTTCACCAGTTATTCTCATTTCCTTTTAACATTCTATATAATTAAAAGCTTTAACAGCGTACACTCACAACAGCGAAACCACTACCCTGTCCACACCATTTTCCAGACACTTTTCCAACTTTTCATGCCTCTTCAGCATGTCCATGTCAATTCCAAATAATGAATTATACCGTCCCACCATATGCAGGTCTTCCGGATACAAAAGTGCATATTCTGCACAATACTGCGGACACTCCTTTGCAAGGTTCTGCCGTCCTCTTTCCCCGTTTATACAGATTGCCCGAAGGGGGCAATACTGGGAAGTATTGGTCTGGTAAAGTGGAATATGCAGACTGTTTTTCCCCTCTGGAAACTGCTGTTCATAGCCACAGGATTCCCATTCGAATCTCTGGATCCGAAATTCATTTGCAAGATGATTCCGGTAAAAATCAGCATTCAGATTGTTCATTTCGAACAGCTTCTGGTCGCCTTTTTTATACGAAATACGGGGATCCTTTTTCCGTTTATTCAACAAAATGCCAAGACACGGGCGCAGATTTTTTAGTCCAAATGCCCCGGCCATTCCCCAGTCATTTACAATCACCTCAACCGTGCAATTTTTCTCCTCGCACCAGTCATTAATCTGAGACAGCAGATTTTTCACAGAATCCAGCATATATTCGCGCACATAAGTAAAAGCAATTGTAATTCCTATCCGCTCATATAGTGCTTTTTCCATCATCCGAAACAAAATTTCTCTATCTGGAAACAGAAGATGACAGAATTGGTTTCCAATATAAAGGCGATCCGGCATCTCTCCGGACAGGATACGTTTCCGAATCAAACCCCTGCATGTGCCAATGCTTCTTTTCGCACTTTCCTGTAAAAATACGGCTAATGGTTTATCCAGATAGCTGCGATACAGTTCTGGTCTGTCCAATGCCAGGCAAAACTCCCATCTCGTAGGCTTGTTTTCCATTTTTTCCAGACTTGCTTTCTCGCGCTCTTTTTCTGTGCCTGCGTCAATCTCCCTCTGCCAGATACCCACCTGTTCTTCCAGACTTTTGTATTTCACTTCGTCCAAATTCCCCGCATAACCAGTCATACATTTCGTCAGCAGGCTGTCGTCATCCTCCAGCTTCAGATGAATATATCTGTTATACTGGCAGAGCAGTCTCTGAACCGCCTGCACATAGTTTTCCTGCTTCACCGCGACCTTATATTTCACAAAAAAATCGGAATATTCTTCTTCCAGCTTCTGGATTTCAAACTCCCGGATTTCCACTTCGTTATATTTTCCATACTCTATATCATAAAAACTGACTTTTAATCCAGAAAACTGCATTTTTTCAGTCTGGGCTTTCCCCAATCGAAAGCAAAAGCCAGTATCATCCAGCTCAGTTATCCGTACTTCTTTTTCTCCCACACAGCCAGCAAGCAGCCCGAACGGAATCATAGAAACCATTTTCCTCACCCCTCAGTTCCAGAGCCTGTCCCAAGCCCCGGTCCTTCCATTTCCTAAAATCGCAGTCACTTTACAGAAAGCCTTTTCCAAACACGTTCTAATAAAGAATACTACAAGTATATCCTATAAAATATAATTATACAATCTTTCTCCAAAACCTTTTTTTCTTCACAAAAGAGTGCTACAATTATATTGAATACACTATAAAATAAGGAGTCTGCTCCACCATGAAACAAAATCTCAAATGTATAATTTCTGCAGCTGTCATTGTCATAATCATTGCTGCAGCCTCTCTCGTGCTGTACTATAAGGTTATGAAACGGGAAGAGAACCGCTGCTGGAATACTCTGAAAGATTCTGCGAAATCAGTCACCTCCGAGCTTCAAATGAAATTCCAGGATAATATCACCACACTTGGCCTGGCTGCCAATGCCATGATCCAGGAGGACAAAATAGCTCCCGAAAAAATCCCATCCCTGCACCTGGATGTATTCGAAGAAAATACCCTGTTTTCCAGGATTGACGTTATTTATCCTGACAACACTCTCCTGCTGGAAAATGGTACTCTCGAACCTCTCCGCGGCGACATTACCTTCGATGATATTGCCTCCCGTGGCGAACATATTTCCACCAGAATGAACGATTCCGAGACAGGAAATGAATCTGTTTATTACTTTCTTCCTGTAGAAAAAGGCGGAGAAACGCAGGCCATTCTCACCGGTGTTATCGACCTGACTATCCTGCCTGATGTTTTCCAGATTTCCATTTATAATGGCCATGCAGCACTCTGCATTATCGACAGCAATGACGGAAACTATGTTATGGATACCTGGCACAGCACACTGGGAAATGCCTACGCTGAACCTGACAGAGCACCGCTCAGTGGCTATCAGGATATTAATTTAAAAGAAGAGATCCGCAATCAGAACACTGGCACCGTTGCCTTTCAGTCTGAAACAAATGGACAGGACACCTATATGTATTACACCCCGATTGGTCTTTTTGATTGGGAAGTCCTGGTCATTTCCCAAAAGAATATTGTATTTTCCAATCTGTTGTATTTGAGAAAATTGATGATTTTTGTTGGTATCATTGAATTCTTTCTTCTATTTATTTACTTTGCCTGGAACCTGTATACCGCTAACCAGCTGTCCAGAAGTCAGAAGGAAACAAGCGAACAGCTGAAGATTTCCAATACACTGATCCAATGCGTCACAGAGCTTTCTTCAGACAAGGATATTAATATTTCCATCCAGAATCTGCTGACGATCATCAACCAGTATTTCGATTCGGACCGTACTTATGTCTTCGAACTGAATCCGGAAAAGGATATTCTAACCAACACCTATGAGTATGTAAGAGGCGGCGTCAGTGTACAGATTGACAACCTCCAACAGGTTCCAATATCCGTTTTACCCAAATGGATGGAAAGCTTTTACAGATTCGAACCATATTATATTTCCGATCTGGAGCAGGAGCGTGGTTACGATTCCTATGACATGCTGAAAGAGCAGGATGTGAACCGGCTGATTGCCGTTCCTCTTGGTAAAAAGGGTGATCCCATCGGCTTCGTGGGTGTAGATAATCCAAGACAGTTCTATGATGATGCTACCCTGCTTTCCTCCATCCAGTTCTTCCTTACCAACAGCCTGGCTACCAAGAAACAGCAGGAACAGCTTCAATATATGAGCTACCGCGACATGCTCACATTCCTTTATAACCGTAATAAATATATTGAGGTACTGGATTCTTATAAGGGAAAAACGCTTGAAAAAGTGGGCGCTGCTTATATTGACCTGAATGGTCTGAAACAGATCAACGACAACCAGGGGCATGAGGCAGGAGATACCTTTATCCGAAGCGCAGCCCATGTCCTTTCCAGTATTTTCCCGGAAAACACTTACCGTATCGGCGGTGACGAATTCGTTATCATGGTGCATGATATTGATGCTTCTGAATTCCACGATAAGATGACGAAGCTTCAGCAAAATATGCAACAGCAACGGATCAGTATTTCTATCGGTTTTCTCTGGAAGGATTCCTGTGAAAATCTGGAAGAAATGCTCAAAGAAGCAGATCACCGAATGTACAAAGCCAAGAAAGCTTATTACCAGACAGCCGACAGACGGACACATAACCACTGATTAAAAAAAGATTCCCTGATCTTTGGGAATCCTTTCTGTTTCATATATCACTATTACAAATCATAACTCTGAAACCTGTAAAAAATATTTCTGGAGTCAATACACTTTAGAAGTTGAAGCCTACAGATTTCAAACTTCCATCTGTGCTCTGTGCGGTTACATCCTGGGCTACTACGCCTTCTTCTGTCTCCTGGATGTGAAGAGCACTCTGTGAGGTGTTCTCTTCTGCTGCTGTCTTGAACTCCATGCTGATTACTACTGCTTCGTCTGGAATTTCAATCTCAACACCATCTACGGTAAAGGTTACATCATAGAATGTGTACTCATCATCTTCTTTGGTACCAAGATCTCTGATGGAAGCCTGCTTCGCTTCTTCATATTTCTCGCTGCCAGCTTCAAGCTTAACGGCGTTCATTACGGTATTCTCCGGAATAGCTGTCTCGTCGAAAACCTTCGCTGTGATAATTACTTCATCATTCTCGAAACGGAAATCTGCAGCAGCTGCAGGTGCAACTGTCTCTTCTTCGCTCTCTGTTCCGTCTGTGAAAGCATTCATCTCGTCATCTGCGGAGCCATCTGAAAAACCATCAAGGAAGGCCTGGTCTTCTGTGTAGGCTTCGGTTCCCTGAAATTCCTCGGTCTGGGATGCTTCCGGCTGAGCTGTCTCCTGAACTGCCTCTGGCTGTGCTTCCGGGGTCTGTGCTGCTTCTGGCTGAGCTTCTGTAATCTCTGCCTCAGCTGCTCCTGTGAAGGCGTCCATCTCTGCCAGTGTCTCCGCATCAGTGAAATCTTCTGCTGAAACCATTGCGTATCCAGTAGTCATCATTGCTGCTGAAATTATAACTGCCATCGCTTTTTTTAATGTATTCTTTCTCATAATGGAAACCTCCTGATCTTCAAGTCTGTTACGTCATTTCCAAATGTAATCTTCTTAATGTAACTTCATTATATCAATAGGAGTGTTTCGTCAACTCTTTCTTCGGGGTGTTTTTTACTTTTTTTCTAATCTTTTTTTACCCAAGACTGCAAGACAAGCCAGAAGCTAAATTGCACACCTCTCTTTAAATGGTTATGGTTCTCAAAAAAGTTTTTCCCAGGAACAAAGAGAAAGCCCACAGAACGCTATATTCCGGGGCTTTCGTCTTTACTATCTTTCTATTGCCTGTTTGAGTGCTTCCTAGTTACTTCCTGTTTCTTCTGCGGCGTCTTTCTGTTTCTGCTGCGATCAGGGCACCAGCTGCCAGAAGGAGCATCAGATAGGTTCCGATCGGAGTATCATCTCCAGTCTTCGGAGACTTGGAGCCGTAACCGCCGGAATGATCTTCTGAGTATCCACCGCCCTCTTCTTCGTCCGTAGACGGAGTAGGTGTAACGGTCGGTGTCACAGTTGTCTCTTCCTGGTTGGTGATCACCACTTCTGCATTCAGATTGTTCTCATCAATTGTAACAGAATCTGCGCTTACGGTTACCTTATAGCCAAAGTCTTCAGAACCTGCAACTGGTTTTCCATTTGAATCTGTTTCGGTTACATACAGGGTTACTGTAGCGCCAGTCTGGGCGAGACCTACACTGATGGTCTCACTTACTTCATAACCTCCATCCATACTAAGCTGAATAATGTTCTGCTCAACCTGGGAGGAAAGCTGTGTATGCTCTGGATCATCAAAGATACCAGCATAGAATACTTCATCACTGTTCTTTGTGTCACCATCTGCACCCAGAACCCGTTTAGTAATGGTCAGCTTACCTTCCTTATAGAATCCATCTGGTGGGAAGCTGCTAAATACGTTCTCGAAGGAAACCGTTGTGATTCCATTCTCGTCGGTTACGGTTGTAGAATTACCATCACCAAATACTGCTTCATAAGTGGTTCCATCTGCAAGTGAACCGATAACCTGAGCGGTACCATCTTCTGTACACTCTCCAATGTAGTAGGTCTTACCGGCCTTAATATTATCAGAGAATACTACAGTGGAAGAATCCGCATTCTTGAATTCAAGTGCTTTCACATCGGAAACTCTCTTTGTGCATTCTTCATCGGAATACAGGGCTACATAGAAGGTCTGATCTCTTGCAACCAGATTATCTCCAATGTAGGTAAGTCTCTTTGTTACCGCAATGGATGCGGAATTTGCCAGGCTATCCTGTACAAGTAAAACACCGTTTTCAGAAACTGTAGTTGTTTTTTCTGTATCTACGGTTCCATCTTCTTTCAGAACAAATGTAGTGTCATTTGTCAGTAAATATCCATCTGGGGCTACTGTCTCGCGAAGAGTGTAGGTCTTACCGGTTTTCAGTTTCTCGGTAACATGAGCTTCCTTGGTGGAATCCCACTCATCTACAATGTTTCCATCCTGGTCAATGATCTGGATATGAGCACCTTCCAGCTCTTCTCCATCAGAGATGTCTACCTTGCTTACCTTGACAGATGTTCTGCTGTCTTCTACAAGAAGAGTTCCATCGTCTGTCATGGTTGTGCTGGTGTTATCCTTGTCAACGGTTCCATCCTCTTTCAGGGTGAAGGTTGTGTCACCAGTTACGGTGTATCCGTCTGGAGCTATTGTCTCACGTAATGTATAGGTTTCTCCAGGCTTCAGACCTGTTACTTCGTGAGCTTCCCATGTGGAATCCCACTCTTCGACTACATTTCCATCCTTGTCGATCACCTGGATATGGGCGCCGGCTAATTCTTTCTGGTCAGTGATATCCACTTTACTGATCTTTACGGAAGTAATGGTATTTGTAACGATAAATCCTTCTGTTGCATCGCCTGTTACTGCGGAAATATAACCAGCTGCTTTACCAGTTTCCTCTACAGTATAGACAATGTCTTTTCCAGCTTTCTTCTGGTCAAGGTCATACCATGTGTAAGTCCAGTTATTTTCTGCATTCAGAGTGATTTCTTCACCGCTGTTCTCTCCATCCGCTTTCAGCTGGACTTTGATTTCGTCTGGTCTGTGACCATCGCGGTTATTGTTGTCAACCCATGCCTTGGTAACGGTTACACTGGTCTTGCCAGGTGCATAGCTGTTGGTAATGTCGTAGCCGCTGATCTCGGTTGTATAATCAGCAACTGCATCCTCGGTTACAGTGTAAACGATTTCGTCACCATTTTCATATTTCGGCAGATCAGTGAAGCTGTAGCTCCAGATTCCCCTACCATCCGGGCTTACGGTCTTGCTCTGGATCTGGGTTCCGTTTGCAAGAAGGTTGATGGTTATGCTCTCCGGACGGATTCCGTCCTGGTTATCTGCGTCATCCCAGGTCTTGGTTCCGTTGATTTCGGTTGTCTCTGAGATGTGAGTGTTGGTTAAAGTAGTTACGGTTCCATTCTTGTCAGTCTTGGTCAGTTTATAGCCATCTACCTCTGGCTCCTTCCAGGTGTAAGTGATAAACTCGCCATTTTCTTTCTCTGGTAATCCAGTTACAGTCTCGGTCCAGTTGTTGTCTGGTTTCAAAGTAACTGTGGTGTCTGTTTCTTTTCCATTTGCAAGAAGAGTAACTGTGATGCTGGCCGGACGGATTCCATCCTGGTTATCAGCATCAGACCAGAGTTTGGTGATAGTTGCGCTGGTCTCACCTGGAGTGTAGCTGTTGACGATGTTGTAGTCATCGTAGGTTGTGGTGTAGCCCTCTACTTGAGTCTCGGTTACTGTGTAGGTGATTTTTCCATTCTCATTGTACTCTGGAAGTTTCTCAAATTTATAATTCCACTTTCCATTTCCATCAGGAGTTACCTTCTGGTCTCTAACTTTCTCACCATTTGCAAGAAGGTTTACAGTAATGCTTGTTGGACGGATTCCATCCTGGTCACTATTATCATTCCAGGTCTTGGTTCCAGCAATCTCGATTTCTCCTATATAAGTATTTGTGAAATCAATGGAATCTACCTTCTCACCATTTTTCTTAATAACCCGACTTACATTCAGGGTTCCATTTCCGGCATCTGTTACAGTTGCTTCTACTGTATAAACATTTTCGTCATAAGTAACAGTTCCATCTTTTCCCTTAACTTCTGATACTGTGTAAGTATGAGTACCGACATCCGCAAGCGTATAGTTGATTGCCGCAAATTTCACAGCTCCACCAGCTTCATTCGGAACTTTCTGAAGGACATTTTCACTCTCGTCCTTCAGTTCAAAGCTGAATGTGTCTGCTTCAAGAGTTTTATTCTTCAGAGTCTTATTTGCTTCCAATGTGAGACTTCCAGCAGCACTGTAAGTATTTGTAAATACGGTTCCACCTTCAGACTCAGTTTTGGTAATAGCCAACTTACCATCGCTACCCTCTGCTACATTTACTGTTATTGTTCGGGTTGCGTTTGAGTCGTTGGTTACGCCTTCTCCGCTTCCACTTTCTGTAATTGTATAGGTATAAGTCTTTCCAACATCCGCAAGACTGTACTTGATCTTACCAAATTCCAGCGCCTGGCTATAGCCGCTGGTTGCGGTCGTTGTTACACTTGTCTGGGCTGGCATTGGGGTATTGGCGGTTCCTCCCTCCAGGGTGAATGTCCATGCATCCCCTGCCTTGAATTCCCGGCCACTTAATACCTTGGTTACTCCAAGTGTGGTCTCACCTTCTGCGTACTTGTTTGTAAAGGTTAAGCCATTCTTATCTTCTGTCTTTTGAACATTAAGGGTTCCGTCTCCGTTGTCAGTGACTGTAACCGTTACAGTTCTTGCTGCAATTGGGTCATTCTCCACGTTGGTCACGTTTCCACTCTCGGTGATTGTGTAAACATAAGTGCCAACTTTGTCGAGTGTGTAGTTAATCTTTCCAAAATCAAGTGTTTCGCTGTTTCCACTGGTTGCACTTGTGGTAATGACTGGATGTTCTGGCATCGGGGCAGTTGCCGGAGATGCTGTTACTGTAAATGTCCAGTTATCACCAGACTGGAAGGAACGACCAGTCAGGGTCTTGGTTGCGGTGAGGGTTGTGTAGCCGGTTGCCTTATATGTGTTGGTAAAATTCAGCTCATCCACTTCACGGTCTGCACTTGCTACCAGTTTTCCTTTTCCGTCATCTGCTACGGTTACCGTGATCTTGTATTCCGTTGCATCATAGGTGATTCCGTCTACCGTTGTTCCTTTTCCCTGCTCGCTGACGGTGTAATAATAGGTTCCTGCCTCTGTGTACTC
>JAQXQS010000149.1 GCA_029101305.1 Clostridia bacterium | reverse complement strand
TAAATCCATCCGATCACATCTGTGTTAATGCTTCTCAGAGAATCAAAATCGATATCCAGAGGTGCTTTTAATGTTGGGCCATTCGGTCCTGCCACCTCATTATTCTCCTTATCTTTATCCGGATCCCGCTCTGTTACTGCCATCTGCGCAATCGCATTGTACTCATCTGATCCTTTTTTATACTCTGTATAAATATGATAAAGATTATACGCTGCATAACAGAATATACAGATTGCTGCAATCAGTACAACTGTCAGCAGAACATCTCCTGCTTTTTTCTTTTTTTTCGGCTTCTTATCTTCGCTCATACAAACCTCCTTTTATGTAAGATACTAATTTACTCCCATATTCTTATAATGATGTTAATGGAAAAGATCTTTTGCCACTAACCCGACGCCATGGATTGTTCCGCAGCTATGCTGCTCCCACAATCCTTCATTATTATAATGGGTATGGGAATTTCACGCAACTATGAGACAGAAACTTAACCTTTTCTGATCAGACTTCTGTTCACACACCTCTCGGTAACCTGATTATACCCTCTGCATACTTATTTCTGGTAATCTTCACATTTTACTTCTTCCAGAACTTTTCTGCACTCTTCCCGTAGTTTTTGCTCCTGCTTCTGATACAATATAAGATCGCAATGCCTGAAATAAGAATCGCATCCATACTCTGCGATAAAAGTATTAATCCTGTCATCTGCTGTCAGACTGGTTTCAAAAAGTAACAGCTCCTGCCCCTCCCCGAAACATTTTTCCAAAAAGAGGAAACCATTTTCCAGCATTTTTTTCGTCTTTTCAAGCTTCTTTTTTCTATCCTGGCAAAGCTCTCCAAACATTCTGAGGATCAGCCTGATCCCATCAGCAATATCCGTAATATGCTTTTCTCTTATAGCCTGCAAATACCTCTCCAGGATTCTTATCTGTTCTTCCTCTATAGCTTTCTCACCAGCAGTTAGCAGTTCTGCATTTATTTTTGCCTCAAGTGAATTTCTTCTGGAAAGAATGAATTGCTGCATGGCTTCTATATTTTCTTTCCCCTGCAGATAAAGCTTTAACTGCCTGAGATTTTCATAAAGCCTTTCTATCTTTTTATCACATTTTTCAAACGCAGAAACCTGATTTTCAACTGCATCCAGCACCAATTCTGTAACTGTAAAACGCTCTTCAAAAGGTGCCTTTTCTGCCATATCACAACTGAGCTGATAGCGTTCTTCAGAAACAGTTTCTTTCAGTATTTCCAGAATCTGATAGTCATTTTTGTACTTATCATACAGCTTATAATAAGAACAAAAATCTCTTGCAATTTCCTCTTTTTGTAGAAATTCCCCGATCAGTTCTTCCCCTATTTCTATCTGAAGCTCCTCATAGCTTTTCAGGATTTCTGAAAGATCCTCCCAGCCTCTGGCCGTCACGAAAAACTTACCGTCTACCGTATTTTCTACTACATAAAAATTCTCTTTTTTCAGGGAAAGATACGATATGATTGCTTCATGTACCTTTCTTTTCCTGGCATATTCCAGCCATACATCAGCTTCTGCCTGTATGGAAA
Organism: Clostridia bacterium; assembly: GCA_029101305.1. Taxonomy (GTDB): domain Bacteria; phylum Bacillota; class Clostridia; order Lachnospirales; family Lachnospiraceae; genus Blautia_A. Next base: position 7,657 of record JAQXQS010000149.1, on the reverse strand, counting down.
TTTTCCGGACACGATCCAGGGTAACAATATCAAATTCCCGGACAGACTTGTTATACGCCGGTGGATTTCCTGCTGCCACAATGATCCAGCCATCCGGTACTTTATGGGTTCCAAAGGTCTTATTCTGCAGAAACTGGAGCATGGCCGGGGCAAGAGTCTCAGAAACACAATTGATCTCGTCAATAAAGAGAATTCCCTCTTTTTTCCCAGTCCGTTCCATGCAATCATAAACCGAAGCAATAATTTCACTCATGGTGTATTCTGTTATATTCATCTGGATACCACTATAATTTCTGGAAACGATCTTGGGCAAGCCAACTGCACTCTGCCTGGTATGATGGGTAATGGTATATGCAACCATCCCTACCTTGCACTCCGCTGCAATCTGCTCCATAATGGCAGTTTTGCCAATGCCTGGCGGACCGATCAGAAGAATGGGCCGCTGCCGTACCAGTGGATAGGTATAATTTCCATTTTCATCTTTTTTCAGATATGCCGCAAGAGTATGCACGATTTCGCTTTTCGCTTCTTTTATGTTCATCCTTATGTCCTTTCACCAACGACCAGTTTATATGCCCAGTCTGGCACAAGTCTCATATTTTCCGTCTTTTTTACAAATACAAAAGCCGTCTCATAATCCGGTTTCTGCCTTGGATAGATTCCATCTCCGTCTGTAAAATAGATCAAAGCCTTCAGATTCTTAAGTTTCTGTTTTTCTTTTTCTTTACGGATAAATTCAAAAACAGGTCTGAAATCCGTTCCTCCACGCCCCTCTATTTTTACATTTCGAATATATTCTCTCCACTCTTCTTCGGAATGGATTACCTTATACAACTGAATACAACAGTCACATTGTAGAATATACACTTTCATCTTCCGAAAGAAATTCTCCCTGTTGCTAAGGATCTCATAGGTTTCCCCCAGAAATCTCTGTACCAGCTCTTTGGAACAGGAACCGGAAGTGTCAATCGCGATCACAAGTTCTTCCAGACGGTTCACTTCTTTGTATTCCAACGGTTCGATCAAGGGAAGATTTCCATATTTTTCCATGCCTAGATTATAAAAAATATAGTCAAAGCTTTCCTCATCCAATTGGATTTCTTCTCTTGGAAAGGCAAACTTCCGGAGAAATTTCCGGTAATCATATCTGCTTCTATATAGTTCTTCCAGCTCCTCTTCGCGTTTTCCTTTTGCTGCTCCGATCCGATGCTTCTGCCTCTCTTTTCCAAGAGTTGTATAAGTCAGGATTCTCTCCCACCTGCTTCTTTTTTCTTCTTTTCTACCTGTATTCTGATTCCACAAAGAATGGTCATCGAATGAAAAAAGTGACTCCAGATTTTCGATTTCAAAGGGGATTTTCTGCTCTGTCAGGAGCTGATAAATTACCTCTGGAGAGAGAATCTTCCCTTTAAAAAAATTAAAAACCGACTGTCTTTTTCTTTGTATTTGTGCTTGAAAAGGCCACAGATTTCCAGGTATATCTGCCTGTATAAGGAGTTCCGCAGCCAGATCACATGCCAGATTCCATATCCTTTTTTCTTTCTTTTCCCCATAGAAAGGATGGAGATAAAGGCAATGAAATAGCATGTGCAGATACCCACGTTTTAATTTTTCCGGTTCCTCTGAACAGGTCCTGATTAGAAATAAGGCGTCTGCTTTTATTTTTTCCCCATCTGTACCAATCCCATGAAACCCGCCCAATATTCCAGTCGTATCTGCAATGTCACCCACGTTTTCCTCTGATTCTACCACAAAAGGAAGCTCCATCAGTGCACGGGAAAAGTAAGGAAATCTCGCGCAAATTTCTTTCTGGCAGTTGTACAATATCTCCAGCCCAATATCCTGATACTGGTCTGCTTTCTTTCTCTCAGAATTCAAATTTCTTCTCTGTATATCCATATTTGGAATCCTTTAGCTTCATCAGCCATACCAGACTCTCCAGACTTCTCTCCTGCCGGGCTATCCTGATAAACAGTTCCAGTTCTTTCTCGCCAAACCATCCCTGCGCCTCCAGAAGCTCCATTCCCGCCGTGTCTTCTTCTTTGATCAGTTTCTCCATTGCCGGGCGGATTCTCCGTTTCAGATATTCCCTATAGTCTGCTTTTTGCTCTTTTTGATCTTCCTCTTCCGAAAAAAATCCCTCCAGGGCGCAGGCAAGCTTAATTCGCTCCTGACCTGTAGTCTGGAATTTCCGGTATAACATATTCTGTTCTTTTTCCATTTCTGCTCCATGCTAAAGCCTGTTTGAAAAAGGTTCTAAAGCCAATAATTTTTTCTTCCACGCAGTTTCCCTGCCTACTATTATAATCCAATCCCTCTTTTCCTACAATCGGATTTTTCAGATTTGCCACAATCCCTTTCCCCTGTTATAATGTAGATACAAAACACAGGAGGTTTCATTGAAATGGCAAAAAAGAATCTGATCGTCGGACAATCCGGCGGACCTACCGCAGTTATCAACAGTAGTCTTTACGGCGTAGTATCTGAAGGACTCCGTCAGGAAGAAATCGGACATGTTTACGGCATGGTAAATGGGATTGAAGGCTTCCTTGCAGGCACTGTTCTGGACTTCGAAGAAGCCCTTCCAGGGGATAAACTGGAATACCTTACCTACACTCCAGGTGCTTATCTTGGTTCCTGCCGCTATAAGCTTCCAGAATCCCTGGATGACCCGGTATATCCCAAGCTTTTCCAGAAATTCCAGAATATGAACATTGGCTGGTTCTTCTACATCGGCGGCAATGATTCTATGGATACGGTAAGCAAGCTTTCCCGCTATGCTGCTATGACCGGAAGTGATATCCGCATCATCGGCGAGCCGAAAACAATTGATAATGACCTTGTCCACACCGATCACACTCCCGGATTTGGAAGTGCTGCCCGATATGTAGCCTCTACAGTCCGTGAAATCACCCTGGATGCAAATGTTTATGAAAAAAAATCTGTAACCATCGTAGAGATCATGGGACGCCATGCCGGATGGCTTACTGCCGCAAGTGCTCTGGCACGCAGATACACAGGTGACAATCCGCTTCTCATTTATCTTCCGGAAACAGCCTTTGATACAGAGGATTTTCTTAATAAAGTAAATGCAGCATTTGATAAGAATTGTAATGTTGTGGTTTGCGTTTCCGAGGGAATCCATGATGCAAACGGAACCTTCATCTGCGAATACGATAATTCCGTTGGAACAGACACTTTCGGTCATAAAATGCTGGCAGGCTGCGGCAAATATCTGGAAAATCTGGTTCGTAACCGCCTCGGCGTAAAGGCCCGCTCCATTGAGCTGAACGTGAACCAGCGTTGCAGCGCTTCCATGCTTTCCGATACAGACCGCCAGGAAGCCATTGCTGCTGGTATTTTCGGTGTCCAGGCTGCTCTTAAGGGCGAAACAGGCAAAATGGTCTCCTTTGTGCGCCAGGAGACACCTGATGGTGTTTACCAGATGAAATGTGGCCTTGAAGATGTAAATCTGATCTGTAACGAAGAAAAAACAGTTCCTCTTTCCTGGATCTGTAAGGATGGCTCTGATGTAACAGAGGATTTTATCCATTATGCACGTCCTCTTATTCAAGGGAATGTAGAGCTTCCTCTGGGAGAAGATGGACTGCCGGTATGCGTCTATAGAAAATAATCCGGAACAAAAGCCCCTTTCCATGTAATGGGATACGTCAGTACACCCAATCTGTCATTACAATGGAAAAGGGCTTTCTTCTTAATCTTGAGGAATTTAAATGTGAAGGTAGAATCATTGAAAATAAGCCACATGTCGGAGTTGATAAGACACTGCTTGAAAGTTCTCCTAATAAAGTTCTTTTGAGAAATACTGCTACTATAAAGATTGCGCCAGATGTAACATCGGAACTTATACTGGATCGTCTTATGATTGAAAACTGTGCCAAAGTATCTTGTAGTGAGGAACAGGAATGTGCTATCGCTGCTGTTGCCAAAAATGTAGCTAAAATTGGAGAATCTGGTGACAACAAATTTTCAGGAATGGCGGGCGGCTTTAATGATTTGCTCTCTACTAAAATGATTAATGTTGATAGCTACATCATGTAAGAGCCCCGTCTCATGAATTTAAGTATAAAAGAGAGCCTGGTGGAAGAGCCGCTTCCATCAGGCTCTTACGTCTTTCCTCTTCCATTTCGTTAAAAAAGAATCCAGTCAATTGCGGTTATAAAAACCAGATTACAGCAGGTCTTTGGTTTTTCGGGCAAGGTAAAGCGGAAGATTCGTAAAGTCACCATCTTTACGGTATCCACGCTTGGAAAAGCGGAAGGCGTGTTCCGGCTTATGGTTTGCAACATATTTCTTGAAAGAAATCGCTTACAGTCGTTTTATAGAATACCTCAATCAGATAATTTCGTTTCATTTTGTTCACTCCAGCATGTTCTTTTACCCATCCAGGTTGCCGAACCGTTTGATTTCCATTTTACTTTTCCTCTTACAGCAGTGTTCCAATCCCCGCAAGAACCAGAGCGATCAGCAGCATTCCCACGGTTCCGAACAACCATTTCTTTTTCTTATCGGCTTTTGAGATATACGGCATCAGATCCTCCGTTTTCGGAATCACCCACGCTTTGGTGTGGCCGACCCAATAACCATCAATACCAAGTCGGTCGATGAGATTCATCACGGACAGGATGACGAAGCACTGCCAGAAGCCATTCCAAAAGCCCTGCGCTCCATTGATGGCATACACGCACGCCATCACATAGGCAAGATACATCGGAATACAAATTACCTTGAAGCGCAGCGCGTTCCGTTTGATATTCTCCTTCGTGGTCAGACCCAGTGCAATGCACCGTTCCTGCACGTTCTGGCCATACAAATGCACCATGCCAACAGCACTTTTGCGGATACCGACGGCACAGACTGTAACCAGCAGTGCGCCCAGTCCCAGCCCTTCCAGAATTGTTTGCAACAACATTCTTTATGCCTCCTTTTCCAGTACGATGATTTTGTTTGAAATGTTCCTCACAAACGGCAGCTGGTCCAGCAGCTTATAGACCGGCACAAAGACCGCCATGCCTTCCGTCAGGCTGTGTTCCTCCATAAGTCGGAAATTCGGAACAAGTTCCGCAAGGGCAGCGCCATTTTTCACACCCCACGCAAATTTTGCGTTGCTGGCATCAATGGATTTTTCCTTGAACCGCTTCACAATCATCGGATTCATAGTTTCCACAAACACAGTCGCTTTCCGAAAGCGCCCAGAAATTACTGCAAAGATTCGTTGCACGTCCGCTTCGGACAGATACATGGTCAATCCTTCGATGATGACCAGCACCGGTACAGTTTTCTCTTTGATTTCATCGCCCCAGTTGTCCATAGCGGACATGGCAATCTGCGAAATCAAGCCACTCTCCGACAGGAGTTCTGCACGTACGGCCATCGTTTCTGGCAGATCAAGGTTATACCAGTGTGCATACCCTTTCATCCGATAACACCGGGTGTCCAGCCCGCAGGCAATGTTAACCACAACGCCACCGGGATGTGTTGCCAGCCACGCCGTTGTCAAACGGTCCAGCACGATGGTGCGGGCAATAACACCGCTATGCATGGCAGTATCTTTGTCCGCAAGAGAAAAATCGTAATCGAGCCTGCTGACGATTTCCTCAGCTTTTTTATCACAAATCACACCGCGGCTTTTGCTTTCTTTTGCTCTGGCATAGATGGGTACTTTGTTCCTGTAAGCGTAAAATAAAGTTTTGACATCTTTCTTTCCTCCCTGTCAGTCATCATAATTATTCCAGTCACCAAAAAATCCTCTGTTGCTGTGACCTGTCTTATGTCCGTTTGAATCATAATGATTGACACCGCCAAAGAATCCCTGTCTTGATTCTCCCATTTTGTGACCATTGGTATCATAATGATTCATTCCGCCGAAAAGCCCTGGTCTGCTCTCTCCTACTTTGTGACCGCTTGCATCATAATTGTTATACCCACCGAAGAGCCCCGGTCTACTCTCTCCAATCTTATGTCCTTTGCTGTCGTAATGTTTAATCTCACCGAAAAATCCCTTTCTACTGTAACCATCCTTACTGCTCATGTTCTTCTCCTCCTTGCTTGAACTCTTATTAATCCAGATTGTAAATTAATCCAATCATTTTTAGTCTCTTATTTTCTTATTTGCTCTAATCAGCCATGTACTCATAGTAATCAGTTTCATCGGCGAACAGTCTGTAAACGCCGTCTACCAATCCCATGTAACCATCTTTGACAAAATAACCTTTCATTCCATTCACCTTCCTGTCTGAAAACTCGTTTCTTCGTTCCTGATAGGTGTATTATGCCATAGATAGGTGTGCAAAAATCTGCACTTCCAAAATCAGTATCAAAAAAAAGCCAGATGATCTTCTTTCCATCATCCAGCTCTTTTCATCTTTCTTTTTTCTATTGTAAATAAAGTCTGCAATTCATTGAACGGTCAATATTGGAAACTGTCTTCAGTATTTCTCAATGATCTCCTGCAGATACTCCCTATACTGCTCCCTGACATTTTCCGGTCCTTCAATCTGCATTCCTGCTCCAATGCCGGTCAGCCATCCAAAGAACTGTGGACTGACTGCTGCCAGAACTCTTGCCCTGAAATGTTCCTGATCTATGGACACCATCCAGGTATCATGCCCGAATCGGTCGATGATCACTCCAGCCAGATAACTGGCACAGTTTAACGTAACTTCCGTATCAACGCCTCCATACATTCCGAAGGTTTTCTTCGCAAATGCAGCCAGATCAAAATGATCAAAGCATTCTTTTCCCTTACGTTCTGTATCCAGCACAGACATATGAAGCATCTTATCTACCCGGTAATGCTTAATGATTCCTGCTTTGTCATCATAGGCAACCAGGTAATAATTCTCATCATCCCAGGTCAGTGCCCAGGGGCTCACCTCATACATGGCGCCATTCTTTTTCAGGCGCAGCTTCTTCTTGTACCGTCCATTCCGCATATTGGAAGGTAATCTCCTTATTCTCAAATATAGCGGTATGAATATCATCTACGTTATAATAAATAGTTTCGTTCTCTGTTTTGGGACGATTTACCACGAAAACCTGCTTCGCCAGAATTTCTGCATCGGACCTGCAGCAAAGCTTCTCCAATTTCCGGATCAGCTGATTGGATTTCTGCTCTGTGATAAATTTGGAATCATGAGTGCCATCCCCTGTTTCATGCATTTATCCCTGTACTTGCGCAGTTCAGCCTCGGCTGTCATCCACTTTTTTGAAATCTCCGCATATTCCGGTACATCGCTTATTGTATACAAACGGCGCGTATGCTCCCACTTTTCCCTTGCAATCTCCTCTTCCGTTTTCAATTTTCCCCGAACTTTCCATATTTTTCCGTAAATGCTTCCTGTGCCAAATCATGTTCTTTCTCATACGGATTTCCATCTATTGTCCAGATGTAGGTGATATCCGAACACCAGACTGCATTCGGACGATCAGGATTAAATTGCTCATCAAGGATATTTTGTAATTCAGTGCTGAAATCGGAATCTTTTGTGGTGATTGTCCATGGTTTGCTCCACTGAGCACGGATCCCCATTTGGCGCATATATGTACCAACGGTTCTTTCCGAAATGACTTCACCAGTTTTTCGAAGTTCTACAGTGATTTTCGGAGCACCGTAGTTCTGCTTGGAATCATCATA
>JAQXQS010000148.1 GCA_029101305.1 Clostridia bacterium | reverse complement strand
TGAGGTATTTTTTTCTCAACCTTCTTTCTCGGAATTCCTTATATTTGAATTATACAAGAAGCTCTGTTTCATTATAATACGCCTGTGCAGTATCAATTAAACGATAGCCACACTCTATTGCATCAAATACACATTGTGCTGTCTGCTCTGCTGGAATCTCAAATACTCCAAAACCAACCATTGGCATTTCTATACCATTATTCAATTTTACATATTCCATATATAGTTCGTCCTTTCATCAATATTTTTTACGAACGAACTTCTTTATATGGCTTCCCCTTTGAGAAGAAACGATTAAACATATCTTCAAAAGTCATAAAATTATTTCTCCTCCTTTACAAATTCCGATTTGCTAAATTCACTTTCATCGACAATGGTATCATATTTTTTATTGATAATCTAGTTCTCGTATCCATTCTCTGATTTCCATTGGTGTATTTTTGCAAAATTCCTGAATCCACATCTCATGGAGTCTAACTTCTGATTCAGTACTATCTATGTTTCCAACACACCCTTCTGTTTCCTGAAGTGCTTCCAGGCAATCCCATTCCTTTTGGAAATCCCCTGCAAATTCCATCCATATTTTTATATGGTATTCTTTAAAACCCAAATGATAAATCAAATAGGTCAACCTGTCAAAATCAGCTAACTGCATTTTTTCTTTCTTGAGTAATAGCTTTTTATCATGCTCACTGCATAAATATAAAAATGCAAGCTGTTCTATCTTTGCCTGCTCCATACATTTCTCCCTTCTCTTCAGTTTTTGTCTCACTTTTACAACCGATTCTACCTTGTCCAATCGTTAAAATCAATACAGATGGTGCAAAAAGTGAGACAAACCATCTTTTTACCAGAGAGGAAGAGATTTAAGATGCCAAAGCCAAGAGCACAGTCTGGTGAGAAGAATCTGATCAGCCAGCGGTTGATTGAGCTTCGCAGGACTCACAATATGTCTCAGCGTGATCTTGCCTATAAACTCCAGTTAGCTGGTTACGATATGGATAAAAATGTAATCACCAGAATCGAAACAAACAAGCGTTATGTCACTGACCTTGAATTAAAAGCCATTGCTGAAATCTTTCAAGTTTCATACATATTTCTCATCGATGGAAAAGAGGAATAAAAGTGACAAATGGGGAAGTTCCTTTCGTGCTTCCCCATTTTATCCGTCCCTTTTACAGATTCAGCAGTTCCAAGATTTTCTGCATACCAGCCTGATATAAGGATTCCGAATATAGTATCCACCTCTCGCTTACTTCTGTAACATATGCATCTATCGTTTTTCGCTTTTCTTTTGATAATTCCATTGTCTGAACCTGTTCTTCATATTTTGATATTTTTTCCAGCATTCCCTGGTACACTGTATTTTCTTTCAGCTCATCTTCTACCTCATCAATCCAGGTATCCATCAGCAACTCCAACAGTTTCTTTGTGTCACTGTCATCCTTTCCCTTTATTGCTTTTTTAATTTTTCCAAGCATTGCTCCATAAGAGATCATTTGTGCCTGTCCCATATAAAAATGGTACTGTTCTTCTATCATTTCCTTCCCGTTCTCCAGTTGGAAATATCGATGCACTGCCTTATGCTCTTCGGTCGTTAGGCTGATTGACTGATTCGACTCCATAAATGTTTCTATCACTGGATACCTCTCTATAAGTTTCAGTATTTCCTTCTGCAGTCTCTGGTATTCCGCATCGTGCTTTTTCAGATAATTGCATATCTGTTCGCTTATCCGAATCCCCAGGCACTGCTCATTCCAGATAATATCTGGCTTTGCTGTCATATCGGTTCTCCCTTCTGTGTAGTTTTCCTATTCCAAGCACAAGACTATACCACACTTATGGAAGAAAGCTATTCAGCAGATCTACTGAAATGACGTGGCAAATACTGTGCAACCTTCTCACTGTTGCTAAATATTAGAAAAGCAGCAAGAACCTCGACTTTTTATCGTTGTCCCTGCTGCTTATATCATTCTATTATATTTAATTCAGATTCAAACTCTTTACCCAGTCCTGAACCTCTTCTTCTGATGCACTAGAAGAAAATCTCTTTCCTTCCTGCCAGTCTCCAGTTCCAGCCATTTCCTCTAAGAGTTTTCCGCTATCTCCGAGTCCAGAAGATGCTGATGTACAGAATGGAATAACTGTTTTTCCTGTAAAATCATTGTTTTGGATGAACTGATTTACTGGCCATGCACTTACTTGCCACCATACGGGGTAACCTATCAGAATTTCATCGTACTCACCGAAATTATCAACTGTCGTGGAAACCAGCTCTACATCTCTTAAACTCTCATCGTCATGTTCACGAGATACTCGGCTGTCAGGATCATTGTAATTAAGATCTTCGTCCGTATACGGTTCCACTGGCTCCAGTTCAAATAAATCGCCACCTGTAGCATCTGCAATATAATTTGCTACTGCTTTTGTATTTCCTGTTGCGGAATAATATACAACCAGAACTTTACTGGTTTCTTCTGTGCTATCCTGTTCAGATGCTTCGGTTGCCGTTGTTTCTGCTTCATCAGACTTTTCTTTCTCTGAACTCTCCTGTTCCGTTTCTGTATTCTGTGCGGTTTCACTACTCTGCTTGTCTGAGTTATTCGATCCGCACCCTGTCAATAAAACTCCTGCTAATATGCAAATGGCAAGTAACATCCAATTTATGTGTTTCTTCACTTACAGCATCTCCTTTTCTATGTCATTCTCTATATAAACGCTGTACACATTTTTCTGCATCATCTGTGTATACCGTAGTTTTCAACCTCATAATTATAACTTGATACACGCTATACACTACTATAAACTATACTCCATTTTAGGAAACCCGATAATTACGTTATCATACTGCTCCATATTCTCTACCGTTCCTGTAGTAGCAGGTCTGGAAGACGGATC
>JAQXQS010000147.1 GCA_029101305.1 Clostridia bacterium | reverse complement strand
CAAAATGACAATATTGTTATAAAATAAAAAAACAAATATCAATATTGTTATAAAATGATTGCCGATTAACCAATCCATTTTCCCAGCATAAATCAGTAATAAGCAACACAAAATATGGAAAAATAAAACAGATACTTACTATATAATAAATGTATCAGTACAGGAGGAAGACATGTTAGACATTAAATTTGTGAGAGAGAATCCGGAGATCGTAAAACAGAACATCCGCAACAAATTCCAGGACAGCAAACTGGAGCTGGTTGATAAGGTTCTGGAGCTGGATAAAGAGAACCGTGAGATCAAGCAGGAAGTAGAGGCACTTCGTGCAGAGAGAAATAAGATTTCCAAACAGATCGGTGCTCTTATGGGCCAGGGCAAGAGAGAAGAAGCTGAAGAAGTTAAGAAACAGGTTGCAGCTTCCGGTGAGCGTATTGAGGAGCTTTCCAAGAGAGAGAAAGAGGTTGAGGAAGAGCTTCTGAAAGATATGATGGTTATCCCGAACATCATTGATCCGTCTGTACCGATTGGTAAAGATGACAGCGAGAACGTTGAGATTGAGAAATTCGGTGAGCCGGTTGTTCCGGACTTTGAAGTACCATATCATACAGAAATTATGGAAGCTTTTGATGGAATCGACCTTGACAGCGCAAGACGTGTTGCAGGTAACGGATTCTATTATCTGATGGGCGACATCGCAAGACTTCACTCCGCAGTTATCGCATATGCACGTGATTTCATGATCAACAGAGGCTTCACATACTGCGTACCGCCTTTCATGATCAGAAGCAATGTTGTTACAGGTGTTATGAGTTTTGCTGAGATGGATGCAATGATGTACAAAATCGAGGGTGAGGATCTTTATCTGATCGGAACCAGCGAGCATTCCATGATTGGTAAATTCATCGATCAGATCATTCCTGAGGAGGAACTTCCGAAAACTCTTACCAGCTATTCTCCATGCTTCCGTAAAGAGAAAGGTGCTCACGGACTTGAGGAGAGAGGTGTTTACCGTATTCACCAGTTCGAGAAACAGGAGATGATCGTAGTCTGCAAGCCAGAAGAGAGCAAAATGTGGTTTGATAAACTGTGGCAGAACACAGTAGATCTGTTCCGTTCCCTGGATATTCCGGTTCGAACACTGGAATGCTGCTCTGGTGACCTGGCAGACCTGAAAGTGAAATCTCTCGATGTTGAGGCATGGTCTCCAAGACAGAAGAAATACTTTGAGGTAGGAAGCTGCTCCAACCTTGGTGATGCGCAGGCTCGTCGTCTGAAAATCCGTGTAAACGGAAAAGATGGTAAGAAATATCTTGCTCATACCCTTAACAATACAGTTGTAGCTCCGCCAAGAATGCTGATCGCATTCCTCGAGAATAATCTGAATGCAGATGGAAGTGTAAATATTCCGGTAGCACTTCAGCCATATATGGGTGGAATGACAAAAATTGAGAAAAAGTCCAAATAATCGGACTTTACAAACGGGATTGTAGAAAAGTCCATAAAAACGGACAGAAAATACAAACACGATACGACATAATAAATATCATTGTAATAAACAAAACATAATAAATAAACATAATAAACAGTAATTGCAGTAATTACTTTGCAGGGAGGTGATAATGTGCACAGTTATTTGAGAACTGTTGGCTTTTCAAAGGTAAAGTCACGTAAAGAAATGCAGGAAATCATTCAGGATGTGATGAATACTTACGATGAAAAAATTGCAGTAGAAAATCATCCAGACGGTGTTTTTGTACAATATTCCAAGAACTATGGCTGCGACTGCGGAATAACAGTTTGTGGCCAGTACGATGAGGATAATGAGTTTCACGTGGAATATACATTCCCGTTTTTTCGCGGCACAGGGATCACTTCTCAGGAAAATGTAATTGTAGAAAGACATGCAGAAAAAGAGTCTTATGCAGGCGCGTGCGATGATATGCGTCTGGGAGTCACATTAATCTTTTATCTTCAGAACCCAGCAGAATATATGCTGGAGAAGTATAAAGGAAATATGCGGGAAGGACAGCCGCTGACTATTACTGGTCTGGCAAGAGAGGGAAAAATCCTTTTCCCTGTTCAGAAGGATAAAGAGGCTGTGAAAGTAGAGCGGGAGCTGACAAAGAACCGCAACAATCTGATCGCAGCTGCCAGAAATGGTGACGAAGAGGCAATGGAAGACCTGACAATGGAAGATATGGACACGTATTCCATGATTTCCGAGCGCATTGTTACAGATGATGTGCTGACTATTGTGGATACCTGTTTCATGCCCCATGGAATCGAATGTGACCAGTACAGTGTAATGGGTGAGATTGTAGATTTTGTGAATTTTAAGAACATTCTTACTGGTGAAGAACTGTGTCAAATGACCATTGAGTGCAATGATATTCAGTTTGATGTGTGTATAAACAGGGCAGATCTGTTGGGAGAACCAACAGTAGGACGCAGATTCAAAGGATTGATCTGGCTGCAGGGACAATTACACTTTTAAAAAAAGTTCTTGACAATCCAGAAAAAAGTTCGTATAATGCAGAACTATCAAAAGCAAATGAAACTACAAAGGCGTAGAACACTTCAATGTGTCTACGCCTTTTCTGTTTCTAAACTTTTAAAGTCAATCTTTTTACGAGGAGGAGATTAATTATGAGAAAATTCAAAACAATTTCAATGGGACTGGTACTTACAATGGGACTGATGACTGGTCTTGGTGCAACTCAGGTATTTGCAGATGATCAGAAAGTTTACAAGATCGCGTGCGACCAGGCATATGCTCCATTTTCCATTCAGCAGGATGATGGAAGCTATATCGGAATTGATGTAGAACTTCTGGACGCAATCGCAAAAGAAGAAGGTTTTGAATATGAACTGACTCCTATGGATTTCTCCGGTATTATCCCTGCACTTGTTTCCGGAACAATTGACGGTTCCATCGCAGGAATGAATATCACAGATGAAAGAAAAGAGAGCGTTGACTTCTCTGACGGATATTATGAATCCGGTTCCGCACTGGTCGTAAATAAGGATGATGATTCCATTTCTGATTTCGAGAATCTTGATGGAAAGGTTGCAGCTTGCAAGGAAGGAACTACAGGTCAGCTGTGGTGCGAAGACCATGCAGACGAGTATGGATTTGAGACAACTGTTTATCCGGATTCTGTAAGTATGATGATGGCAGTTGCAAACGGTCAGGCAGATTTCCTTATCGAGGATTATCCGGTAATCAGTTATCAGATCAAGATCGGTGAGCAGGAAAATCTGAAAGTTGCTATTGATGCCATCGAGGAAGCACCGCAGAACGGATTTGCTGTAAAGAAAGGTGAAAATGCAGAACTGCTTGAGATGTTTAACGATGGTCTTCAGAAGATCAGAGACAACGGAAAATATGATGAAATCATCGCTGAATATGAATAAGATTGGAAAAATGGTATAAAAATACGAAATAATATTCAGAATGTGTAAAATAGAATCATAGGAAAAAAGATATTCATCAGAATGATACTCATAAAAATAACAATTGAATCGTAAAAAGGCATTCAAGGGAGAACGCAAAAAAGAAGCGTTCTCCCTTGTTCTTTTTTATGACAGGCAAAAAAGGGAACTTTTTAAGGGAAACAAAAAGAAATCCGATAATAAAGAGGTACATTATGGCAGATTATTTTTCCAATTTTATAGAATACTTTCCACGGTTGATGGAAGGTTTAAAACTGACAATTATAATAGCGATTTTTGGTATTCTCCTGGCGGTGGCGCTTGGCATTGTACTTTGTATTTTTTCAATCAGCAACAGTCGTATTTTACAGAAGATTGCCAGTGTGTATATCACAATTATAAGAGGAATTCCCCTTATGATTCTGGCACTTTTTTTGTATTTTGGCGTAATCAAAAACTCTATGACACTGGTGCTTGCGGCAATCATTATCCTTGGAATCAATGCTTCTGCTTATATGGCAGAGATATTCAGAGCAGGTATTCAGGCCATTGATTATGGTCAGATGGAAGCGGCCAGAAGCCTTGGTTTAAGCTATTTCCAGACTATGAGAAAAATCGTTCTTCCCCAGGCGGTAAAGATCATGATTCCGTCTCTTATGAACCAGTTTATCAGCAGTCTGAAGGATACTGCAATTCTTTCCGCAATCAGTGTCAATGAGCTGACAATGACTGCAAAAACCATTATTGCTAGAAACTATAAAGCTTTTGAATTATATTCTTATGCCGCAATCATTTATATTGTATTGATCACCGCTCTGACATGGCTTTCCAAGAAAGTAGAGCGCAGACTCAGCTATGACAAACGTTAGGAGAAATGAATTATGGCAATTATAGAGGTAAAACATTTACATAAAGTATTTGGAGATCTGGAGGTCCTGAAGGATATCTCCTTTAATGTAGAAGAGGGCGAAGTGATTTGCCTGATTGGGCCGTCTGGCTCTGGAAAATCTACCTTGCTCAGATGCCTGAACAAGCTGGAAGAAAAACAGGATGGAGATATTGTGATTCTTGGAGAAAATATTTCCGAAATAAAGAAAATCAATCAGTTCCGTGAAAATATCGGCATGGTATTTCAGCATTTTAATCTTTTCCCAAACTACACTGTGCTGCAGAATATGATCCTGGCACCGACTATGCTGAAAAAAATGTCCAAGGCAGATGCAATTGCAAAAGCGGAGCAGCTGCTGAACCGTGTGGGACTTCTGGATAAAAAGGATGTGTATCCGGTAACTTTATCAGGAGGACAGAAGCAGCGTGTGGCAATAGCCAGGGCACTTGCAATGAACCCGAAGATTATGTTGTTTGATGAGCCTACAAGTGCGCTGGATCCGGAAATGGTAGGAGAAGTTCTGGATGTTATGAAGGAGCTTGCAAAGGAAGGCATGACCATGGTTGTGGTTACACATGAAATGGGATTTGCAAGAGATGTTGCAGACCGGATCATTTTTATGGATGACGGCTACATTGTAGAAGAGGAAAAGCCAGAAGAAATGTTTGCGCACCCGAAAACGGAAAGATGCAGGAATTTCCTTGCCAGTGTTTTGTAAAAACTTTCAGAGTAAACAGATAAGGGAGTGGTCGGATTTGTATCCATGCGTACATATTAACTTGGATAAAATTGCAGAAAATGCAAGAGTCATGAAAGAACTGACCAGAAAATACCATATAGAAATAACTGGTGTAACTAAGGTATTTGGTGGTGAAGAGAAGATTGCTGAAACCCTGGTGAACCAGGGAATTAAAAGACTGGGAGATTCCAGAATTGAAAATATCAAAAATTATGAGAAGCTGCCATGTGAAAAATGGCTTATCCGTATGCCGTCCGTGTCTGAGGCGAGAGACGTGGTCCAGTTCTGTGACGTATCAGTAAATTCAGAACTTACCACACTTAAAGCACTTAACCGGCAGGCGATAGAGTTAAAAAAGAAACACAAAGTAATTCTGATGGTTGATCTGGGAGATCTTCGCGAAGGATATTTTGAAGAGGAACATCTGGTAGAAGCAATAAACTATGCAAAGCAGGCAAAGGGGTTGGATTTGTATGGACTTGGTACAAATCTGACCTGTTTTTCTTTTGTGCAATCGGATGAAGAGAAAATGAACCGGCTTCTTAGTCTGGCAAAAAAATACGATGCAACGGTGTGTATCAGCGGCGGCAATTCGGCGACGGTTCATCTGATGATGGAGAATGGAATTCCGGAAGGGATTAATAATCTTCGCCTTGGGGAATCTGTGTTGTTCGGAAGAGAGCGTACAAACTATGAATATTTGCCTGGAACAAGTAATGACGCATTTATTATGGAGGCTGCGATCATTGAATCAAAGGAAAAGCCATCCATGCCAATTGGACGGATCGGAGCAGACAGTTACGGACATGTACCTGTTTTTACAGACAAGGGAATCAGAAAGAGAGCAATCTGTGCCCTTGGCAGGCAGGATGTTGATATAGAAACCATGTGGCCTGTAGATAAAGGTGTGGAAATCATCGGAGCCAGCAGTGATCATCTGATCGTAGATGTCACAGACTGTGAGAGAAAGTTTAAGACAGGGGATAAGATCTGTTTCCGTCTGGGATATTTTGCCGTGATGCGGGCTTTTACCAGCAAATATGTGAAAAAATTATATGAATAAAATGCAGGAGGCAAATTATGGGAAAGCATTTTGTGCTGACCATCAGCCGTGAGTTTGGGGCAGAAGGTCATGAAATAGGAAAAGTACTTTCAGAACGTCTGGGAGTAAAGCTTTATGATAAAGAGCTGCTTGCCAGGGCAGCTGCAAAATCAGGAGTAGACGTCAACTCTGTATGCGGGTATGATGAGAATGTGGAACGACGTTTTATGGATCCGTATCTGGGAAATGGACGTATTAATTCGGCGCAGGAGGACAAGCTTTTTCATCAGGAAGCACAGGTTATGCGAGATTTGTATGCAAAAGAGTCCTGCATCATTATAGGACGATTATCAGATTATGTACTTCACGATGAGCCGGACGTGTTGAGTGTGTTTATCTATGCTCCGGAAAGCTTTCGAATCGACAATATTATGAAGAAGCATCATATTTCAGCTAAGGAAGCAAAGAAGCTGGTAAAAAAGATGGATGCGGCGCGGGACAATTACTATCGTTTTTATTCCATGGGAAAATGGAGCCATAAGAAAAAGAAGGATCTGACCATAAACCGGGAGACTTTTGGAATTGATGGCTGTGTAAAAATTCTGGAAACGATGATCCGTACGAAAACGGGTGAGGAGGAGTAATATACCATGAGTGAAAAATGGGATGAGAAGGTAATTGAACTGGCACAAAGTCTGATAAACTGCCAGAGCTATTCAGGCTGCGAAGATAAAGTGGCGGAAACCTTAAAGGAATATATGGAAAAAGCTGGCGTTTTTGATGAGATAGAGACAGACTGTTATGGAAACGTGATCGGTCATATTAAAGGGAAGAATCCCGGCCCTAAAGTTCTGTTTGACGGACATATAGATACCGTTCCGGTTGGAAATCTGAAGGATTGGAAGCACGATCCGTTTCATTCTGTGGTTGAGGATGGAAAGCTTTATGGCAGAGGCGCAGCTGATATGAAAGGGGCGGTAGCTGCATTTACAGTCGCTGCGCAGAGATATGCTACGGAGAATGGAAAGGATTTTGCAGGAGATGTATATGTGGCTGGAGTTGTGCATGAAGAATGCTTTGAAGGCGTCGCAGCACGTAAAATAAGCGAGAAAGTCAGACCGGATTACGTGGTAATTGGCGAAGCTTCTGAGATGAATCTGAAAGTGGGACAGCGGGGACGGGCTGAAATAGTGGTGGAGACCTTTGGAGTACCGGCACATTCGGCAAATCCGGAAAAAGGTGTGAATGCAGTGTACAAAATGTGTGAAGCCATACAGGCAATCCGTCAGATTATACCACCGTTCCAGGATAAGCTGGGCAAGGGAATCCTGGAGTTGACAGATGTGAAGTCTTCCCCATATCCTGGTGCGTCTGTAGTACCGGAATATTGTCGTGCGACCTATGACCGCAGACTTCTGGTGGGGGAAACGAAAGAAAGCGTCCTTCAGCCGATTATTGAGAAAATGGAAGAACTGAAGGAGAAGGATTCGCAGTTTTCTTATAAGGTTTCTTATGCAGTGGGAAAAGAGAAATGCTATACCGGAGAAGAAATCCAGGGTGAGCGCTTTTTCCCAGGATGGCTGTTTGATATGGAAGAAGAGTGGGTGACAAAAATAAAATCCCAATTGGAAAAGGATGGATTTTCTCCTGAAATAACCACTTACAATTTCTGCACGAATGGAAGCCACTATGCAGGGGAAGCTGGTATCCGCACAATTGGAATGGGACCCGCAAGAGAGAATCTGGCACATACCATCGATGAATATGTGGAGGTGAAAGACCTGACGAATGTATCTGCGTGTTATGTGGGAATTATGAAAGCGCTGCTTGGGGAAAAGTGAATACGAAGTGATTTCACGCTGCAGCAAGGATGATTTACCTGTATATGAAAAGAGAGTTTTCACTGTAGGATATTATAGATATTATAGACCGGAAATGGTGCGAGGAGGATCTTTTCCGGTCTTTTTGGCTATTTAAACTACGGGTTGAATTGTCTTTTTACGTCAACTGCGATAGACTACAAACAGGTCAGGAAAAAGACTGACCATGCTCCCGTTGTCTAATGGATAAGGCACACGACTACGGATCGTGTTTTTGCAGGTTCGAATCCTGCCGGGAGTGCTTTTTATTTGGAGAAAATGTAATTCAAGCTGTGCACGAACATTGCATTGACAGCATATCCGGGCAGAGAATATAATTGTAATATATTGATTTTTCTAACATATTACAAGAAATAAAACCGTCGGGAGAATGCACAAATATGCAAAAGTACAAAAAGACAGCATATTTAAGAAAAAAAACAACTACATATCTGATTTCTGCATTTGGAGCTGTTTCATTGGGCTTCAGTCTGAGCGGTTGTGCTGGCATAGTCGGCAGCTGGAACAAAAATGCTTCCTCAACGGAGGAACAGACAGAAGAATCTGCTGTCGTGGAATATACCTGCATTTCCAATCCGGAAAGTGAGAAGAAAATCTATGTTATCCTGAAGAATTACCATGGGGCATACTGGAAGTCTGTAATTGAGGGGATTTCGGATGCCGCAAAAGAGATGGACGAAGCTGTCTATCTTGGCGGAATTGATAATGAGACGGACATTTCCGGGCAGATTTCTCTGGTGAATCAGGCTATGGAGCAGGGCGCGAACGGAATACTGCTTGCTCCGGCGAATTCCAGTTTCCTTGTAGAAAGCTGTGAGAAAGCTTATGCAGATGAGATTCCATTGGTTCTTATTGATTCTTCTATTAATAGTACAGAATATGATGCCTGCTACATGACGGATAATATTGCGGCTGGGAAAATGGCAGCAGAGGAAATTCTGGAAATGCTGAATGAGGCAGGCAATTCGCCTTCAGAGGAGCTGGAGGTGGGAATCCTGTTATCCTCAGATACCTCCCAGGCAATGGTAAACAGGATTTCCGGCTTTCTTGATTACTGGACAAATTATGCGCCGGAGAAATGGGGCATTGCCCAGGATATCCGTATTAATGGTGGCAGTGTGAAAAAGGCGCAGTCAGACGCAGAGGCGCTTCTGAAAGAAAATGAAAAGATAAAGGGCTTTTTCGGATGTAATAATACGTCTACGGTAGGTATTGTGAATACACTTTTGGCAAAAAAGCGGTCAGACGTGGCCATGGTGGGCTTTGATCTGGCAGATGAAACAAAGGAAATCATCGAAAATCCGGATTATCAGGCGGCTGCTTTGCTGCAGAAGCAGGATCAGATGGGATATCTGGGAATGCATATGTTGGATTCTTTCATAAAAGGAGAAAAATCCCAACAAAAGTATTTTGATACCGGAGTGACCATGATCGATCAGGATTATCTTATGGAGAACGAAGAATCATGAAAGACCGTAGAAAACACAAAACAAAAAGAAAAATGCTGTTGGTCCTGTATCTGACCGTCTGTCTGGCAATTGTTATAGCCGCTTATTTTCATCTGTCAAGGATTGCCAGAAATTTTAATACCCAGCATCTCGAGCTGATCACCGGATTGTATGCGGAACGAATGAACGATTCCATGGAATACCTTCAGAATTTTGCCCAGGAGGATGTAAAGATGATCCAGTCCATGGGAAATTCCAGTCTGGAGGAAATCCAGAAACAGCTGGAAGAAAATTTGGATGAGACAGTGTTCAGTAACATCGGAATCATTCTGAATAATGGAGAAATATATGGCAGCTCATGTACAGCCTCTGATATAAAAAAAGAAGGGCTTGATAAGCTTGCGTTAAGTACAGACACCACTTTTAATTCAGATCCGTATCAGTCAAGTGAGAACGGAAGCATGGTTATGACAGTTTTTGTTCCTATGAAAGAGTCTGCAAGGATTCATTCTCTTTACGTATCGATTATGATCGAGAATCTGAGACAGCTTGGGGATTATGAGCTGCTGCAGGGCAAGATCAGCGTCCATCTTCTGAAAGCTGATTCGGAGAATTATATCACTTGTATCAGTGATGCCTCCAATATAGCAGGAAATTGGAACAATCTTCTGCTTCAGCAGAGGTATTTCCAGTACGATGCGGATTATTCATATAATCAGTGGGTAAAGGATATGCAGTCCGGGAAAAAGGAAGGCAGATTTTCCGTGACGATCAGAGATGAAGCATCTACTATATCTTATTGCAGCATTTCAGGTATGCCGGGCTGGTATGTGATCGTTGAACTTACGAATAAGAATATTTCAGATATTACCCAGCATTTTTCAGCGTGGGGTGGAGTATATGGCAGTATTCTTGTGGGCTTCACGGTTTTGTATATGCTTACCATTGTGTTCCTGGAGAAAAAAGATAAGAAGATGTACATGGGCTTGTCGGCTACAGATGCGCTTACAGGAATTTTGAACCGCAGGGCATTCCAGAGTGCGCTGGAAGGAGAACTTAGTAAGAAGACTCCTGGATATTTTGTATTTATTGATGTAGATAATTTCAAAAAATATAATGACACTTATGGACATAACAACGGAGATTTGTGCCTGAAGCACTTTGCAGAAATGATGCGAACCTGTTTTCCACAGGACAGTATTATTGGAAGATATGGCGGGGATGAGTTCGTTGCTTATCTGAAAAATATGAATGCAGAGGAAGTGCGGAATTATATGGCAGATTTCCAGAGGCTGATTTCTCATCTGACGTTGTCTACAGGCGAAGAGGTGGAGTTGTCTGCAAGCGCCGGAGGTTCTGCTTTCCCAGAGCAGGGAGAGGATTTCGTATCCTTGTGCAGAGCAGCAGATGCGGCCTTGTATGATGTGAAGCAGCATGGAAAAGGCGCTTTTAAGATGAAGTAAGAGGGGAAATTATTCTATATGGAATTAGATGTTTTAGGTCTGATGGCAGCCTGCTCCTACGCGTTAGACTGCGTAGAGGCGGAGCTGGTCCATGTAACAGATAAACATGCGAAGCGTGTGGCATATATGAGTGTGTGCATGGCACAGCAGATGGGAATCCAGGGGAAAAAGCTGCAGGATCTGACTGTGTGTGCTTTGCTGCATGATAATGCACTTACACAGTATATACAGGAAGAACTGCAGGGGATGGATGAAAGTCAGAACGATGGCTCGAATGAAAGCTTGGATAAAAGCCCGAATAAAAATTTCACTGCAGGTTCAGTAAGGAATGAGGATGGTAATGACATAAGTGGCAAAGCAGTACCACAGCTTGGCATTCATTGTGCCCTGGGCGAAAAAAATATCCGCAACCTTCCTTTTCATACAGATGTAAAAAATGTAATATTGTATCACCATGAAAATGCAGATGGAAGTGGTCCTTTCGGGAAAAACTGGAAGGAGGTTCCGCTTTTTGCAAGAATTATACATTTTTGTGATTTGCTGGACCGGGATTATGGAAAAGAAGAGTTTGCAGAAGATACCTGGAAGCAGGGGGATAATTTTATCACACAAATCAATGGCTCAGTTGTGGATGAAGAGTGCATAAATGGTTTCCGTGCAGCATTTACAGAGGAACATTTCCTGTCTCTGAAACAAAAAGATCTGGAAAAAAAGCTGTGGAATAGAGTTTCACGTGAAACAAAGGAGCTTGATTTTTCCCAGATAAAAGAGCTGGCAAAGTTTTTTGCCCGAATCGTTGATTATAAATCTCCTTTTACCAGCACACATTCTATTGGAGTAGCAGAGACTGCTGAGAGACTGGCACGCTTCATGGGTTTTGATGAGGAGACAGCACAGAAGATGTATCTGGCTGGTGCGCTGCATGATATTGGAAAGGTAGCCATTGGAAATGAGATTCTGGAAAAACCGGGGCGCCTTACGGATGATGAGTTTGCAATCATGAAGCATCATGCTGCTTACACCTATTATATTTTGGCAGAAATTGATAATTTCCATGAGATGAGGGATTGGGCAGCTTTTCATCATGAACATCTGGACGGCAGTGGATATCCTTTTGGAAAAACAGGAGAGGAATTGAATACCCAGGAGCGAATCATGGCATGTGCTGATATCTATCAGGCGCTGACAGAGAGCCGGCCATATAAAAAGGAAATGTCCCATGAAAAAGCTTGTGGGATTCTGGAAGATATGGGCGGCAGAGGCTGGCTGGATAAGGAAGTTATCAGAAAAGTTGAGGAATGCTTCGGGGAAGTAAATAAATAGAAAATGAAAAGAGAATAGAAAAAGAATACCAAAAGAATACCGGCGGGATTAAAGGTCCGCCGGTATTCTTTTGTTCTTTCGGAATTCAGAAGGGGTGACGCCATAATGCTTCTGAAAGCTCTGGTAAAAATTTGTTCTTCCAGAATATCCAGTTTGAAGGGCAACCTGTTCTACAGTTAAGGAAGTTGAACAAAGAAGGCTTGCAGCTTTTTTCAAACGCATATTTTTTACAAGGTCAGTGAAAGTCATGCCGGTATATTTCTTGATAAAACGGCTGGCGTAAGACTGACTGTAATGAAAGTAATCAGCAAATTCTGCAAAAGAAATACTGTCCAGATGATCAATAATATAGTCTATCATTTGTTTGATTGATTGGTTTTGCTGCACGTTGTAATATTTTTCTACAAAGCTCTGCTTTTGTAAGAGCAAAAGAAAAAGACTTTCTAATTCGGATTCAGTAATAAGCGAATTAAGGTGGGAAAAAGTTTTTCGTGGTGGTGAATAATAGTGGAAAATTCGCTTTACCAGATATACGATTTCTTCAGGATATTTTATATGAAGGTGCATGTAAGGTGTAAAATTACCAGTATCATTTTGGGACGTTAAAAAGAAGTCTTTGAATGTGTTTGAAAATGATAGTAATCGGGGGAATAGCAACGAAATATATTCTGGTATGATTACTACGTTAATCATATAAGAACTTGCGTCAAATATTTCGGTAAGATGTGGAATGGATGGTGCAATCAGTAATATATCATTTTCTTTCAAAACAATAGCTTCATTTCCAATTGTAACAGTACTGGTTCCCTGTAATTGATATTTCATTTCAAAAAAATTATGGGAATGAGCCTGCTGTTGAATAAAACGGGGATGAAAAAATGCGTCCATATGCTCTGTATCTGGAAGGAAATCCTGGTAGCTTAAAAAATTAAAGGGCTGCAGATTAGACTTAATGAATTCGTCATAAGAAGCTTTATCAGGAAAAAAAGAACAAAGAGCTTTTTCATGTTCCTGATAATTGCTGTAATTAATCTGATGTTCATAAAGATATTTAAAAATATGTTCGGCATTGTTAAGTGGCTTCATGAGTGTATGTAGTCTCCTTTATGCATTGAGATAAGTATAACATTTGTTACGGTTCTATTTGAATTGGAATAAGTATATCACTATTAATTGTGTAGTTCAACAAACAGTACAAAATAGAAATGAAATAACATTGAAGAAGAACTAGAAAAGCGTAATATAAAAGTATATCTGCTTTTCAAATGTGGAATGCAAATAAATATTATATAGTCAATAAATAGTATAAAGGAGAAGAGAATGAAGAGAAAGTATTTAAAAAAAGTAGTGGCTGGAACGATGATGCTAAGCCTTCTGGCAGGTAATTCTGTTATGGCTTTAGCAGAAAGTACAGAGGATGAAGAAGTCATGCCACCTACAGGAAATGTGGATATTGCAGATGCTTTAACACAGGAATTGACAGTGAAAGTAGATGGAAAAGAAACGAAGGTTACGGAATATATTGATGTTTATCTTTCAGAACCGTCAATATCGGATCAGAGAATCAGCATTTACGTTCCAGAAGGTGCGACAGCAGAATCTCCGATTATTTTATGTGTGAATAATTCTGGCTGGATTGCAAACAGCTGGGCAAGCCGGACGAAAGTGGCAGAAGATGATCCGGAGGAAGTTGCAGAATATACAAGCAGTGATGATAATGACAAAGTAGGAGCAATTCTTTCAAGAAATTGTATTCTTGTAAGTTACGGTGGACGTTCCCGTAAGCAGGAGCCTGTTGATGGAAAATATGATGGACATGCACCTGGAATCGTGGCAGATACCAAAGCTGTAATTCGTTATCTGCGCAATAATGCGTCAGCACTTCCAGCTGGTGATACAGAAAAGATCGTGATTACAGGAACCTCTGGAGGTGGTGCATTATCTGCTGTTATTGGTGCAAGTGGAAATAGCTCTGATTATTTTGATTCTTTATATGAAATTGGAGCAGCAGGAATTGAAAAGCAGGATGATGGAACTTTGGTTTCTACCATAAATGATGATGTTTTTGGAGTAATTGCTTATTGTCCGATCACAGATCTGGGGAATGCTTGTGCGGCTTATGAATGGACATACAAAGATATCCGTACAGCTCTGGAAGGCGAGAATTTTGAGACAGACCCAGATAAAGAAGAAAACATCTGGTATAATAAAGAAGATCATACAGTGGATCCGGAAACGTCAGAACTTCTGGCAGGTTACTACAGTGATTATGTAAACCAGCTTGGCTTAAAATTAGATGATGGAACGCCGCTTACCAGTGATAATCTCAAAGATGCAATTACAGATTTAATGAAAGATGAGATTGAGACATCTATTGAAGAATATGGTGTAGATACAATGAAAAAAGATCTGGAAGTTCTACAGACAAATGGAAAGGAAGCAGCAGGTCCGCTGGATTGGGTTACTTTTGGAGAAGATGGCAGCTTTACATACGATTATGATAAGCATCTTACCTATGTTGCTTCTAATAATAAGTTGAAAGTGGTGAGTGCATTCAGTAATGCAGGTCTGAATTACGGGCCCACAAATGAAGATTCTCTTTTTGGCTCCAAAGACGTTGAGTATTGTGCGTTTAATCCATATTCCTGGGATAATGATGTGGTGGAAGGAAATGGATGTGGAAAAGATGATACAGGCCTTACCTGGGACGAGTATCTGGAAACCGAGGATGGACAGGCATTACAGAAACAGATCCGTATGACAAATGCAGTTGCTTATCTGAATGATAAAGAAAATAACGATGCTTCTGGTGTAAAAGCACCAAACTGGTATGTACGCCATGGCATGAATGACCGTGATACTTCTTTTGCGCTGGAAACAGTTTTGCGTTATAGCATTACAAATAATGCGGATATTCAAAATGCGAATTTCAAATTTGCATGGCTTCAGCCACATAAGGGAGATTATGATGTGACGGAGGCATATGCTTGGTTAGATGAGGTACTGGCAGATAAATAATTGGTAATCTGATTGATCCAGCTCTTATAATTTTTTTTGAATTATAAGAGCTGGATTAATTTTTTTTGTTCAGAGCCAAGCAGATGCTAAGTGTATATTATTTATTATAGTATTGTTTGAGTTAAGATTTAATACTTTTGTGGATACAAAAGAAACAGAAGGAGTTGTTTACAAAATGAGTTTGTTATGGATGGAATATGAGGCTGAGTTTGAACATCTTGTGGAGGAATCTTATGCAAGAGAGAGTCATGATAAGGAAGAGTATTTCCGGTCTATTGATGAACGCGCGAGAAAGATTATTTACAGGGATACCCGCTATAATATAGATTATCTGTACACGGCTTATGTGTTAGGCGACGAGAAGATCATGAATAGTTATGCAGTGTGGTTATATGAACTTATGGTTGGAATCCACAAGAAACGTTTTACCCGTGAGCAGACAAGAGAATATGTGATTTTCCATCTGGAAGCGATCAAGAAAACGATACCGAAGGTGGTAAGTGAGGAGAAGCATGAGAAGCCGCAGCAGCTGATCGAGGAGGCACAGCAGTGCATCCGGGATTATGTTCCCGCAGATAATGTGAAAAAAGAATCACGTTATGAAAAAGAAATAGAGGAATATATGGGCTGTCTTTTCAAAAAGGATACCCGCGGGGCTGTTGGAAAGATCCGTAAATTTATGGAACAGGGAATGGAGCTTGATGATATTTATGTGGAGATTCTTTCTGAGAGTATGAGAAGAGTAGGAGAGCTTTGGCATACAGCGGAGATTTCTGTCGATACATAACATTATTGTACCTCAGTTACCCAGATGGCAATGTCCCAGATGTACGACAAGCTTTTTGACGGTGAGAGAAAGAATAAGACGATCTTAAGTGTCTGTCCGGGAATGGAGCTTCATGAGATGGGAGCGCGCATTGTAGCAGACCTTTTTGAAAATCACGGATGGGACAGTATTTTCCTTGGGGCTGCGGTTCCGGTAGATTATATTATGGAATCTGTAAAGGAGAATCAGCCAGATCTGATCACATTGTCTGTATCTATGCCACAGCATCTGATGGACTGTGAAAAGGCGGTAAGGGAGATTAAAAAGGAGTTTCCGAATATAAAGGTGGCAGTTGGCGGAAAAGCATTTGAAAGTACCAATGACATCTGGAAAAAGTGGCCGGTGGATATTTATTCGAAGGATGCCAGGGAATTGCTGGAGAGAGCGAATAAGATTTGTGCTTGATTGATGGAGTCTACTTTGTATATTGGGCAGAGTGTTATAAAAACAGTATTTTTTTCTTGTCTTTGATGTTATGAAACTAAGAGAGCAGAGGTTGTATTAGAAGAGATGATATACGCAGTTTTTTTATGTGACAGAAAATGGAATATCAGAAAAATACGTCAATGCAGCCCTGATTTGAGCTTAAGTGAGGGGGAGTCTCTGTTTAAAATGATTTCGGAGAAAGAGAAACTGGAGGATAACGAGGAAGAATAATATTCACTGGAGCTTACTTTTGCAAAAGAAAACCTGGTGGTACCTGCAGTTATCCGTTCTTATAAAGAGGGACGTCTGGTTATCCTTTCAAAGGTTGAAAACAGCCGGGAATTTCAGGAGTTTAACAACGAGTATCCTAAATATGTAGCCTGGGCAGAAGATCACATATATGGGATTTTTCATAACGAATATTTTATGATCCAACAGATCAACAATCAGCTGACTGATGCCAAAAGACAGCTGACGCGCAGTAACCGGAAGCTGGAGCAGACACTCCGGGAAAATCAGGAAATCAATAAGAAATTGGATTATGCCAGACGGGCAGCAGAGCAGGCGAACCGTTCCAAGACAGAATTTCTGGCTAATATGAGTCACGATATCCGTAAACCCATGAACGCCATTGTGGGACTGGGAGAGCTGATGTGGCGGAATGTAGAAAATCCGGAAGTGCTGAAAAACTATATTGAGAAACTGCAGTCTTCCAGCCAGTATTTGTTGGATCTTATCAATGACATCCTGGATCTGAGTAAAATCGAGAATGGTTCCATGGAACTTAGAAATGAAGCTATGGATATCGGTGCGCAGATTGAACAGATTATTACGATCATACGCCCGCAGATTAATAAAAAGAATCTGGAACTGACTGTCAGGGGAGAGAATGCAAGATATGGATACCTATATGGAGATCCAGTCCGGTTCCGGCAGGTTTTGATGAATATATTTTCCAATGCGATTAAATATACTCCAAATGGAGGGAAGATTCGTTTTACCATAGGGGAAACAGATATAGATGAGCAGGAACGAAATTATTATTTTGTGATAGAGGACAGCGGAATGGGTATGTCTAAGGAATTCCTGGAGCATATTTTTGACGCGTTTTCCCGTTCAGAAGCAACTGTAGGCGAAATCCAGGGAACCGGACTTGGAATGGCGATTACTAAGAATATAGTGGATGCCATGGGCGGAAAGATCTGCGTGGAAAGTGAGCTTGGAAAGGGAAGCAGATTTGAAATCGAGATTCCGTTTGAGGTGTGCCAGGAAGAAAAAATGCTGAAGAAGCCTGAGGATAGGCTGGGGAATATATATCTGAATGGTAGTGCGAAAGATGGAGAAATCCCCAATAGAGTATCATTGAGTGAAGAAATATTAAAAGGTGAATCGCAAAATAAAATGGCTTTCTATGATGAAGGTAGTGTAAAGAATAAAGCTGAACAGAATAAGGGCGAGGCTTTCAGCTTAAGTGGCCTGCATTTCCTCTGTGCGGAAGACAATGCGTTGAATGCTGAAATATTGGTTTCCATGCTGGAGCTGGAAGGTGCAGGCTGTACTGTTTTTGGAAATGGAAAGCTGCTGGTGGAAGCTTTTGAAAAAGTACGGCCGGGAGAATATGCGGCTATCTTAATGGATGTGCAGATGCCGGTTATGAATGGATATGAGGCGACGAAGGAGATCCGAACTGGCAGAAATCCTCTTGGAAAGACCATTCCGATCATTGCAATGACTGCCAATGCGTTTCAGGAAGATATTGAGCGCAGCATGAAAGCTGGTATGAATGCACATGTGTCCAAGCCGGTGGATATGAAGAGGCTGAAGGATGTAATCAGGATGGAAATTGTCCGAAGATGAGTGGCGCCTTGAGAAGAATCTCATGCAAGTTATGGTGAAATAAGTACATAATTTGCATGAGATTTATTATTGGACGAAAAATCTAAGTGGGTAGTCATAAGGTTATATCGAAAATCGTTTTATCAGCTTTGTATCAATTGCAATTTTTATATGGGGCTGATTTGGATTTTGAATATGGTATAAAAGCTGGTAAATAGCCAATTGCCCAAGATATTTGCGCGAAAAGGCAATGGAACTTAGGGAAGGTTGCAATATACGACAAAGGTTAATATTATCAAAACCGATAATGCCAACGTCTTCCGGGACATTAATGCCTTTTGCCTGGAGTGCCCGGATTACGCCAATCGCAATCAGATCATTATCAGCAAAATAGCAGTCGGCTAAATCCTGGTTCTGTTCAAGTATTTCCATAAAATCAGCAAAAGCACCGTCAATAGATGGTGAAAGTTCGTGAATAATAGATCTTGAATATGATAAGCCATGATCATGAAGTGCCTCTTTAAAACCAAGACGGCGCTCTTCAAAATTATTGAGTCGGATATTTGAACAAAGATATCCTGGCTGCGAATGGCGCATCTGAATAAGGTAATCTGTTGCATGATAGCTTCCTTGTATATTATTAATACAGATGCGGCTGCAATCAACAGAATCTAATGAGGAATCTAAAAGGACAAGTGGAATATTTAGTGACAAAAAGCGTTTGACTGTTTCCTTCTGGATTGAGGTTCCAAGAATCAGGATACCATCTACCGGATTAAGTCTTAAATTTTCGATGCAATTGCGAATAGAATCTTCATCTGACTTTATGGTCTGTGAGTTTAAAATACAATGATGATTTTGGCAAACTTCGCTGATTCCGTCCAGCATTTCCAGTGAGATATTGTGATAATCCAAGGCAAGAGAATACTCCTGGTGAATGATGAAAAGGATATTTAATTTTTTATTTTGAGACATATCATATTTTTTGAAGACGAAACCATGTTTTTCTGCATATTCTAAAACTGTATTTTTGGTTTCCTCGCTGACTCCTGGTTTGTTATTAAGTGCCAAAGAGACTGCAGAAGGAGAAAGACCTAGTGCATTTGCAATTTCTTTTGCTGTGATAGACATAGCTGCCCTCCTGTTGAGTAATAATTTAGTAAATATTTACTCAATTATATATTGCTATTGAGAAAATTTCAATATAATATTTAGCTATCTCAAATATCAATATTTTACAAGGGGGAAGAATCATGAAAAACATGAAAAAGAAAGCATCCATTATGCTTGTGGTTTCAATTGCACTGATGCTTCTGAGCAGTATTGTAGCATCTCTGGTCCAGACGAATTTCGGACATGTTAAAATGAAACACATGTATTGGGAAACAGAAGAAGGAATGGGAATCAGTGCTAATTTGTATGTTCCGGATAATGCGACAGCAGATACGCCGGCACCCGCAGTTGTTACAAGTCATGGATATCTGAACAATAAAGAAATGCAGGACATTAATCCGGTTGAGCTGGCAAGAAGAGGATATGTTGTTCTTGCAGTTGACCAGCCGGGATGTGGTGAGTCTGATATTGGGGATTATGCTGGTGGGCATGGTTCTGGATTTGAATTTACTGCTGTTTATCAGGGGGCTTTAGAAGTCTCAAGGCTTCCATATGTAGATAAGACTAAAATTGGTGTGACAGGTCATTCAATGGGGGGAATGTCCTCAAACTGGGCTGTCCAGGCAGATGATGCTTCTGGAGAACACATTATTTCAGCAGTTCTTCTGAATTGTCAGGACGCAATGTATGTAGAAGCTGATACTATGGGAGGACTTGCTTCTTTAGCTGGTGTTGGTTCTCCATACAAAAATAATTATGGTTCTCGTGATGTTGGAATTATAGCTTGCAAATATGATGAATTTTTCCATCAGACATTAACAGATGATGGAGAGATACTTCAGGCACCATACTTTATGGAAAAGAGTTATTTCGCACAGTCATTTCTGCATTTCGGAACAGATCCGGAAGGACAGGATGTGAGGGAAGCAGGAACTATTTATCATGAAACAATTGATGGGGAAGATGCAATTCGTGTTATTTATAACCCGGCACAGATCCATCCATGGTCACATTTTTCAAAGAGATCTGCAGCAGCTACCATTGAATTTTTTGGTGAAGCCTTCGGATACCCGGTATCTATTGATAATGGAAGTCAGATTTGGCAGGTAAAAGAGGCGTTCAACTTTGTGGGATTAATTGGAGTTATTTTCTTTATCATATCACTTGCAACAGTGCTTCTTTATACAAAAACGTTCGAAGAGCTGCGAGCACAGGATTTGGCAGTTGCTAAGAAGGCAGATAAGAAGAGTTTAAAGATATATGTACTTTGTGCAGTAATAACTACGATTATTGGTGCTGTAACATATCAGCCAGTAGTGGAATTTGGTAAAAATGTCGGATTTGCAGAACAGCCGATGATTTTTGGTATTGCTCTTTGGGCTGCGTTAAATGGTATTCTGAGCATTATTGTAATGATTGTATCGTATAAGCTGAATGGTGCAAATACGGATTTAGTTGAAAGTGGAGTGAAAATGCCACTGAAGAAGCTGGGTAAAACAATTCTTCTTGCGCTTATTGTTGTAATTGCTTCTTACCTTTGCGTATTTACTGCTGATTATTTCTTTATGACAGATTTCCGTATTTGGAACGTAGGAATGAAGATTGTAAATGCAAATACGCTTCGTATGGCGATTTTCCCACATGCATTTTTATTCTTGATCTTCTACGTTGCATATTCTGTTTCAAGCAACAGTTTTAACTTTAACCAGATCGGAGGAAAAAAATCATGGGTAAATAATTTAATATTAACATTAGTTACAATGGCTCCGATTATTATTTTACTTGCAATTCAGTATGGTACCTATGTAAGCCAGGGACACATGGCATGGTCAGATAATAATGCTCCAATGAACATCGCACAGCTTTGGGCGTTCCTGATGATCATTCCAGGAGCTTCTGTAATTGACAGGATGCTTTATAAAGTTTCTAAGAATCCGTATCTTGCCGGTATTATAACAGGTATTTTAGTTGCAATCATCAGTTGCGCAAATACAACCAGCAGATTGATTGGATAGATTATTTATAGTTTAAATTTGTAATAGCAATAGTCGAAAGAACGATGCCGTGGTGATAATTTGCCAGGGCATCGTTTTTTGCTAAAAAAGATTATTTACTTCTTGTATTCAAAATAAGCACATGCTAATATGAAAATGTATATATCTTTTGTCTGTGACCTGTTTCTCATATAAGGAAGAACTATGAAGAAAACCGCGCAGAACAAAAGAAACATGACTATACCAGGACATATTATGGTCCTTACTAATGAAGATGAACGTGCCCAGTGAAGAAGCAAGAGAGTTAATGGGTGAGATTGGAGGTCGTGGAATGGGATTTTTATTTGAAAACATGGAGAAAATGGACATTCAGGCTGAACGACGAAACACGCAGAGAGAAAAGGAACGCGCAGATAGGGCGGAGAAGGGAGCAGAAGATATTAACGAAGAAACATATTTAAAATTTTCAGAAAAAATCCCATGCAGAGTATGTTGAGATAAGAACATAGCGGGCATGGGATTTTTCAAACGCACTAAGAGAAATTTTTCAAGAGGAAAATTATAATGAGTAATAGAGATTTTTGTGCGGATTCATCTTATCAAGAGAAAATAATATATAAATTTGGGAATCGCCAGGCTCAGATTGTCCTGATACAGCCGGTTGGAGATCATGACCTTCCGCTTCTGGAAGAGGAAGTCCGGGAAATTGAAAGGCTGACAGATCTGGAGTTTCAGCTGGTCGCGGTGAAGGTAGAAAACTGGAATCGTGATCTGGCTCCTTGGGAGGCGCCAGCTGTATTTGGAGAAGAAGGCTTCGGCAATGGTGCAGCAGAGACGTTAGAAGAAATCAAGAAGCTATGCACGGATAAAGAGAAGATATATTGCATCGGCGGATATTCTTTGGCCGGGTTATTTTCCTTGTGGGCATCCTGCCAGACGGACTTATTTTCCGGTGTGGCGGCGGTATCTCCATCAGTCTGGTATCCGGGATTTATGGAATACATGAGACAGTACAAGAGTAACGGTGATGTGGTTTATCTGAGTCTTGGTGATCGGGAGGAAAGAACTAGAAATCCCGTGATGGCAAAGGTTGGCAACTGCATCCGGGAGGGATATGCACTGCTGAAAGAAGAGAATATAGACTGTATTCTGGAGTGGAATAGGGGAGGACACTTTTCAAATCCGGAGCTGCGGACGGCAAAAGGGTTTGTGTGGGTAATGAGACATATTTTTATATCCGCTAAATGAAAGATAATGAGGAGAGTTATTTGTAATCAGGCTATAAGAAAAAATTATGGATGAAAGATCCCGCGTAGGTTATGTCAGGATAAAGGCATAGCCTGCGCGGGATTGTTTTTTCAAAAATATATTTGAGTAAGTGACACAATCTCTCAATTATGCTATCATCCGCTAAAACGCTAAATCTACAAAATTGATGGGAATACAGGGTATAAATTGGACGGATTTAGAACATGCATAAAATAGAGAATAAACAGTTGAAAGTTTTATTACTGGCCTGGGGAACGATTTTACTTTGGGCTCTGACTTACATTTTTACGAAGGTCGGATTGCTGTATTATGATGCGTTTGCACTGAGTGCGCTGCGGTATTTGTCTGCTGGCGCAGTTACGCTGCTGACAGTCATTTTTCGTCGGGAGACGCTTCCTGCCAGAAGGGATATACCAGTTTTTCTGCTGACAGGAGCTGCCGGGTTTGTATTGTATGTAGTAGCTTTGAATAATGGAATGGAGACGGTATCCGTTTCGACTTCCAGTGTAATCGTCAGTTCCTCGCCGATCATGGTGGCACTGTTCGGAAGTATATTGTTTCATGAACATTTGAGGAAAATTCAGATTGCGGCAATTGCAGTAGAATTTATTGGAGTTTTGATCGTCTGTTTCTGGAATGGAGATGCATATGCCGGCAGTGGTATTTTTCTTATTGTTCTGGCGATGCTTTGTTTTACCGGGTACAATCTGCTGACCAGAATCCTGGTAAAAAGATACAGTGCGTATCAGATCACGGAATATAGCATGATCAGTGCAGCTGTGTTGTATTTATTGTTTTTGCCAAAAACTATTCAGGGAATACACGGATGGAACAGAAATGGATTGGTCAGCGTATTGTTTCTGGGAATATTCGGTAGCGTGATCGCATACGCGATGTGGAACAAAGCGCTGAATCTTGCGGATAAGACGTCAGATGTGACCAATGCAATGTTTCTTACACCACTGTTAAGCAGTATTATGAGTTTTGCAATGCTGGGAGAGATACCTGGTACCGGAACTATTCTTGGTGGTGGAATCATCATACTGGGATTGATCCTTTTTACAAAAGGAAACCGAAAGGAGAATACCAATGAAGAAGGAAGTGGAAAGAGAACTGGCCTTGTTCCGGGAAAAGACAAGGAACATGGAATGTGGAAGCAGCCTGGCAGGATTCTTTTCCACTAAAGTGGAAGGAATAAGGCAGAAGATTCCATATTATTATCTGAAGGGAATACAGGGGAGCCAGGGTCACAAACAGAAGACAATTTGGGTGGAAGCAGCGCTTCATGGAGATGAATACGACGGAATCATCACGGTTATGCATCTGCGGGAGGAATTGAAGCCGGAAGAACTATATGGGAATGTACTTCTGGTTCCAATCCTGAATGTTTCAGCATATGAAGGTCAGGCTAATGGAAGTCCGGTGGACGGAGTCAATCTAAACCGGGTATTTGACCGGGAACAGCCGGGAGATTCATTTTCTTATAAATATGGAGAATTTATATTGGGGATGATTCTTGGGATTGCTGATTATGTAGTGGATCTGCATGGCGGCGGACAATATCTGGATGTTGATGCTGCAATCTATGCAGTTCTTCATTCCGGAGAAAGCTATTCTACATATAGCAACCCGGATGTAGATGCAATGCTGGACGAAGCTCGTTCCTGCAGAGATGAAGAGAAGAGAAATGAACTTTACGCTGAAATCCAGAATACAGTAATTGAAGATAGATTAATAAATGTGGAGGCAATACAGAATGGAAAGAAAAGAGCTTGAAAATGCGATAGACAGCATTGTGAAAGAGAGCTATCCGAATGCATTCTGGGGGAGCTGTGCTTTGTGGAAAGACGCCTGTAAGGGAACCTATACCCACGTGATCGTAACTGTATTTCCTTTTTCTGAAATGCTGACTTTGAAAGGATATAAAGAACCTCATTTCCGTGAAATCCAATATGCTACTTTTCCCTATCGGAATGAATTTGAGGCAAAAATGAGCAGGATGCTGGAGGAAAAGGGGATTGCGCATCATGTTGTAGTTCTGCCGGATCTGAGTAAGACAATGACAGCTGAATTTTCCGTGAAGGAGGCCGCAAGGCGTGCTGGTCTTGGCTGGATCGGAAAGAACAATCTGCTGATCACGCCAGGATTTGGTCCAAGGCTTTCCATGTCCGGGATTCTGGTGGATGCACCGTTGGATGACGGAATCCCGATGGATAAAAGTCATTGCGGAGACTGTCGCAAATGTGTAGATGCATGTTTGTTTAAGGTGCTGAGCGGTGTTCAGTGGGAACCTGGCATTTCCCGGGAAAAAATGGTAAATTACCAGTTATGCAGTGATGGAAGAAACCGTGCGAAAAACACAAAGCTGGGAAGAAAGCTGGCCTGCGGAAAATGTATAGTATCCTGTCCAATGGGAACGGAAGAGGGATGGGAAGATTGGAGAGAACGATGATGAATGGCTATCAGAGAATCCAGGCAGTTCTGGAAGGAAAAGAAGTGGACGTAACACCGATCGGAGGCTGGCAGCATAATTCGCTAATCGACCGTGATCCGGAGAAAATGATTGCCGGAACCATTCGTTTCACAGAGGAAAATAACTGGGATCTGGTAAAGATCATGTCACAGCCTCAGTATATGGGAGAAGCCTGCGGGGATGTGATCGAATTTCCTGAAAATGATCCTGCCAGACTTTGCGGAATTACAAAGAAATTTGCGTTTTCTTCACCGGAGGCACTGGCTGCGCTGGAGCCTCTGACACTGGAAAACCCGGTATTTGCCAGGGAACTTCGTGCGGCTGACGGAATTGTGAAACATTACAAAAAAGAAAAAGTGGTAATTCCCACATTTTTTACTCCGCTTTCCTGGCTGAAGCTTTGTACTTCACCTATAGAGCGGGTGGAAGGTCTGGATTACAGCAGTTACCAGGTGCCGACAGTTTCTGATTATATAGAGAAATATCCGAACGAACTGATGCATGGGCTGGAAGTGATTCATGAGAACAATCTGAGACTTGCCAAAGGCATGATCGAAGCTGGTGTAGATGGATTCTTTTATTCTACCCAGTATACAACCAGGGAATTGATCAGTGAAGCTGATTTCCAGCGGTTTGAGAAGCCTTTTCTCATGGATTTTCTGGAAAAAGTGAAAGGGTATACCTGGTTTAATGTGCTTCATGTACATGGAATCAAAAATCTTATGTTTGACCAGATCTATCAGTGTGAAGCCCAGGCGTTTAACTGGGAAGATCATGTGCCTGGAGTCAGTGATGAGGAGCGCACCTCTATTTCCGAAGTCCGTTCCCACACAGACAAGGTGATTATGGCAGGAATTGAGAGAGTTTCGGATTTTACTTTCTCTTCTTCGCTGGAGGAAATTGAGAAAAGGTTCAAAGAGAGATATCAGAATGCGTGTGCAGAAGTAGGCGGAAAGAATTTTATTTTTACACCGGGATGCGGAATCCTTTCAAACAAGGGAATTGGAAAAGACAGGATCAGGCTGATCCAGAAGGTGGTCCGGGAAGGATAAAGGAAATAGAGCGAAGGGAAAGAGAGTTATAAAAAGAGAATTGTAAAAAGAAAGTATTAAGTAAAAAATCCTGAGCAAGTTGTTAGGAAATGGACATCCAACTTACTCAGGATCTTTTTTACTATGAAAGTCCTGTGCAGCAGCCATGAATCCAGCATGCTTGCATGTTGGATTTATGGATATTGCACAGGCTAGACTGTATGAGTAAGTAGGGCGATAGCCCGGATTACGAATACAGTCAGCGATTGTGGGAGCGCCATAGGCGCGGAGCAATCGACTTTCATTTATGGTGATGTCTGCGTAAGCAGACATGTTCGTTTAGTTAAATATAAAAGGATGGTGCAAGCTACTGCAATTACTCATACACTACATGCTGCTTCCCGGTATGCTTCGCCTCATACAATCGTTCATCCGCCTGGTTAAAAAGCTTGACCAGCATGTCTTCATTATGGAAAATAGCAACCCCACCGCTGAAAGTCATAGGTCGTTTCTTGGTGGACAGACCGAAAAGGTTAAAATCGGATGCGCACTGACTCAGAATTTGTTGCATAGAGGATTTATCCACGGAATTAAATACCAGCATAAATTCTTCCCCGCCAAAACGGGTGACAATGCCATGACCTTTCATATGTTTCAGAAGAATTTGGGAAAAGCTCTGTAAAACTTCATCGCCAAACATGTGACCATAGGTGTCATTGATCTGCTTAAAATTATCAATATCCAGAAGAACCACAGCGAAAGTTACCTCACCGTCACTTATTTTGTCCGTCAGATATTGTGTAAGATAGCGTCGGTTATATAACCGGGTCAATGGATCCAGGTGTGCTGCCAGCTGCAGGTCTTCTGTCATCTGCTGCATACATTTCTGCTGCTGGGCGTATTGCCTGAGAAGAATAGTCAGCATGGATATGATACTTCCGCTGGCGATTAAAAAGGTAATGACTGCGGAAAGCAGATTTTCTTCAACCACGAAGGCTGAGAAAAAATCCGGCCGGACCATTTTCCATATAATAAGCATACAGTCAAATAACATCAGCAGGGATGTACCGGCAATTCTCCAGGCATCTTCAAGGAATAGCGCTGTGGCCACGATTCCCAATATCATATAAGACAACCGGTATGGTCCGTACAGACAATACAGTACGGGGAATTCCACCAGATTGCATATGGAAAGAATGAGAAGCGCAGGTACTCGCGTTTTACCTGTATGGATACCATAGGCACTGGCTGCATAGATAATCAGAGCGCAGAAAAAAGGAAACAGCGTAGCGGCCGACAGTCCATACAACAGTGCATTTGACACATAGCCAATAGTATTTGCAATACATCCTGTCCAGGCAAGGACATAAAATAACCGGAGCTTTAAATCTATTTCAGAATTAAATAGTTTGTTCATTGGAGTTCTCCATCAAATAATTTAAGTTTGCCACATTTTAACATAGTTTGCGCTTAAAAAAAATCCCTTTTGCCTAGTTATTTTGGAATGTTTTTGTCTATATTAGATACCTTTGTGATATACTTGAGGGGAATACAAGAATGATGGTTGGCGGAAGATTATGATCTTATGCAAGGGAAAAACGTAATTAAGCTTCTAAGGATACAAAGGGGGAGCCTATGAAAAAGATAATCAGCCTTGGCCTGGTAGTTCTGCTGCTGGGAAGCATACTCGGCGGATGCAGCAGAGCTGAGGAAAATACAAAAAATGAAAATCTGCCTGAAATAATAGTGGGCTGTGACAACTATTCTCCGTTTAGTTATGCAGACGCCAATGGGGAAATGACGGGAATTGACGTAGAACTGGCCAGGGAAGCTTTTTCCAGAATGGGGTATGCTCCGGAATTTGTTTTCATCAATTGGGAGGACAAGAAGGATTTACTGGCAGATGGAGAGATAGACTGTATCTGGAGTAGTTTTACCATGACCGGGCGTGAGGATGAATATAACTGGGCCGGACCTTACATGCGCAGCCGTCAGGTAGGTGCGGTAAACGAAGACAGTGACATCCAGACATTGCAGGATCTGGAGGATAAAGTGATCGCTGTACAGAATACCACCAAACCAGAGGATATCATCCGCAGTCATGATGGTACGTTTCCTCAGCTGCGTAAGGTGATTTTCGTACAGAAAAGAGACCTGATCTTTATTCTTCTAAGTAAAGGGTATGTGGATGCGTTGGCAGCACATGACACTTCAGTAGACCAGTTTATGGCAGATACAGGATTGAAATTCAGGATTCTGGAAGAAACTTTGCAGTCAGTGGAGCTTGGAGTTGCATTTGATAAAAAAGATACAAGCGGATTAAATACACAGCTGACAGAGGTGCTGGCAGGGATGCAGCAAAGACGATTCCGATCATTGCCATGACAGCGAATGCTTTCAAAGAGGATGAAGAGAACTGTCTTGCAGCTGGAATGAATGCCCATCTGGCGAAGCCGCTGGATATGGAGAAAGTGAAACAGACCATATGTGAGATGGTTAAGTTGTAAATGAAATAAAATCTGGAAAGTTTTTGAAAAAGGCATTCTGCAAAGTGAAGGAATGTCTTTACAAACAGAAACTAAAATATGATTTGGCCAAAGGCGGCAGAAAGGAAAAAATAAATTGATACATGTAGCAATTGTCGAGGATGATGATAACTACGCTGAGACAATACAGGAATATCTGAAGAAATTTGGAGAGGCGCAGCAAGAGCAGTTTCAGGTTTCAAGGTTCCATGATGGATATGAAATAGTAGATGGTTATAACAAGGCGCAGGATATCATTTTGATGGATATTGAAATGGGCATGATGGATGGGATGGAAGCCGCAGAACAGATTCGTAAAGTGGATGAGCAGGTTATTATTATTTTTATCACCAATATGGCGCAGTATGCGTTACGGGGATATAAAGTAAATGCGCTTGATTATGTTTTGAAGCCGATCAGCTATGCAAGCTTTACAGAAACCCTGAAAAAAGCAATCCGTTCTCTGGAAAGAACAAAAGAAAAGTATTTGTCTATTTCCATGAGGGACGGGGTAAGAAGAATAAAAACGTCTGATATTGAATGGATTGAAAGTATGGGGCATAGACTGACGTTTCACACAGTTAATGGAACATATGAAACCACTATTTTTTCAATGAAAGAGATGGAAGACAAACTGGGATCAGATGGATTTACAAGATGCAGCAGCGGCTGTCTGGTAAATCTGAAGTGGGTCAGGGAGGTAGAAAACAGTATAGTAAATGTAAATGGTGAAATGTTAAAAATCAGTCGTGGGAAAAAGAATGAATTTATGGCAAAGCTTGTGAGCTATATGACTGAGTAACAGATGGGAGGTGAGAAAAATACAGGACATTCCTAAATTATATACGGCATTTGCAGAATGGCTGTCATGTGTGAATATGATCATAGCATGTGGTGGTATCTTAAAGGAAAAAAAGATAAAACTGACCGCAGTGGCAGCTGGTTTTCTGCCTCTGGCGATAATTCAGCTTTGGTGTGGAACCGTGGAAAACTGGCTTTGGCTAGCCGGAATGTTTGCAGCAATTGCTGTAATGACAATTCTTTTAAAATATGGTTGCCAGACAAAATGGAAAAATGCTGCTTATATGTGCGCAAGGGCATTTATGCGTGCAGAATTGATTGCAGCACTTGAATGGCAGATTTATTCATTTTATTTTTGGAAAAACGGACGAAAAGAATATACAGTGAAAAGTGTTCTTTTTTGTGGGGCGATTTATGTAGTAGGATTTCTTCTTTTTTATTATCTGGATATCCACCAAGTGAGAGAAAGAGAAAACTATGAGTTGGAAATCAGCAGAAAAAATCTGTTACTTGTCTGGATTCTTACTCTATTTATGTTTGCGCTTAGTAATTTAAGTTATACAGAAGTGATAACACCATTTACCGGGGTAATGAAATCTGAAATCTTTAATATCCGCACGTTGATGGATCTGGCTGGAGTTCTTATGATTGAAATTTTCCAGATAGTGAAGCTTGATAATGATACCAAGCAGGAGATGATGGCAATCCAGAATGTACTTCGTACGCAGTATTTGCAGTACAGGGAATCGCAGGAAAATATAGAGTTGTTGAATCGGAAATATCATGATTTAAAGCATCAGATACAGGTACTTCGGGAGGAACCCAATGAGAAGAAAAAAGGTCAGTATTTAGATGAGATTGAACGGGGAATTCATTTGTATGATTCAGAGATAAAGACTGGAAACTCAGTACTTGATACAATCTTTACGAGTAAAAGTACACAATGCGTACGACTTGGAATAAAAATGACAGTTGTTGCAGATGGGAAACTGTTAAATCAGATACACGTGATGGATCTATGTACGATTTTTGGAAATGCATTGGATAATGCGATTGAATATGAGGTGCAGATTCAGGATCCAGAGATGAAAATGATTCATGTGAGCATATCTGAGAAGCAATCTTTTGTATGTGTACTTGTGGAGAATTATTATGAAGGAGAGCATTTAAAGATAGGAGAATTACCTCCTACGACAAAAGCAGATAAGAGATATCATGGATATGGATTAAAGAGTATTCGTTATTCCGCAGAAAAATATCATGGTTGTTTTAATGTTACGATAAAAGATAATTGGTTTCGCCTGGAACTGCTTTTCCCCCGTAAAGGATTAACAAAACAGAAATTGTAAGAAAAGTAAAAAAAGTTTGTCGAATTTCGTTGAACGGAAATGACAGACTTTTTTATTTTTTCGTTAATGTCCATTTATGGAATCTGAGTGCAAAATATGAAATGAAAAATGCGATTTTTGAAATGAGGAAAATTCGAAAAAAATATGTGTTATGATACAAACATCAAAAGGAAAATGATTAACTGCGCAGAATCGTTTTCAAGGATAGAAGGAAGGAGGCTAAAAGAAACGCAGGAAATAAAGGACGATAAAAGGTTTTTCATAGCTGAGAAATGGAATAAGTGGGCGGATGAAAGGCCAGCAGTTGCCCGATGGGTACGTGAGGGCGGTTTATTCGTGATCGTATGTAACCTGATAACCGTATTTAAATATCTGATGCTTCAGTTTTTGCCAAAGCTTTTTGCAAGACTACCAATGGTCAAATTTGGATGGCCAGGAATCCAGGTTCAGTTGTTTGGCGAGCAGTTTGAATGGAACGTTATAGGGTATGACACAGCACATGGTGGTTTACCTTATTTTTGCGCATACATGACGGCAATGGTGATCGGCGAATGCGTGAATTTTGTAATTCAGAGAAATTATGTATTTCGCAGCCATGGTAATCTGAGACGACAGATTCTATGGTATATGGTAGCTTTTTTCGTGGTGACCTGTATTGTAAATTCAGTCAATTGTATCTGGATTGCTGTAGCAGGAAAATTTGTTCCAGATTTCATTTATAATATAGGAACAACTGTTTTGAATGGGGGAGTTTCCATGGTAATCTTTTTTGTTGTAAATAAGATTATTTTTCCTTCAGAGCAGGCAATGAAAGGGCAGAAAGAGTGAAAAGGCAGGAAAAATGAGATGAGAGGACAGGCATTTAATCCATATTTGCCGCAGAATGAGTACATTCCAGATGCAGAACCCTATGTGTTTGGAAACCGAGTGTATATATACGGATCACATGACAGATTTGGAGCACCAATGTTCTGTATGAATGATTATGTATGCTATTCTGCACCAGTTGAGGATCTGAGTGACTGGAGATATGAGGGAATCATTTATCGTAAAAACCAGGATCCAAAAAATAAACTGGGAATGAGGCTTTTGTTTGCACCGGATGTTGCGAAGGCACCAGATGGAAAATATTATTTGTATTATGCATTTGATTTCATGGGAATCATGGGAGTTGCGGTAAGTGATAAACCACAGGGACCGTATGAATTTTATGGCTATGTACATTATAAAGATGGTACGGTATGGGGACGAAAAAAAGGAGATTCATTTCCTTTTGATCCAGGTATTTTTATTGATGATGACAGGAAGGTATATCTCTACTCAGGATTTTATACGCCAGTTCCAGGAGTGGTAACAGGCGGAAAAAGAAAATTCGAAGGCGGATATGTATTAGAACTAGAACCGGATATGATAACGATAAAAACCCCGGAAAAACTTTTATTTCCAAAAGAGGGAACTGGAGCATTTACTGGTCATGAATTTTTTGAAGCAAGTTCTATGAGAAAATATAATGGGAAATATTATTTTGTGTATTCCTCAAAGAATAATCATGAACTTTGTTATGCAATTAGTGATAAGCCAACCGAAGGCTTCAAATTTGGAGGAACGCTGATCAGCCAGGGGGATCTGTTCCTGAATGAAAATACAGATGAGAACCATGCTAAAAACTATCTGGGAAATACTCATGGAAGTATATTGCATTTAAATGATAAGTATTATATTTTTTACCATCGACAGACAAACAGAAGCTCCTATGCAAGACAGGCATGCGCAGAGGAAATAGAGATGCGGTCTGATGGAAGTTTTGCTCAGGCAGAGGTTACAAGCTGTGGCCTGAATGGTGGACCATTGGACGGACTGGGAAGGTATGAGGCACGAATTGCATGTAATCTCTGGTCAAAGAATGGTACCGGAAGATATGATGGAAAGAACCCGAGAAAGAAGTTATCAGAACATCCATATTTTACACAAGATAAAAAAGATGGAGATGCAACAGCGGTTCAATACATTGCAAATATGAGAGATGGCGCGGTTGCAGGATTTAAGTATTTCGATATACGGAAACTTGGAAGTGTTTCAATAGAAATCAGAGGAAATGCAGACGGCAAAATGATCATTTCATTGGATGAAACTTTTGACAATGTGTTGACTGAGATCAGAGTTTCTGAGTCTGGAAATGAGTGGCATGTGGTGAGTGAAAAGGCGCAGGAAATGAAAAAAAGGGAGAAACATTCAAATGCGATATTTTTCAAATATAGTGGAAATGGAGCAATTGATTTTAAAGCATTTGAACTGAGAAAGGAGTAACTATGAAAAAAGAAAAGAAATTAAAAATGAGTAATAAGGTATTCAGAATCATAATGAGCACCATTATGGCTATTTTTTTGATTTTTGCTGTAGTTTTAACGACAGTAACAAATTATTTTACACCGTCGTTGGATACCTTCCTTGGAAAAGGAAAAAAGACAGCAACTGTACCGAAAGGAACTTCTGATTGGGATACAAATTATTATGATTTTGAAAGTACGAATTCAGAAGAAGCATTGAATAATAGTGTGAAAATAGCAGAGCAGATTGGCGATGAAGGTGAAGTACTGTTAAAGAATGACGGAATTTTGCCACTTACTACGGATAGCAAGGTAACCCCGTTTGGTTATCGTTACATAAATCCTGTAATGAGCGGTTCTGGTTCAGGTGGAACTAATACAACAGCAGACTATGTATATACAGCAGAAAAAGGTCTGACAGAGGCATTCGGGAATGTAAATACGGATGTTGTAGATGCCATGAAAAAAGCAGAAACGGTTGATACTACACCAGTAGCAGCCAGCGGAGAAGGCGGACAGACAGCATTTTTAGGGGCATCTGTAAATATCAGTGAATATCCGGCAGATACTTATAAAGGTTTAGAAGACAGCTGCAAAGATACAGTTGGTATTGTTTTCGTTGGACGTGCTTCAGGAGAAGGTGGAG
This sequence comes from Clostridia bacterium, assembly GCA_029101305.1. Classification (GTDB taxonomy): domain Bacteria; phylum Bacillota; class Clostridia; order Lachnospirales; family Lachnospiraceae; genus Blautia_A. The sequence continues at coordinate 24,225 of JAQXQS010000147.1, read as the reverse complement.
ATTTGTATACAAAGGAGTACGCGGACGGAACTCCTCATCAGTTAGCTCTCACAGAAGCAGAAAAAGAAACCATTCAGTTTGCAAAAGATAATTGCTCTGGTGTTGTAGTGGTTATAAATTCAACAAATGCTATGCAGATTCCGGAGCTCGAGGATGATGACCAGGTTAATGCAATTCTGCAGATTTGTACACCTGGTGCGATGGGATTCAAGTCTCTTGGGAAAATCTTAAATGGTACTGTATGCCCATCTGGTAGAACAGTAGATACATTTGTAGCAAATAACCAGGAAACTCCTACATTTGTTAATTTTAATAACGGAGAAGGAAACACTGTATATGAGAATGCTACATATACAAGAGATATATGGTTAGCTGCATTTAAGGGAGGCTCAGAATTCCAGGCTCCTTTCCGTGAATATGAAGAAGGAATGTACCTTGGATACCGTTGGTATGAAACAGCATCTGATTTAGGATACTTTACAAGCAATAATCTTCCAGCGGGAGAGACAGATCCGTATTATAACCGTGATAATGGTGTTGTATATCCATTTGGATATGGAATGAGTTATACTACTTTTGATCAGAAAATTGAAAGCTATGATGATTCCGGAGATAATATTGAACTTTCTGTAAAGGTAACAAATACAGGAGATACATATGCCGGCAAGGATGTTGTGCAGATTTATTATAATGCTCCATATACAGAGTTTGATGAAGAGAACAAAATCGAAAAACCAACAGCAAATCTGATTGCCTTTGATAAGACAGGAGAATTACAGCCAGGGGAGTCTGAGCTTGTTAAGATCAGTATTCCGAAAGAAGATATGGCATCTTATTGTTATACACATGATAATGGAAACGGAACAACAGGTGCATATGTTCTTGAGAAAGGCGATTATGAGATTACTTTGCGTCAGAACAGTCATGATGTAATCGAAAAGAAAATTACAACGATTGATGATACTTTCTGGTATGACGGATCGGATGAAGATCATATCCGCAATTATGATAAAAATGCCCAGGCAGCATTAAACGCTGATGGAACATCAACTGGGGAACCAGCGAAGAAAGAAGCAGACGATTCAGCTGAGTTTATTGCAACAACAAATGAATTCGAGCACGCAAATGAATATATGACAGATCCATCTGTTGGAAATGATGTTACAATTCTGACAAGAGCAGACTGGGAAAATACTCAGCCAACAGCACCTACAGATGTAACTAAGCAGGCAAGCGATACGGTGATTTCATGGCTGGATTATGGATATGCAACATATGATCTTGGAAAAGGAACCTGGGATGATGTAAACGATCCGGTATTGGGATCTAGTGAAGGTAGTAAAGTATATGTAGCAGAAAAAGATATGCCGAAATCCAAACAGGATAATGGTCTTACTTTATCGAACATGAGAGGAATCAGTTACTATGATTCAAAGTGGGACGAGCTGTTAGACCAGCTTGACTATGAAAGCGATGAGATTAATGGAGCATTATTTGCAAATGGATATGCATCTGGAAAGTTATCAGCAGTTGGTAAAATGGCTACATCTGAACATGATGGTCCACAGGGAATTGGCCTGAATGATAATTCTGGTAATAACTGGGTATCCTGTTGTTCCTTCCCTGCCGCAACGACATTGGCGCAGACATGGAATGTGGATCTGGCATATGAGATGGGCAGTCATGTGGCAGAAGAAAATTACTGGATTGATGGCAGTGGATGGTACGCACCGGCGGTAAATCTTCACTGGTCTCCATTCTCTGGAAGAAACTATGAATATTATTCAGAGGATCCAATTATTTCAGGAAAGATAGCAGCTGGTGTAATATCTGGTGCAGGAGATAAAGGAACTTATTGTGCGCTGAAACACTTTGCAATGGTTGAACAGGAAGAACAGCGTTGGTGGATTCCGTCAGCATGGGCAACAGAACAGACAATCCGTGAACTGTACCTCAAAGCATTTGAGATACCTGTAAAAGAAGCAATGAAAACAATTAAGTATATTTCTGATGATAAAGGTACAGTCAGCACAAAAACTATGCGCGCATGTGATAACATGATGACAAGCGGATGGTCAGGAATAGGTGGTTTGTATTCTGGCTATGATTACAATCTTATGACTGCAGTGCTCAGAGATGAATGGGGATTCCAGGGATTTGTAATTACTGATTATGATCAGGGAAATGGTCCAAATGACAATGTTGCAGTAAACAGAATGGTAAGAGCCGGAGTAGACCAGCATATGATCGATAAGACTCTTAGCCCAGGAAAATATACATCTATTGATACAGCAACAGGCGTGGCAGCACTTCGAAGAGCTATAAAAGATACTCTGTATACGATGGCAAATTCAGCACAGGTTAATAACACAGCGCCAGGAGCAAAAGTTTACTATAAAATGTCTCCATGGAGAGTTGCAGTAATTATTGTTGATGTTATAATCGCAGCACTTATTGGACTTGGCATTTTTGTAATGGTGAGAAGAACAAAAGATGAAAAGCTGAATCCTGATAAATATAAAAAGAAAAAAGTAAAAGTACAAAAAGAAGAATAACGAAATTCGCAAAAAAAGCAGATTGCATTTTGGGCTGGACAGGCTTATAATGTACAAGAATAGATGAAAGGGGAGCTTGCCGTAAGCAGGCTGAGAACAGAATGTTTGGTCTGGACCCGTAACCTGATTTGGATAATGCCAACGTAGGGATATAGCGGATACGTGTTTTTTTCATACGTGTATTTTGAGCGGATATGTCTTTGTGGCATATCCGCTTTTTAGTATGAAGGTCCTGTGGGAGCGCCAGAGGCGCGGAGCAATCGACTTTCATTCATGGACATATCTGCGTAAGCAGACATGTCCGTTTAGTTTGCTGGCTCAAATATGAAGACGCCGCGATTTACGAAGTAAATACGTGAATTCTTCATGTTGGGAGGCTTGTACAAAATTGTCTATGAAGCAGGTAAAGGAGGAAAATGATGTTTGGAGAATGTTTAACAAAGGTAAGAAAGCAGGTACCGCTGGTGCATAATATTACAAATTATGTAACAGTAAATGATGTGGCAAATGTATTGCTGGCTTGTGGCGGCAGCCCGATCATGTCTGATGAGCCGAAGGATGTGGAAGATATCACAACGATCTGTGGTGGGTTAAATATCAATATTGGAACCCTGAATGAGCGCAGCATCGAAGGAATGTTTCTTGCAGGAAAGCGTGCTAAAGAGCTGGGACATCCGATCTTGCTGGATCCGGTGGGCGCCGGTGCATCGAAGCTGCGTACAGAGACCGCTTTGAAACTGATGGAAGAACTGCACCCGACAGTTATCCGCGGAAATATTTCTGAAATCAAGACACTTGCATTTGGAAGTGGAACAACCAAAGGGGTAGATGCAGATGTGGCAGATGCCGTAACAGAAGAAAATCTGGAAAATTCTATCGCTTTCATAAAAGATTTTGCCAAAAAAAGCGGCTCTGTAATAGCAATCACAGGGGCTATTGATCTGGTCAGTGATGGGGAAAACTGTTATGTGATCCGAAATGGCAGACCGGAGATGGGTAAAATCACAGGAACCGGATGCCAGCTGTCCGGAATGATGACAGCCTATATCACAGCGAATCCGGAGCAGAAGCTGGAGGCAGCCGCAGCAGCAGTCTGCGTGATGGGACTGGCAGGAGAAATCGGATGGAGCCATATGCAGGAATGGGAAGGGAATTCTACATACCGCAATCGTATTATTGATGCTATTTATCAGATGGACGAGGCAGTCCTGAATGAGGGGGCCAAGTATGAACGTCGATAAAAAAGACCTGCTGTTGTATGCAGTTACGGACCGTCACTGGCTGGATGGACGTACCTTATATTCTGTAGTAAAAGAGAGCCTGGATGGTGGTGTGACCTTTGTGCAGCTTCGGGAAAAGGAACTGGATGAAGCACATTTCCTGGAGGAGGCAAAGCAGCTTCAGAAGTTATGTAAGGAATATCAGGTGCCGTTTGTGATCAACGATAATGTGGATATCGCGATTGCAATGAATGCAGACGGTGTACATGTAGGACAAAGTGATATGGAAGCTGGCGACGTGCGGGCCAAGCTTGGACCGGATAAGATCATTGGTGTATCTGCGCAGACTGTGGAACAGGCAGTTCTGGCGGAAAAACGAGGAGCGGATTATCTCGGGGTGGGAGCTGTATTTCCTACCGGCTCTAAAGCAGATGCCGTGGAAGTGCCCCATGAGACACTGAAGGCTATTTGCGAGGCAGTATCGATTCCGGTAATAGCCATTGGCGGCATAACCCAGGAGAATGTGAAAGAACTGAAAACAAGCGGGATCTGTGGAATTGCAGTTATCAGTGCGATCTATGCACAGAAGAATATTAAAAAGGCGACAGAAGATCTGAAAGAAGAAACAAAGAAGATGGTGGAAGCATGATTCGGGGAGCAGTTTTTGACCTGGACGGTGTGTTGCTGGATTCTATGGCAATCTGGAATGATCTTGGAGCGAGATACCTGCAAAATCAGGGAATCCAGCCAGAGCCGGACCTAAGAGAGATGTTGTTTTCCATGAGTATGGAACAGGGCGCAGAATATATGAAGCAGCAGTATCATCTGAAACAGTCTGTAGAAGAGGTACTGGCAGGAATTCAGGAAATGCTGCAGGATTATTACTTCTACGAGGTAAAAGCGAAAGACGGCGCCAGGGAGCTGCTGGCTTTTTTGCAGGAGAAAGGGATCAAGATGACAGCGGCTACTTCCAGTCCGCGGGAGCATGTGACAAGGGCACTTCGGCGAAACGGACTTCTGGAGTTCTTGCAAAAAATAGATACTACCAGTGAGGTGGGAGAAAGCAAGCATTCCCCGCTGATCTACAGACTGGCAGCAGAATATATGGGAACCAGACCAGAGGAAACACTGGTATTCGAGGATTCCCTGTATGCACTTCAGACTGCGAAGCAGGCTGGATTTCGTGCCATTGGTGTTTATGACGGCAATGGAGAAACAAACCAGGCCGGGGTGAAAGAGACCGGAGAAGTGTACCTGAAGGATTTAGCAGAATTCCCAGGTGTATTTGAAAAATTGAAGTAACTTGTGTAAGTAGGTAGCTATTCAGGGATAAATGGATTTTCGTATGAAAATTTGTCTGGCTCTGAAGTTACATAAATGGAGTATTACCCTCTGTGAGTAGTACACTGCATTATGAAGGTAACAGGGTATTATTTACAGTAACAGCGGCAGATTGGGGGCACCACCTTCTGTCTCTTAGTGAGTGTTTGGAAAAGCATTCCTGCAATTTGCAGACCACCGCTTAGCGGCACACTTTGCAGAATACCTTTTTAAACCCGCAAAAGAAAACGTATATGCGAAAAGGAGAAAAAAGATGAGAAAAACCGCATTAACGATCGCTGGAAGTGATTCCAGCGGAGGCGCCGGCATCCAGGCTGATATCAAAACAATGATGGCGAATGGCGTATATGCCATGAGCGCGATCACGGCTTTGACAGCTCAGAATACGACCGGCGTGACAGCAATTTTGAATGCAACACCAGAATTCTTGGGACAGGAGCTGGACAGTGTATTTACTGATATTTTCCCGGATGCAGTAAAAATCGGCATGGTATCAGATGGAGAACTGATCCGTGTCATTGCAGAAAAATTAAAACAATATCAGGCAAAGAACATTGTGGTAGATCCGGTCATGGTAGCCACCAGCGGAGCGAGACTGATCAGCGAGGATGCCATTGGAACATTGAAAAAGGAATTGTTTCCACTGGCAGCTGTATTAACTCCAAATATTCCCGAGGCAGAGGAACTGACCGGTATGCAGATCAGAAGCGCAGAGGATATGATCGCTGCAGCAAAGCAGATCGCAGAAGAATACCAGTGTGCAGTGCTTTGCAAGGGGGGACATCAGTTAAATGATGCCAACGATCTGTTGTATGCCAATGGCAGTTATCAGTGGTTTTGCGGAAAACGGATCAACAATCCGAACACACATGGAACCGGATGCACACTGTCATCGGCTATTGCTTCCAATTTGGCAAAGGGCTATGATCTGGAGACTTCTGTAGAGCGTGCAAAAGATTATATATCCGGTGCTTTGTCTGCGATGCTGGATCTTGGAGCAGGAAGCGGCCCGATGGATCATGGTTTCGCCATTTCAAATCAGTATACACAGGAAAAGGAGGTCTGACAGATGGAAAGACGTACTTCACTTGTGGAAAATGGATTGATCTGGTTTGGAGCCGGTGTATCTATCGCAGAAATATTAACAGGAACCTATTTTTCCTCACTGGGATTTGGGAAAGGCCTGGCCGCAATTCTGGTGGGCCATGTGATTGGCTGCCTGATGCTTTTCCTGGCAGGTGTGATCGGTGGAAAAAGCCGCCTGAGTGCAATGGAAACGGTAAAAAGCAGCTTTGGTAATCTGGGAGGGCTTTTATTTGCCTTTTTGAATGTACTGCAGCTGGTAGGCTGGACTGCTATTATGATTTATGACGGAGCGCTGGCAGCAGACGGCATTTTATCCGCAGGGAAATGGATCTGGTGCCTGGTAATCGGGGCGCTGATCGTTGTGTGGATCATGATCGGAATCACCAATCTTGGAAAAATCAATACCATTGCCATGGGACTGTTGTTTTTACTTACACTGGTGCTGTGCAAGGTGATTTTCTTTGATGGAAATGTAATGCAGACGGTTGCAGATGAAAGTATGTCCTTTGGAGCGGCGGTGGAACTTGCGGTGGCGATGCCCCTTTCCTGGCTGCCCCTGATCAGTGACTATACAAGAGAAGCAAAAGAACCAGTAAAGGCAACGGCGGTCAGTGCCATTGTGTATGGTCTGGTCAGCTGCTGGATGTATATCATTGGAATGGGAGCTGCGATTTTTACCGGAGAATCCGATATCGCGCAGATCCTGTTAAAGGCAGGCTTAAGTATTGCCGGTCTGCTGATCATTGTATTTTCCACAGTCACTACCACTTTTCTGGATGCCTATTCCGCGGGAATTTCCAGCGAATCTATTGTATCTACCATAAAAGGCAAATACGCTGCCATAGTAGTCACTGTAATCGGAACTTTGGGAGCAATTTTGTTTCCAATGGATGATATCACGGATTTCCTCTATCTGATCGGCTCGGTTTTTGCACCGATGATCGCCATTCAGATCGCAGATTTCTTTATACTGCACAGAGACAGGCGGGAGAATAGCTTTGACTGGAGAAACCTGATCATCTGGGTGGTTGGATTTATCTTATACCGGATGCTTATGAGAGTAGATCTTCCGGTAGGAAATACACTTCCGGACATGGTGATCACATCAGTGATATGTGTGATCGTGGGAAAAATCGGGAAAGAAAAATAGAGAGAATAAAAGAAAACCGGGTACAACTTTTATACTTACTGGAGTTGTATCCGGTTTATGCTTTGATTTTAACAATACACTTTTGGAACCATATTATTCATCTTATAGAACTGAAGCATTTATGGCAGTAAATGTCCAGCTGACAGATACAGCCGGTACCATTCCTCTCTGGAAAGAGAGACCTTTTCCGCCGCAATAATTTCTGTCAGACGTTCCTCGCTTGCGGTTCCTGTAATTATCTGTATTCCGGCCGGATGACGTAAAATCCATGCCGCGGCAATTGTAGTGGTGCTGACCTGATACTTTTGCGCCAAAGTCTGTAACTCTTTGTTCAATTCCGGATATTTTTCGCTGCCAATAAAACAGCCTTGCCAGTTCGGCATCTGGAATGGGGACCATGCCTGAATCGTCATATCCTGCAATCTGGAATAATCCAAAACGCTGCCATCCCGATCTGCCGCTCCGTCCGAAGTCATATTGACTTCCATACCGTTTGCGACCATGTTTGACACTGGGATGCTAAACTGCAGCTGATTAATGATCAGAGGCTGTTTCACATATTTTTTCAACAATTCAATCTGCATTGGTTTATGGTTGGATACACCGAAATATCGTACCTTCCCTTTTTGATGCAGTTCTTCAAATGCGGCAGCTACTTCCTCTGGCTCCACCAATGCATCCGGGCGGTGCAGTAACAGAACATCCAGATATTCTGTCTGCAGTCTTTTTAGGATTCCGTCTACGGAAGAAATGATATATTCTTTTGATAAATCATAAAATCCCTGACGTATACCACATTTGGACTGCAGGAATAAATCTTCTCTTTTTATGGATGGATCCTGTGCCATGGCTTCTCCGAAAATTGTTTCACTCTGTCCGTCGCTGTAGATATCCGCATGGTCGAAATAAAAAGCTCCCTGTTCCAGACATTTGTGTATAAATTTTTGCATCTCGGCACAATTTTTCTCTGCCAAGCGCATACAGCCTACCACGATAGCAGGCATATTCTTACCTGTAGAGCCTAATACGATTTCCTTCATCTTTCTTCTCCTTTTCTTTATTTACAAAAGATTAATCCTTCTTTTTCCTTCCTGTAAAGATAAAACAGCGGAATGTGAATCTGCTTCTCAGCTAACACATTCCGCTATTTATTAATAAGCGTTCCCTACGGGAATCGAACCCATAACTAGAGCTTAGGAGGCCCTTATTATATCCGTTTAACTAAGGGAACGAACTTACGGGAAATATTGTACTATAATTTGGGATAAATTACAAGTCCAATTAATATTCCAAGTAAGTTTGTATTTTCTTTTGTTACTGTTCACTGGCAGCATTCCGCGAGGTGTTTTCTGTGAACGGAGTGAACAGTAACTTTCTTTTAATTCCATTCTTCTGCCAACAGGAAATCGCGTATGTTGCGGTGTTTGATTCCATTGCGGCTCATGTCGAACTCATCCAGAGAGACAACATATTTCGGGTAATTATCGCGTATATGATCATATGCGCCGAACTCGCGCTGGATGGTTTCATCGGATGCCAGCAGATAGGTAACCTGAACATACAGTTTTTCTCCACGCTTGTCGCAGACAAAGTCAATTTCCTTGTTACCAGTTCTGCCGACGGTTACTTTATAGTTCCGGCGCAGTAGTTCCAGATACACGATGTTCTCCAAAATGAGGTTGATGTCACGCATATTACCGCCGAAAACAGCCTCCCGGATACCATGGTCGGCAATGTAATATTTCTCATTAGAGGCAAGAATCTGTTTTCCCTGCAAATCTTCGCGCTTGACCTGATAGAATAAAAATGCATCGCAGCAGTATTTGATGTAGTTAAGGATGGTTTCCGGTGCAATAGTTCGATTCTCGCTTTTGAGGAACTTTGCCAGAGAAGTAGCGGAGAAGGTCGTACCTACATTCGCAATTACATAGGTAATGATGCGTTCCAGCAAGTCTACGTCACGAATCTTGTTCCGCGTCACAATGTCCTTGAGTTGGACAGAGTTAAACAGATCATGGAGATACAACTTGGAAGGAGCATCTTCATAGCGAATATGGGCAAGGTACGGCATACCGCCGGATATAAGGTACTTCTGAAAGCATCTCTGAATGGATTCATCAGGTGCGATGGGACGGTACAGTTCTAGAAATTCCGCGAAGGAGAATGGGTAAATGATGAACTTTACATAGCGTCCGCCGAGATAGGTAGAAAGCTCGCTGGACAGGAGCCTGGCGTTTGAGCCGGTGATATATATGTCGCAATCAAGGTTTACACGCAGGGAGTTGATACACTTCTCCCAGTCTTTTACCTCCTGAATTTCATCGAAAAAAAGATAGACCTTGCCGGGGATATCCGCAGCCCTTCCGGTAATCTCATCATGTAATGCTTTTGCAGTTTGCAGATGAGCGTAGTTTAAATCCTCAAAGTTGATAGAGATAAACTGAGCAGGATTAACACCGGACTCTATAAGTTCTTCTTTGATCAGCTCTAACATGACAGATTTACCGCATCGGCGGATACCAGTCATGACTTTTATCAGGTCCGTTTCGATAAATGGACGGATGCGCTTCATATACATTTCACGTTTAATCATCATAATCAGCCTCCTTACCTGTAACTGAGTATAGCTTATCATATTTATATCTGAAATTCAACGCTGCTTTTGTAAATTTATAAGATACAACTGATAAATTGTATAATTTTACAAAAATCGACAGATACGAACGAAAACAGCTTCACATCGTATGGGGATTGATGAGAAAAAGGAACTGCGGCTATCAGGCTTTGACCGGCCTTATGAGCGGCATGTGAATAAATACATTGTAACGGCTCTTGAATAATGCGAATGCAATAAGAATATACAAAATGAACATAAAACTAATTTTTTGACACATTTTTATAACGAAAACGCCTATCTGAAACTTGGGAGAGATGATAAATTATAGTCAAATAAAACAAAACGTGATTCCATTATGAAAGGAGATTTGAAACATGAAAAAGAAAATGGTATGTATCCTGATGGCTGGTGTTATGGCTGCACTTATGCCTACACAATTTGTTTTCGCAGAAGACGGGGATAGTGGAGAGAAGACCGTTGTAAAATTCCAGACATGGAACCCTGGCGATGAAGAGTACACGCATGCCATGCTGGCAAAATTCGAAGAAGAGCATCCGGATATCCAGATTGACTATACGTTTATGCCGTATACTGATCACGTAGAGAAACTGAAAGTTGATCTTTCAGCAGGTGATGCAGCAGATGTTTACGGAGTTCAGACAGGAGCAATGTATAAAGAATTCCGTGATTTTGAAGAAGACCTTACGCCATATCTGGTAGACAAATATGGAGATGACTGGGCATCAAACTATAACGAATACGCAATGAGCCTTCTTCAGGGTGATGATGGGGAGTATTATGCAGTTCCTCTTGGACTTAGCTACGCCGGATATGTATGGGCAAATATGAAATATTTTGATAAATACAATCTGGAGCTGCCAACTAACTATGATGAATTGAAAGAAGTTTGCCAGACCTTCCGTGATAACGGGGAATATCCACTGGTAATCGGAGCTAAGGATTCCTGGATCAACATTGATACCTGGATGAATATTGCAGCAGATATCAATACAGAGAAGCTGTATTCCGCAATTGAAGGAGAAACCCCATTTACAGATGAGGATCTGGTTCAGTCCTTCCAGATATGGCAGAACTGCTTTACAGATGGTATTTTCCAGGATGGAGCACTTGGAGTTGGAATGTATACAGATTCCACAGATATGTATCAGAAAGAGGGCTCTATCCCAATGATCCTCAATGGTTCCTGGGCACTTGGAGCATATAAAGACAGTGATGAGCAGAGTCAGGAGGTTTATAATGGCGAAGGTGCTAATCACAAGGTATTCCTTATGGACTGGAACAATGATGGAAAGATCGCACCAGTAGAAGAAGCGGTTGACGTATCTCTTGCTATTAATAATCAGTCTAAGGTAAAAGATGCAGCATGGACATTTGTTGACTGGATGATCCATGAAGGTGCAGAAACTCTTGTAAACGGACAGTTACAGTACATGCCTGCACGTAATGACATGGAACTGAATGTAGAAGGTCTGAACGAGAATGGCACTGAAAATCTTAACTATTGTGTAGAGCAGGGTAAAGATAATGTAGGTGGATACAGAGAGATGGCTTATGCAGAGCTGAAAGAAACCATCAGCAATGAGCTTACAGAACTGGCACTGGGAGATGTGACACCAGAAGAGGCAGCAGAGACAATTGAAGCAGCTTCCCAGGCACAGGAGAGATAAATAAAAATAAAATAAAAGGCTGCCCTCATTCCCAGGGCAGCCTTTTACAAAAGCATAATATATTTTTATAGCAGGAGGAAAACTATGGTCTCGGCTCGAAAACGGAAAGACTCTTTTACCAGTTTTCTATTTGTATTACCTCTTTTGGCTTTGTTCCTTGTGTTTTTTGCATATCCGATCATTTATAACATTATCATTAGCTTTTATGACTGGAATGGAATCAGTGTGGAGAAGGTTTTTGTAGGCTTTGCAAACTACACGAAGCTTCTGGCTGATCCTGTAATGAAAAAAACATTTTGGAATTTTGTTGTGATTGCCATTGCAACTACTGTTATTCAGTCTGCGCTGGGGTTGATGCTGGCATCCTTTTTTATCAGGAAAATAAAATTTTCAGGATTTTACAGAATCCTTTTTTATCTTCCGGCGATTTGCACCTCTACAATTGTCGGTACTGTATTTTCCAAGATTTTTGAAACAAACCGTGGATACCTGAATGTAATTCTGAGGGCACTTCATTTGGATTTTCTTTGTCAGCAATGGCTGGCAACGCCAAAAACAGCCCTTGCCTGTCTGTTGTTTGTAAATATCTGGCAGTGGACAGGTTACAGCATGCTGATGTACTACACCAATATGCTGAATATTCCACAGGAACTTTATGAGTCTGCTACCATTGACGGAGCTGGAAGCTTCAAGCAGTTTGTGTACATAACATTTCCGCTTCTGCGTGGTACACATATTACTTTGATCATTCTGGATATTCTGGGTGCACTGAAGTTTTTTGACCTTTCCTATGTATTGACAGATGGTGGACCAGCTCATGCGACAGAAACGTTTTCTACATATATATACACGAAGTCTTTTAACACCTTCCAACAGGGGCAGGCGTCTACCATTGTTGTGTTTATGTTTCTGATTGCTATGGTGCTGACTGTGATCCAATTAAAGATTTACTATAAAAAAGACAAGGAGATGAACTAGCTGATGAAAAATTCATTACCATATAAAATTGTCACTCAGGTTATCTGTGTGGCGCTGCTGGTCATCCTGGTCTTTCCACTGTATCTGATGGTAGAAAAATCACTGGCAGTAAATGGATTTGGCAATTATACAAAAGTCTTCGAATATTTCAACTTGATTCCAAACGTTATTACCAGTATTATCGTGGTAGGAGGAACCCTTGTTGTTGTTGCGCTTGTAGTTTCGATGGCCGCATACGCATTTTCCAAGCTGGAATTCCCGCATAAACAGGCAGTGTATTATCTGATTCTTACTGGTATGATGATTCCTACCTCTGCGTTGATCTTTCCCCTTTATCAGATCGTAAGAGGTCTTCATCTGAATAATACCGGTTGGTCACTGGTATTTCCATATGCCACAGCAAGTGCCTGCTTCAATCTTATGGTATTGACAAATTATTATAATGCATTGCCAGATGAGCTGATTGACGCGGCGAAAATTGATGGCGCCAATAAGTGGACCACATTTTTACAGATTATGCTTCCAATCGCCAAGCCAGGACTGGTGTTTGTATTGATCCAGACCTTCCTTTCCGCATGGAATGAGCTGCAGATGGCAATTATCTTTATTAATGATACCACCAAACAGCCACTTTCTGTTGTGCCGCTTCGATTTGCACAGACAACCTCGGGCTCCGGATTTACAATAAATAATCTTTTTGCAGCATGTATTATCTGCCTTCTTCCAATTGCCGTGTTCTATATTTTTGCATCCAGGCAATTGATGGCAGGTCTTACAGCAGGAGCTGTGAAGGGATAATCCAAAGGACGGCCTGTTTTTATGAAAAAGAATTCTTCCCGCAAAAAAATCAGCATAGTAAAACGTATCAGCATTACGAATATTGGCATCTTTATCATTGCATGTCTTTTAAGTATTCTGGCGACTTTGGAGCTGAATGTGGAATATCATATTGACCGTGATGCCCAGATGATGAGGGTGTACATTTCTAATACCTTAAATTCCGTTGATAATACCCTGAAGGATATGGGAAGAGTATCCCTGATTGCATTTTCAGATCAGACCGTACAAGACATTCTAAAGGGCACTGATTATTCCTTTAATGAAAAGATGGAGAACGATGAATATCTGACAAAGTTGTATTCTTCCATGATTTCCATCAGAGATGATGTAAAAGGAATTTATATTTTTAACAAGGATGATATGGTGTTCTACAGCGATGTGGCTAATCCGTTTCTGGGTTTTGAATGGGATGTGACACCCTTTTTCCAGAAGGTAAAAGTAAATTCCGATCTTACTACCAATATTTCAGGGTGCCATATGTATATGGATACACTTCCGGAAGGATTCAAGTATGTTCAAACCTACACGAAGAATATTTTCCAGGAGAATAATATCTATCTGGTGCGTCCGATCCGCAGCTTTTCTCCATATGAGGTAATCGGTTATATTGCACTGCGGACTCCGATTTTTACATTACAGAAAATCTGCAGCAGTTATCTGGAAAGTAATGTTTCTTATATTGTTGCGGATGAGAATAGTAATATTGCCTGTAGCTCTAATGAGACGATTATCAGCGGGAATCTGTCAGATGTTTATCCGGAATTGCTAAATCATATGGATGGATCCAAAGGATCTTTCAGCCTGAAGCTGAAGGGAGAAAAATACTTGTGTGCATACCAGCGCTCAAGTTACAGTAATATGCTTCTGATCACACTGAAAACCTATGAATCTATATATGATGAACTGACACCTCTGGTGGTTACCTGTATCATTATAACGATTGTAAGTGCTCTGGTGGTGCTGTTCAGTGTAGGTGCGCTTACCAGAAAAAATCTGAAGCGTCTTACTGATTTTTCTGTAGATATTAAGAATTTTCAGCCAGATGACCTGACCCGTCATTATGAGGTTGGATATATGGATGAGGTTGGTGTGCTGAAGGATTCTTTCAATAAAATGATTCGTCGGCTGAATGATCTGGTTATTTCAGAATATCAGGCGAAGGATGAGTTGCAGAAGGCAGAGATTTCTGAACAGAAAATGGCGATGCTGTATCTGAAGCAACAGATCAATCCTCATTTTCTTTATAACACATTGGATATGATCCGGCTGAAAGCGGCTATTAATAAAGATATGGAAGTATCCCAGATGCTGATGAAGCTTGTCAGCTTTTATCGGCTCAGTACCAAGGTGCATGATTCCATGGTTGCAGTAAGGAAAGAAGTGGAAATGTTGGATGCCTATATGAGCCTGATGTGTTATCGGTATTCAGATATTGTGTATCATTCGGACATTATGCCGGAAGCGCTGGATATGGAGATTCCTAATTTTATTTTACAGCCATTGCTGGAAAACAGTTTGATGCATGGTTTGAAAGATAGACGCTATCAAGGCACGGTTACCCTTCGTATATGGGTAAATGAGCAGGATAAAAAAGAACTGGATATTTGGCTGATTGATGATGGAATCGGAATTCCAGATGATAAAATTGCAGAATTAAATGCTTATAATGACAAAGACAATGAAGCTCTTTACCGTGTACAGACCCAAAGCCAGGGGGATCGCACCCATCTGGGCGTAATCAATGTAATAAGCAGATTAAAACTGTATTATAAGGAAAACGTAGAAGTCGTTTATATGAGAAATGAAACTGGAGGAACTACTGTAAAAATTAAGATCAGGACAGCAAGTGAGGAAACATGAAAAATTGCAGAGTACTTTTAGCAGATGATGAAGCGGCTATTCTGGAAGGTTACAAATTGCTATTTGACTGGCAGAAATACAATTGTGAAATTGTGGGAACTGCTATGGATGGACAGGAAGCAGTGAAAATGGCGGGAGAATTAAATCCAGATATTGTGATCATGGATATTAATCTTCCCAAACTGAACGGGCTGGAAGCAATCCGGGCGATTCAGGAAAGTGTACCAGTAGATCACCCTATTTATATGATCGTGGTGACTGGATATGATGAGTTTTCCTATTGCCAGGAGGCACTTCGGCTGAGAGTTTCAGATTTTTTATTGAAGCCAATTGATTTTGATGCTTTTGGAGAAGTGATTGAGAGTATTGTTACGAAAATAATGGAAAATCCAGACCGTCAGATGATTTTGTCGGATACCTTGAAAAAAGTAGTCGATTATGTCAACGAAAATCTTGAAAACGAGGATATGAGGCTTACTTTATTGGCCCGTAATATGAATCTGAATCCGAATTATATTAGTCAGTTGTTTAAAAAGGAACTGGGATATGGATATCATACCTATCTGAATCAGGCGCGTGTGGAGAAGGCAAAAGAATATTTAAAGAAGACAAATGAGCCGATCACGGTTGTGGCAGAAAAGGTTGGGTTCAGTGATTACCGTATTTTTACAAAAATATTTAAGGGAATTGTGGGGGTAACACCTTCGCAATTCCGTAAATAGCAGGATACAAGAATCAAAGAGTAAAGATCAAAGAGCAGTTCGTGGGGGACAAGAAAGCTTTTGGTCATAAGATCACTATTATAATATGGGAGGTAGTATTATGGTTTTAAGATTAAATGAATTCCGTGACAAGCTGGCAGGATGCTGGGCAGGAAAAAATGTAGGAGGTGTTCTGGGAGCACCTTTTGAGTGCAAAAGAATGGTGCCGGACGTAGATTTCTATATTCAGGATCTGACTATGGGACCACCGGCAAATGATGATCTTGACCTTCAGATTGTGTGGCTGGCAGCAGTAGAGCGTTATGGCAGAAATGTAAATGCGTCTATTCTTGGTGAGTACTGGCTGTCCTATGTAATTCCGAACTGGGTAGAATATGGAACAGGAAAAGCTAATCTGAAGGCTGGAATCGTTCCGCCTTTATGTGGGGATGTGGATAATACTTACAAAAACAGCAACGGTTGCTGGATTCGTTCCGAGCTTTGGGCTTGCCTGGCTCCGGGACATCCAGAAATTGCCACCAGATACGCATTTGAAGATGCGATTGTAGATCATGCTGATGAAGGCATGTATGGAGAGATTTTTACAGCAGCGATACAGAGTGCTGCATTTGTGGAAAGCGATCGTGAGAAGCTGGTTGATATTGGTCTTTCCTATATTCCGGAAAATTGTGCAGTATCAAGGGCAATCCGCAAGACAGTGGAGTGCTATCACAATGGAATTGATTATCTGGAAGCAAGAAAAATCGTACATAATACAGCACCTGGAACTTTCGGAATCCAGGAATGCAAGTTAAATGAAATACCGAAAGAGAATAATGAGGGAATGGAAATTGGAGAGCCTGGTTTTGATGCTCCGGAGAACGTAGCATTTGCAGTTTTAGGACTTCTTTATGGAGAAGGGGATTTCGGAAAGAGTCTGATTATTGCCAATAACTGTGGAGAAGATACAGATTGTACCTGTGCAACGCTTGGCGCCCTTCTGGGAATTATTTATGGCGCATCCGGGCTGCCGGAAAAATGGACCAAGCCTCTTAATGACAAGATCGTAACGATGTGTATTGATAAGACAAGCCATGGAATCTGGGTTCCGGATACGGCAACAGAGCTTGCGGAGCGTATTCTTCGTGTTGTACCGGGCTTCCTTGGACAGGATCTGTGCGATGCGTTTGCAGAAGGTGGTATGACAATTGAGTGCCTGGAAAAAGATGGATTGTTCTGTAGTCAGACTACAGATTATCTGCCATTGATCAATGGAAATGGAAAATCAGAAGAAATGCCGATCCGTGATCTGTGCTCTCTTTCTTCCTATGTTGCCAGATATCAGTTCCCTGCATTTAGTGTTATGGTTGACTATGAGGATTCTGTTTTCTTCACACCAGGTGAAACAAGAAAATTTAAAGTTAAAGTAGTAAATTCAAATACAATGCGTGAACAGCAGTGGGTAAAAATCAAGTTATATCTTCCGGATGGAGTTACAGCTGTCGGAGCATCTACAGCAGAGCTGCCATTAAATAATCTTTATCTTTCCTGCGCGGAGAAGGAATTTGAAATCAATACAGAAGAATTTAAAGAGAGCAGACTGGAGCTGATCGTGGATATTTCTCTTACAGGAAGACATTCTGATGGTCCTGTAAAGGTTGTTCTTTTTGCTGGAAAGTAAGGGATATTTATGTATATTGCAATAGACGGAGGCGGAACCAAAACAGAATATCTGCTTCTGGATAAAAACTTCCAGGTAACAGATCGTTATCTGGGAGGCTGTCTGAATCACGATTTCCTTGGAAAAGGCTGGGAGGATGTGCAGCGGCTGCTGCGGGATTCACTGGATGCCCTGCTGGGACGTAACAGTTTGACAATTTCGGATATTCAGGACGTAGCAGGAGGAATTTCAGGTCTGGATACCTCGGAAGACCAGAAGCATATGGATGCCTGTTTTTCCAGAATAGGTTTTTCCCGTTTTCTTGCAATGAATGATGGCTATCTCCCCATTTGGGCTGAAAATCCGGCTGGATGGGGAGTTTCCCTTAATTGTGGAACGGGAATGTGTTGTGCGGCCATTGATGAACTGGGAAACAAAATCAAGCTGGCGGGTATGGATGAATGGTCCGGGGATGCCGGTGGAGGAAACTGGATCGTAATGCATATGTACCGTAAGGTTTACGAAGATCTGATTTTGAAAAATTCCAGAACTCCATTAGTAGAGGCTTATATGGAAAGGCTGTCTCTTAGCGGAAAAGAAGATTTTATAAATTCCTGGGCGGCACTGAAAAGCGTGGATGACCCGGAGAGTAGGGAATTGCATCAGAAAATCATCCAGTTGTTTTTTGCACTTTTTCAGCGGTACAATCCAGAAACAGAGGTATTGGCGAACCGGATGGTGAAATGTGCAGCTTACACCATTGATGCGGCGGTCAGGAATCTTCAATTTTCCCATGAAAAAATTCCAGTATATTTTTCCGGATCCATATTGACGAAGGCGGCGCCGGAGGAGTATCTTTCCCTGCTGCGCAAATCTCTGGGCTGCATCTGCCAGGGAAAACTGGATGTGAAGATGTGTGACAGGCGTCCAGTGGAAGGCGCAGTGCAGATGCTGAGAATGAGAAAAAATATTGAATGATGCAGGCAGGAACAGCTTTCTGACTTTTTGCCCCTGGCATCATGAGTTTGCAGTACCCGGCAGAAATGCCGGGATTTTTTTTGTGCTGATGGCTGTATTTATATGATTCGGAAAAGAGTTTGGCGGCGATCAAATACCAATTGTATAAGCAGATGGAAATGTGATAAGATAATAAGCAAGATATTCCGATGAAATATAGGTGGGAATTACAACCCGGGAGGCGAATATGGGAAGATATCTGAGTCAGGGAAATGAAAGCTTCGCCAGAAGTGTAAATTCTGAAATTTATGTAGATAAAACCGGCTTGATCCAATATACCAACCGGGTTATGAATACAATGCAAAGTTATGTCTGCGTCAGCAGACCACGCAGATTCGGAAAATCGCTGGCCGCGAATATGCTGACTGCATATTACAGCAAAGGCTGTGATTCCAGAGAACTTTTTTCAAAATTTGAAATCTCGAAAAGTAAGGATTTTGAAATATACAGAAACAAATATAATACGATTTCCCTGAATATACAGGAGTTTTTAAGCAGAAGCGAAAATATAGAAGAGCTGATCAGCCAGATTAAGCAGAAGGAGTATTGCAGAAGTCTGGAAGGTTACAGGGGAAATATTTTGCTGGTGGGAGTGAATTATAATAAGAAGACAAAAGAGCATGAGTGTGTGATTGAGGAATATTTGATGGAATAGTGGCAAGGCTAGAAAAGAAATACATCGGATCAGAAAGAAGAAGTAAAGAAAGCATTTCTATAATTATTGTAAGATAATCTATTGGAGGTTAGTTAATGGAATTTCAATTGCTGGCAGATAGCATTATACAGATAAATGATAAAGCGAGTTCGGCGGCGAAAAGTGCTGTAAATCAGCTTATGACATTGAGAAATTGGGCAATTGGATATTATATAGTTGAATATGAACAAGATGGTAGTGACAGAGCTGAATATGGTTCACATCTTTTGAAAAATTTGGAAAATAGAATTAATAAAAAAGGAATGAACGCAACTCTTTTCAAGGTTTGTAGACAGTTTTATAAAGTATATCCTCAAATTGGTTCGACTGTGTCGAGCGAATTTGAATTACCAGATTTTGGAAAAAGTTCGACAGTGTCGAACCAATTTGTCACAGCTCCAGATGTTTTGGTCAATAACTTATCGTTCTCGCATATACGTGAGATTATGGGACTGGCAGATGCCTTTGAGAGATTTTTTTATGAAACAGAATGTATGAAGTGTAATTGGAATGTGAGAGAACTTCGCAGACAGATAAAGACCAATCTTTATGTAAGAGCTGGCATAAGTAAAAAGCCTGAATTATTATTAAAAAAATCCGAAGGTAGTGGAAACAAAACAATGCTTTCGATAAAAGATCCATTTACATTTGAATTTTTGGGGCTGGATGCGAAGGAAGCAGTGTCTGAATCTGATTTAGAACAGGCACTTATGGATCATTTGCAGGAGTTTATGCTTGAACTTGGTGAGGGATTTTGTTTTGAAGCCAGGCAAAAACGTATTATAATAGATGATAAGTATTATTTTATTGACCTTGTTTTTTATAATCGCATTTTACATTGTAATGTCATTATTGAACTTAAGAATGATGAATTTAAGCACGAAGAGTTAGGACAGCTCAATGCTTATGTAGGTTATTATAAGAAAAATGAAATGAATGAAGGGGATAATCCACCTGTAGGAATACTTCTTTGCACAGATAAAGGTTCACAAATGGTTGAATATGCGTTATCAGGTATGGATAATCAATTATTTGTATCAACATATATGCTGCATTTGCCAGATAAGAAGAGACTAGAAGAATTTATGTTAAAAGAGATGGAAGAAATGGGAATGTAAAGATGAGCACTTTAGCCGATAGGTTAAAGTGCTTTTTTCATGAATTCTACAATTGATATTGGATGGAAATATCAGTCAGAATACGACAAAATTTTGGTGGGGTTATGGAAAATATGGTACAATCCTATCTTTGACAGTTAAATGATTAAAAAACGATTGCAAACCTTGTAAATCAAGCCTTGTAGCCGTTTCTCATTTCGTAACGATATGTAATATATGAGGTCGGATTTTTATTGCAAACAAATACTAATTGTATAAGCAATGGGAAATGTGGTAAGATAATAAGCAAGATAATAAGCAAGATATGAGGTGAAAACACATGGAAAACTATGCCCCACCTTTTACAATTACAAATAAAATGCTTGATTATGTGGCTTCTATCTCTGAGAAGGTAGGAAACATCACCAGCCATTACCAACTGGATACGAAACCGCATCTCAGAAGAAACAACAGAATAAAATCGATTCATTCTTCATTGAAAATTGAAGCAAATTCTCTTTCATTGTCGGAAGTAAGGGATGTTATTAATGGAAAATTTGTGCTGGGAGACAGACTGGAAATCCAGGAAGTAAAAAATGCTTATGAAGCATATGAAAAAATTGAAGAAATTAATCCATATAGTATTGGAGAATTAAAACGAATCCATAGAATTTTGACGGCGGGGATCGTGAAAGAATCAGGAACTTTCCGCAGAGGTGAAGAGGGAGTTTTTGACGGTGAGGAATGCATTTTTGTTGCACCACCGCCAAATATGGTACCAGAACTTATGAAAGATTTATTTTCCTGGATGAAGGCAAACCGGGAAAACGTGCATCCCTTAATTCTGTCAGCTGTATTCCATTACGAATTTGTATTTATTCATCCTTTTGCTGATGGAAATGGAAGAATGGCAAGATTATGGCATACTGTACTGCTGTATAGGTGGAGAAGCATCTTTGAGTATATCCCATTGGAGAGTCAGATTGAAAAATTTCAAAGTGAGTATTATGATGCGATTGCCAGATGCCATGTCCGTGGAGATTCTAATGTATTCATTGAATTTATGTTGGAACAGATTGACGGGATCCTGGATCAGGTTATTTTGCAGATGAAAAAATCAAATGCCGAATTAAGTGAATATGTAAAGCGAATGCTGGATGTAATGGAATATGATGTTCCTTATACGGCGGTTGCAATTATGGAAAATCTGGGCATAAAATCGCGGGAGACATTCCGGAAAAATTACATGAATCCGGCATTGAAGCTTGGAGTTGTGGAGATGACAATTCCGGAGAAGCCGAATAGCAGGAATCAGAGGTATGTTAAAAAGTAGGGCGGAAAAGCAAATTCAAGAATTGTGTTATAAACGAGGATAAAACGGAGGATTAAGAGATGGCAGAAGTGGGAAATAGTAAGGATTTAATCAGTGTATTATGGAGTGGTGCGGACATTCTCCGTTCTAAAATGGATGCGAATGAATACAAAAACTATTTGCTGGGAATTGTTTTTTATAAATATCTATCGGATTCTTTTCTTATAAAAGCGTATGATATGATCCGCAATGGCAAACCGGAATCTCTAAAAGAAGCTTTAAATGTTTATGAAAAAGAATTGAAAAGTGAAGGTGCAGGAGATTTAAAGCAAGCAATGATGGATGAGTGCCATTATGTGATGGAACCGGAGCTTACCTATACTTATTTTGCAGATGCAGCACGGAATAGTTGCTTTAGCCGTGAACAGTTGCAGAAGGGATTTAATACTATTGAACAAAGTAATCCTATGTTTGCAGGGCTTTTTGCGGATATTGATTTGTATTCCAACCGTTTGGGAACTGGGGATCAGAAGCAAAGTGATACCGTCGTCAGTCTGATTAAAGAAATTGATAAAGCTGATTTATTGAATTCAAACGAGGAAATACTGGGGAATGCTTATGAATATCTGATTGGTCAGTTTGCGTCAGAGACAGGGAAAAAAGCTGGAGAATTCTACACACCACAGGCAGTATCCAAGATTTTGACCAGAATTGCGATTTCGGGGCAGGAAGATAAAAGGGGATTGTCTGTATATGACCCATGTATGGGTTCGGGATCGTTGCTTTTAAACGTGAAAAAATATGCAGCAGCTCCAAGATATATTGGATATTATGGACAGGAATTGAATACGTCTACTTATAATCTGGCACGAATGAATATGATTTTGCATGGTGTTGCAGCAGAGAATCAGAAACTGCGAAATGGTGATACACTGGATGAGGACTGGCCTACAGATGAAGAAACGGATTTTAATATGGTTCTTATGAATCCACCATATTCAGCACATTGGAGTGCCGCACAGGGTTTTTTGCAGGACGAAAGATTCAGTGATTATGGGGTACTGGCTCCGAAATCAAAAGCGGATTATGCATTTTTACTTCATGGTTTGTATCATTTAAAGAGTAATGGAACAATGGCGATTGTTTTACCTCACGGAGTTCTCTTCCGTGGTGCTGCTGAAGGGAAAATAAGAGAAAAATTACTTCGTTCAGGTAATATTTACGCTGTGATTGGTTTACCTGCAAATTTATTTTATAATACATCTATTCCTACCTGTATTATTGTGCTGAAGAAGCACCGAGATGGTCGGGATGTATTGTTTATAGATGCTTCAAAGAAGTTCAACAAAGGTAAGAAACAAAATGAAATGACAGATGAACATATTAATGAAGTTCTTGAATTATACAGTAGAAGAGAAACAGTGGAAAAAGAGACATTTCTTGCCAGCTTTGAAGACATTGAGAAAAATGATTTTAATCTTAATATCCCCCGCTATGTGGATAATTTTGAAAAAGAGGAAGAAATTGATTTAAATGCACTATTGGTGGAAATGAAGAAAACGGATAGCGAAATTAAGCAGGTGCAGGGGGAATTTCTGTCACTTTTGGAGGAATTGACATCAGATGATGAAAACATAATGGCATCATTGAGTGAGTTGATCGGGGAAATGAAGGGGTGATGGATATGGGAAAACCGAAGATCAGATTTAAGGGGTATGGAGATGATTGGGAACAGCGTAAGGTTTTGGATATAGCTCCTCTACAAAGAGGATTTGACCTTCCAAGTACTGACATTAAACAAGGCAAGTATCCTGTAGTAATGTCAAATGGAATAGGCAGTTATCATTCCGAATATAAGGCTAAGGGACCAGGAGTGGTTACCGGACGATCCGGAACGATTGGAAAGTTACACTATATAGAGGATAATTACTGGCCACATAATACAGCATTGTGGGTTACAGACTTTAAAGGCAACAATCCAAAGTTTGTTTATTATATGTTTCAATGCATTGACTTAAGCCGCTTTAGTACAGGTAGTGGAGTTCCTACTTTGAATAGAAATGATGTTCATGATACAGTAGTTTCAATCCCCTCTGTTGACGAACAGATAAGAATATCTGAATATTTAACTACCCTCGATCACCTCATCACTCTTCACCAGCGGAAGTATGAAGATGCGAAAAAACTAAAAAAATACATGCTTCAAAAAATGTTTCCTCAAAATGGCAAAAAAGTTCCAGAGATTAGATTTGCTGGTTTTACGGATGATTGGGAACAGCGTAAGTTGGGGGATGTTACTGAGTTTATTCGAAATGGATATAGTTATAAGGCAGATGGAAAAAGAAACCACAGATATAAAATAACAAGGATTGAAAGCATCTCGTCAGGAATAATAAACACTGACAAATT
>JAQXQS010000146.1 GCA_029101305.1 Clostridia bacterium | reverse complement strand
ATATATACTGGCGATGGACCGCAAAAATCCGAGTCTGAAGGATCGCTACGATGAACATCATCCGGCGGTGTTGAAAATGATAAAAATGACAGTTGATGCTGCACACAGACAGGGATGCTGGGCTTGTATCTGCGGAGAACTTGCGGGAGATACGACTATGACGAAGACATTCCTTGAGATGGGCGTGGATGTACTGTCGGTGGTTCCGCCGAGTGTGCTGTCGGTACGGAAAACAATCCGGGAGATACGACTCGGAGACGAAAAAGAAATAACAGAAGATAAATAAAAAACAGCTTTTGAAAATCTGGCTGACGGGTTTTCAAAAGCTGTTTTTATGTTGTCTATTGATCAGAACGGTTTTTTAGAATACGCCAGAGCGTGCTGCGGCTGATACCGAGGCGTTTGGCTGTCCGTTCTTTGTTCATGTTTTCTTCCTGCAAGACCATGTGGATGATCTGATAATTAATATCGTCAAGAGTCTGGTTCAAATCAAAAAGTGAGAATGGATTTGCAGTAGTGCTGACAGGACTCTCCTGCTTTAATACATATTCCGTGCTGGCAAGTGTAATGTAAGGTGTTTTAGTGGTTACAACAAGTTCTTTGATGATTCGTTGAAATTGATCCAAGTTGTGCGGCCATGGGAATTTTTGCATCAAAGTCATGGCATCCGGATCGAAACCTACAATCTGTTTACCCAAAAGCGTATTTAAGCGATCAATATATAAAGTGGCAATGCTTGGCAAGTCTTCTATGCGATCCCGTAAAGGGGGAAGATGAAGTGTCAGGCAGGACAAATGGTTTTCAAGATAATTTCGTATTGTTGCAGCTTCAGCAGAGGTCTCTCCTTCTGTCACCAGGGAAAAAATTAATCGATTTTGTCTGGCAAGATCAGATTGTTCCAGGTAGGTAGTTAGTTTGGAAAACTGGGTTTTGCTCAGTGCCCCGACATTTTTAATATATATCGTTGTGTGTATATTGTTAAGAGGAGAGTTCTCACTATTTATGAGAGTACTCCATTTTTTTTCGTTAATCAGCGCACAGTCGATGATATAGAAAGGATTTTTTTCATAGGGACCATGTTCATACAGAAGAGAGGCTGCTTTGTCTTTTCCGGTACCAACTTCTCCTAAAATCAATACGGGCAGATTGAGTTTGCTGTATTCCTCAATGATTGTGCCGATGTCTCCGACAGAGTTCGCGCTGTTGTAATAGCGGATGAAATCATTGGAGGTAGTTGTTTCGTTATTATAGATGGAGATACTTGTATCTTCAGAGTTAAACAAAGCAGAACGTTTGCTGATGGTAATAACGGTATATTTCTCATTTTCATAAAATAAATGACGGTTTTGCAAGGTGATAATCTGATTATCCAATTGCCGTTCAATGCGTTGGTTCGGCACATTCATAAATGCCCGTTGATAGGATTGAACAAGATGAAATAAAGGAGAATGGATGTCTTCAATCGGAAGACTGGAAAACCATAATGAACCGGAAGGCGAATAAATCATAAAATCATTGTCTGCCTCTGTGAGGATAGACTGAAATAAATCCTTCTGCTTGTGTATATACTGTGTAGACTGTACGAGTTTGATTGCTTCGTTGAGTGCCGTTTCAATGCTTTCTCTGCCGGAAGGAATCAGAATAGAATTCATTCCAAGCTTGTGGGCGGTGGTAGAACCGATTACATCGCAAAGTGCGAGGGAAAACCCCTGATTTTTCAGACGCAGCAGAGTCGGTTCTACTTCTTCGGTAGATTGGAAGGTGACAATGTTCATATCATAGTGAAGCAGATCGCGCAGGACTTTTGCGCAGTCTGTAATACCGGAAAAACCTGCGATTACAAATTTACCGGAATAGCTTTCTGCCATTTTGATCGAGCGAAGAACATCATAGACGGATATGGATGCTTCTACGACAGGTGTTTCTACTGCCTGGCGAATCATTTCAGCAGTTCCGCCGCGTGAGATGATTACATCGTAGTTATTATGAGCTAATTCCTGAGCAATTCTCTGGCCTGTGCCTAAATCTCCGATTTGTACTGTAACTTCAATATCATCTCTGTCTTTTGTCATTTCTGTGATGGATTGTGCCATGCCTTGATAAGGGGCGACAACCAGTATTTTGATTTTTTTCATATGAATACTCCCGTTGTTTAAAAATGCGCTAAGAAATTTTTATATCTTTATTATACATGCTCTTTTTTCTTAAATCAATAGAAAATGTTTCAAAATAAAACAAAAAATGTTTTAAAATGAATTGATTTACAGGAGAAATTGCGGTAATATTGTCTCATAAAGAAACAACAACACGCACAAATGTTTAAAAATGAAACAAGGAGGAAAATGTAAATGCATCAAATTAAAATACCATCCTGCATTTATGGAGGAGAAGGAAGTGTTGAAAAGGTAAAAGAAATTATTGTAAAAGAGCAGTCCAAGAAAATTCTTGTTTTTACAGATAAGGGAATCAGAAATACAGGACTGGCAGATATTTTGTTAAAACAGCTGGATGAGGTTGATGTGGCGTATACCGTATTTGATGATTTGAGAGCAGAACCTGCATATCAGGATGTAGAAAAAATGATGGAAGAAGTGCAAAGCTGCAGTGGAGATCTGATTGTGGCAATCGGGGGCGGAAGTGTCATGGATGCGGCAAAACTTTGCAGCGTACTTAAAGATGCAGAATATACGGTAAAAGATCTTCTGAATGATCCATCACTGGCGAGAAAACAGATTAAAACGGTGATGCTTCCTACTACCTGTGGAACTGGTTCTGAGGCAACCTGCAACGCAATCGTTGCAATTCCGGAAGAACAATCGAAAAAAGGAATTGTCAATGATGCTATGATTCCGGATTATGTCATTTTAGATGCACAGATGATTGCAAGACTTCCAAAGCAGATTGTGGCAGCTACAGGAGTAGATGCTCTTGCACATGCAGTAGAATGCTTTACATCGAAAAAAGCAACTCCATTTTCCGATACGTATGCTCTTGCATCTGCAAAACTGATTTTTGGAAATATCCGTGACGCTTACAATGAACCGGATAACATGGAAGCTAAAAATGCTATGATGCTGGGCGCATTTTACGGCGGTGTTGCCATCACAGGAAGCGGAACAACAGCGGTACATGCATTGTCTTATCCGCTTGGTGGAAAATATCACATTGCTCATGGTGTTTCCAATGCAATTTTATTTGCTCATGTGATGGAATTTAATAAAGATGCATGTGAGGACAGATTGGCTGTTTTGTGTGATGCGATTGCACCGAAACTTGCTGCAAGATCCGTAGAAGAAAAAGCACAGTATGTGATTGAACAGATTGCAGATATTGTAAAAGTAACCAATATTCCTACAGATCTGAAAGAATTTGGTGTCAAAAACGAAGACCTTGATTTTCTGGTTGAGGCAGGAAGTCAGCAGCAGAGACTTTTGGTAAACAACATGAAAGAATTAAGTTTGGATGATATTAAAAGTATTTATAAAAAAGTTTTAAAATAGAGGAGGAAAAAAGATGGAGAAAAAACCAATTTTAGGAATTACGATGGGAGACCCGGCAGGAAATGGCCCGGAATTGTCCGTCAAGGCCCTGGCTGATCCGGCAGTTTATGAAAGATGCAAACCAATTGTGATCGGCGATGCAAATTGCATGGAAATGGCAGTAAAGATTGTAGGAAAAGAAAATGAAATCAAGATCAATGCAGTCAAAAATGTTCAGGATGCAAAATTTAAATTTGGAACGATTGATGTGTATGATATGGGAATTGTGGACATTGAAAAGCGTGTATATGGTAAAGTTTCTGCCATGTGCGGAGAGGCTGCCTTTCAGTATGTAAAGAAAGTCATTGAACTGGCTATGGCTGGTGAAGTAGATGCAACGGTTACAAATGCTTTAAACAAAGAAGCGATTAATATGGCAGGACACCATTATTCCGGTCACACAGAAATCTATGCTCATTACACCAATACATCTAAATATACGATGATGCTTGCGCATGAAGATTTACGAGTGGTACATGTGTCTACGCATGTTTCCCTTCGCGAAGCATGTGACAGAGTAAAAAAAGACCGTGTGTTGGAAGTAATCCGCATTGCAAATGAGGGATGTAAAGCACTTGGTATCAAAGAACCGAAAATTGGTGTAGCAGGACTGAATCCTCATTGCGGAGAAAATGGAATGTTTGGACGCGAAGAAATTGAAGAGATTCAGCCAGCGATTGATAAAGCGATGGCTGAGGGAATCAATATTCCTGAGAAAAAACCAACTCCTCCAGATACCGTATTTTCAAAAGCATTGGGCGGATGGTATGATATTGTAGTTGTGATGTATCACGATCAAGGACATATTCCGTTAAAAGTAAAAGGTTTTGTGTATAATCGTGAATTACAAAGATGGGATGCTGTTGCAGGTGTAAATGTAACGCTTGGTTTGCCAATCATTCGTGCCTCTGTTGACCACGGAACAGGATTTGGACATGCGGGTGATGGAAGTGCAAATGAGCTGAGTCTTGTAAATGCTATGGATTATGCCATTCGACTGGCGAACAATCGATAAAAGTCGGAGGTAGTGATATGGTGAAACTTTTAATCTTAGCAGATGATTTCACCGGGGCTCTTGATACAGGAATTCAGTTCGCAAAAGAAGGGATTGAAACGCAGATTGCAGCAGGTGACCAGATTGATCAGATAGAATTGTCAGAACAGGTAGAGGTGCTGGTCGTTGATATGGAGACACGACCTCTTTCCGGCGATGAGGCATATGAAGCAGTGAAAAAAACAGTTTCCTGGGCGATAGACCAAGGTATTGAGAGTATTTATAAAAAGACAGATTCTGCCCTGAGGGGAAATATCGGGGCGGAATTGCAAGCTGCGTGTGATGCGGCACAAATGCCAATTTATTTTATACCGGCCTTCCCTGACCTTCAGCGTGTGACAAAAGATGGAATTCATTATATTCAGGGAGAACCTTTAAAAGAGAGTGCATTTGGTAAAGATCCGTTTGAACCGGTATTGTACTCCTATATTCCGGATATTATCTGTTCCTGGAAATCGGTGGAAGTTTCCTGTATTTCTATAGAAGAAAAATGGGAAACGTATGAGAAAAAAGAAGGAATTCTTGTCTTTGATGCACAGGGAAATGAAGATATACGAAAGCGTTTGAATGAATTTGAAGACCATGGAAAACTGCGGCTTTTGGCGGGCTGTGCAGGCTGTGCGTCCATTCTGGTATCTATGCTTTCATTTCAGAAAAATGAGAAGGCAAAATATACGAGGAAAAAGGGAATGGCAGTAATCAGCGGAAGCCTGAATCCCATTACATATCAGCAGGTTGTGTATGCAAAGCAGACAGGTTTTTACAGAGTAAATCTGAAGCCGGAACAAAAATTAAATCCGCAATATTATCAAACGGATGAAGGGCAGAAATTTTTGGAAAATATCGGAAAAATCTGTCAGAATACAAATCGTATCGTGATTGATACATTTGATGAGGAAAAAGAAAAAAGCACGTTAGCGTATGCTGAGGAAAAAGGAATCAGTAAAAGCGATATGAGATTTCTGATTACAAAGTGTCTCGGTATCATTACCCAGTATCTGGTTAATCAGAATTTAGATTACAGCTTCTTTATGACAGGAGGCGACACACTGATGGGATTTATGAAAGAAATTAAAAATCCAAGGCTGGAACCAGTGTGTGAATTGAGTTATGGAGTGGTGTTGTCAAAATTGAAATGGAATGGACATGAGCTGCAGGTAATTTCCAAGTCAGGCGGTTTTGGTTCGGATAGCGTGATGACAGACAGTGCACAGAAGTTAATTCAGGATTAAGGGGGTTTTTACACGGGAAAGGATTCTGTGTAAAAACACTGAAAAAGTAATAAAAAGGAGAAGACAAAAATGAAACATGTTGAACTGAAAGGAATTATTACACCAATCTTAACACCAATGAACGAAGATGAAAGCGTAAATACACAGGAACTTCGTAATCAGATTGAGCGTTTGATTGAAGGTGGTGTACACGGAATTTTCCCATTTGGAACAAATGGAGAAGGCTATATTTTGAATGAAAATGAGAAAATTGAAGTTCTGGAAGCAACGATTGATCAGGTAAAAGGAAGAGTTCCGGTATATGCAGGTTCCGGATGCATTTCTACTGCGGATACCATTCGTATGAGTAAGAAAGCAGAACAGTTGGGTGCAGATGTGCTTTCGATTATTACTCCAAGCTTTGCACTGGCTTCTCAGAAAGAATTATATGATCACTATGTAGAGGTTGCCAAACATGTAGACACACCAATTGTTTTATATAACATTCCGGCACGTACAGGAAACAAGCTGCTTCCTGAGACAGTAGCAAAACTTGCAAAAGATGTAGATGTGATTGTAGGAGCAAAAGATTCCAGTGGAGACTGGGAAAATCTGAAGGCATATATTATACAGACACGTGAGCTGGGTAAAGATTTTTATGTTTTGTCCGGAAATGATTCTTTGATTCTTCCAAGCTTAAAAGAAGGCGGATTTGGTGGTATTGCAGGATGCTCCAATGTATATCCTCATGTACTTTCTTCTATCTATAATCTGTTCAAAGAAGGAAAGATGGAAGAAGCACAGGAGGCACAGGATTCCATTGCAAGCTTCCGTGCAGTCTTCAAATATGGAAATCCGAATACGGTTGTTAAGAAAGCAGTATCTATGCTTGGATATCCGGTTGGTGATTGTCGCAGACCATTCAACTACCTGTGTGATGAAGGTGTAGAAGCTCTTGAGAAAGTATTAAAAGAAAACGCAGAAAAAGGTATGAACTAAGAGGATACGTGTAAAGAGGAGAAAAGCATATGAAATTCGTGATGACACAGGCAGTATGCCCAGAAGGAATGAAGATGTTGGAAGGAACAGCAGATGTTTATGTGGCGAATAATCAGGATCCGAACAATTACCTAGATGAAATGAACGAGGCAGATGCATTGATTGTGAGAATTGCAAAGTGCGATGGACATGCAATTGAGAACAGCCCGAATCTGAAAGTAATCGGTCGTACCGGTGTTGGATACGACGCGGTTGATGTAAAAACTGCAACTGCACATGGAATTCCGGTTGTAATTACACCGGGAGCAAACAATAGAAGTGTGGCAGAACATGCAGTGGCTATGATGTTTGCACTGTCTAAGAATCTGGTAGAGGCGCAGCAAGAGATGTGTGCCGGTAACTGGGAAATCCGTGGTGCGAAAAAAGCGTTTGAACTGGAAGGAAAAACCATGGGAATTCTCGGACTGGGCGCAATTGGACGTGAGACTGCAAAAATCTGCAAAGGCTGTGGAATGAAAATTGCTGCTTTCGATCCGTTTATGTCCAGAGAGCAGATTGAGAATTATGGGGCTGAATATTATGCCGACTATGTAGAGCTTTTGAAAAACAGCGATGTAGTTTCCATTCATGTTCCACTCACTGACGAGACAAGAAATATGATTGCAAAAGAACAGCTTGTACAGATGAAAAAGACGGCATTAATCATCAATTGTAGTCGTGGCGGCATCATCAATGAGGCTGATTTGGTGGAAGCGTTAAAAGAGGGTGTAATCGCAGGGGCAGGTACCGATGTATTTTGCAGCGAGCCTCCAAAGACAGATGATCCGCTTTTGAACTGCCCGAATTTGATTGTGAGTCCGCATTCAGCAGCTCAGACAAGAGAAGCAGTAATTAAAATGGCACAGATGTGTGTCAGAGGATGTCTGGCCGTTGCGAGCGGAAAGAAGTGGCCTTTTGTAGCAGATAAAACAGTTTACGATCATCCGAAGTGGGATGGAGCAGAGTGGGAAGAGGTGTAATATGGATTCAAGTATTATTGCAATTATCATTGCAGCGATCACAATT
>JAQXQS010000145.1 GCA_029101305.1 Clostridia bacterium | reverse complement strand
GGAGCAACGTTCCGGTGAGCTAAGACCTAACTGCGACTAAGCCGCTCGGGAAAGCCCTCTCGGCTAAGTCTCCGTAAGGCCTGGATCTCACCTTCACTAAACC
Organism: Clostridia bacterium; assembly: GCA_029101305.1. Taxonomy (GTDB): domain Bacteria; phylum Bacillota; class Clostridia; order Lachnospirales; family Lachnospiraceae; genus Blautia_A. The sequence continues at coordinate 19,572 of JAQXQS010000145.1, read as the reverse complement.
CGCTCCTGAAATGCACGGCTACGTGAATATACATTGTGAAACCGCTGGTTATTGACAACTGCAACTGACCGGGCAAGAGTTTATTGGCAGAAATTGACTGCTCAATATAAAAATTATTGTTATTTTATATAGTAATCAATCGGCGAATAGTGGATATTTAGCTGTTTTTAGAAGTAGTAAAATAACCACTACGATGAACAACAGGAGCACAGTCCTCACGCCCCATTAATCGTGGTGGGTGTGAGTTCTCTCGTTACCAATCACCAGCGGGTTCGCAGGGTATGTTCCTAAGCAAGTCATTTCAGGCGCGTTTTTAATGGAGGCGAGATCCAGGTCTTACGGAGACTTGACGCGAAGGCTCTCCTGAGCGTCTTAGTCGCAGTTAGACCTTAGCTCACCGGAATGTTGCGCCGACTTGCGTGGAATATACCCTACGAACCCGCGTACGGGTAACGACACCCAGCACATTAAATAGCAAAATATCCAAATATTACTCCGAATTAAAAAAGCACATCAGGCCAGGGAAGTCCTGGCCTGCATTTTTTAGTCGTATAAATGGCAACGCACCTTATGTCCGTTCCCCATATCCTTCACTTCCGGAACCTGAGTCTTACAGATTTCCATGCACTTGCGGCATCTGGTATGGAATTTACATCCCTGCGGCGGATTCGCCGGGGACGGAATATTTCCCTCCAGAATAATGCGGTTTCTCTTCAGATCCGGATCTGGCATAGGAATTGCAGAAAACAATGCTTCTGTATACGGATGAAGCGGATTTGCAAAAATATCCTCTGTAGTACCAGTCTCTACAAGACCGCCCAGATACATAACACCGATGGTATCGGAAATATGCTCTACAACGGAAAGGTCATGAGAGATAAACAGATAAGTCAGATTTCTCTTCTCCTGAAGCTCCTTTAACAGGTTTATGATCTGCGCCTGCACGGAAACATCCAGTGCGGAAACCGGTTCATCACATACTACAAACTCCGGATTCAGGGCAAGCGCTCTTGCAATACAGATACGCTGTCTCTGTCCACCGGAAAACTCATGTGGATAGCGGTCCTTATGATAGGACTGAAGTCCACAGTCATCCATGATCTTTGTCACATAATCTGCATATTCAGACTTGGGAACAAGATTATGCTCTTTTACTGCCTCTCCAATGATCTCCCCAACTGGAAGTCTTGGAGACAGGGAAGAATAAGGATCCTGGAAAATGATCTGCATCTTGGTACGCATATCGCGCATTTCTTTCCTGGAAAGACCGTACACATCTTTTCCATTAAACAGAACCTGTCCGTCTGTTTTCTCGATCAGTCGTAAAATGGTACGTCCTGTGGTGGATTTACCACAGCCGGACTCTCCTACAAGCCCCATTGTGGTTCCTCTTTTTAGGGTAAAGGAAACATCATCTACTGCCTTTACAGCACCGACCTGTTTACCGAACATTCCACCCTTGATCGGGAAATATTTCTTGAGATGGGATACCTCCAGAATGTTGTCGGACTGCTGATTCTTTTTATTTTCCGCTGTCTTATTTTCACTCATGGGCTTTTCCCTCCTCTCCTGGATGAACATTTGTCAGCCATCCGGCTTCCGGACGGTCTACATAACGGTAACAGCTGACTTCATGGGTAGGACTTAATTTCACAACTCCCGGATAACTTCCCTGACACTTGTCGCAGCTCAGCTCGCAACGGTCACGGAAATAGCAGTAATCCGGCATGTCGATCGGGTTCGGAACTTTACCTGGAATGCTGTAAAGTTTGTCTACCTTCTTTCCTACAACCGGCTTGGAACGCATAAGTCCAATGGTGTATGGATGAGAAGGATGATTGAAGATTTCTCTTGCAGTTCCTTTCTCAACCACACGGCCGGCATACATAACTACTACATAATCTGCCATCTCTGCAATAACACCAAGGTCATGGGTGATCAGCATGATAGAGGAATTGATCTTATCCTTCAGGTTACGCATCAGGTCAAGGATCTGCGACTGAATGGTAACATCAAGAGCTGTGGTAGGCTCATCTGCAATGATCAGCCTTGGATTACATGCAAGTCCAATGGCGATACATACACGCTGACGCATACCACCGGAAAGCTCATGAGGATACATTTTATAAACACCCTCACTGTTGGCAATTCCAACCAGCTCCAGCATTTCAATGGTTCTTGCCTTTACCTGCTCTTTGCTCATATCCGGATTATGAAGCATGGTGATCTCATCTACCTGCTCCCCAATACGGAATACTGGATTCAGTGCAGTCATAGGCTCCTGGAAAATCATGGAAAGTTCATTTCCACGAAGCTTCTGCATCACACTTGTAGGTGTATTTACAATATTATAAACCTTATCTCCTGTATTAAAACGGATTTCGCCTTCTACAGTCTGTCCCTGTGGACGCTGCACCAGCTGCATAAGGGAAAGGCTTGTTACAGACTTTCCACAGCCGGATTCTCCAACCACACCAACTGTTTTTCCCTGAGGAATCTCAAAGCTTACACCGTCAACAGCCTTTACTGTTCCGATGTCTGTAAAGAAATAAGTATGGACATTGTCAAATTCTACTACATTCTCCGGATTCTTCATAGTACTTAAATACTCAGACTCCGGAATATTTTTTCTGTTTCTCTTCTTCTCTATCTCATTTGTAATTCTCCGGTTCTCTTTGGAGATTCTCTTTGTTTCCTTAGCTGAGATATAGTTTGCGTTTTTCTTACCAAATAATGCCATATTCGCACCTACCGTTTCATTTTCGGGTCAAAAGCGTCACGAAGACCATCACCCACAAAGTTAAATCCAAGAACGGTCAGCAGGATCAAAAATCCGGCCGGGATCCATACGAACCAGAAGTTGGTCAGTACATATACATCATTTACCGCATTTACAATATTACCCCAGGAAGCGTATGGGAACTTAACACCGATTCCAAGGAAGCTAAGTGTTGCCTCCATCAGAATAACATCACCAAGTCCCATTGTTGCAATAACGATCAGCTGTGGAATAACATTGGGGATCAGATGACGGAAAATCCTTCTTGAAACACGGACACCGGTAGCCTCTGTAGCAACCATGAACTCCTGCTCACGAAGGGACAAAATCTGACCGCGGACCATTCTGGCAATACCCGGCCATCCTACGATACCAAGGATTGCACAAAGTGCATAAATACGGATACGCGGATCAATCTTGTAATAGTCCATAACTGAACCAATGATAATGTACAACGGCATCGCCGGAATACAGATAACTACGTCAACCACACGCATGAGAATGGTGTCTACCCATCCTCCGAAATATCCGGAAATACCACCGATCAGAATACCGATGATACCTTCGATAATGATAACAACGAAACCGATCATCAGTGAGATACGTCCACCATACATCAGTCTGGTCAGCATATCCATACCGTTTCCATCCGTTCCTACCCAGTGCTTCTTGCTAGGAGAAGCATACGTATCATTGACTGTAGTCTCTTTCTGGCTGCGGACTACATACTGTGTATTCTTAGTCTGAAGCTGATAAGTTTCCTCCTCGCCAGTCTCATTAAGAGCTGTAAAGGTGGATGCTTTCTCAGTAATTGCCTGTTCTACTGCTTCTTTAAAGGAAAGAGAAAGGAATACCCCTTTTGTCTGTGGAGATACCAGAAGTCCGGAAACAGTGGCGTAAACCTCACCATCTTTCACAATTTCCGTGGAAGTCTCTCCCTCAACGGTATTCAACTCATATTTGATTCCATCACATTCGAAGGAATCCTCTCCTGCTTCCAGTGCGTCCAGAGCTGCCTGCTGCAGATCAAAGTCAAGCTTTGCATCCTCCGCTGCCGCGCTGAAAACCATTTTGGTAGCAAACGCAACTTCACCTGAAATAGTAATCTGGTTCTCACGGCCGGCTTTTTCAATGCTGTAGGTAACGCCATCTACCTCAAAGGTATTTTCATCATTGGATACAGCCTCTTCATAGCCTTCCTTGATCGCATCTGTTACTTCTGCCTCACCAGCTGCCTTATAAGTGGATTTGCCTTTCAGGGTAAGAACTGTGGCAACAGGCTCTGCCGAATAAATCGCCCAGTATTCTTCTCCCTTCTGCTCAAGTCCATAAGTCACACCGTCTGCCTCAAAGCTTTCATCTCCCTTGTTTGTCGCAAGGATAAATTTCTGCTGTCCGGCTGCCGGAAATTCTGTTCCGTCTGCTGTTTCAAAAATATATGATTTATTATAGGTAGCTCCTGCATAATCCTTCCAGACATGATCTGTCTTACGGAATACCTGGCTCTCACTGTAAGGGCTTATCATACCGCCTACAAATGAGAAAATAAACATCGCTACCAGAATTACAAGTCCTGCCACGGCCAGCTTATTACGGAAAAAGCGCTTGGCAACAAGCATACCCGGTGAAAGGACTTTTACACGCTGCTCATCATCCAGTGCCTGGGAGGTACTGACATGATCATCTTTTTTCTTTGTTGTATCTGTACTCATGTTTTTCCTCCTAATTTACTCGTACCCTTGGATCTGCCACAGCATACAGGATATCTGCGATCAGATTGCCGGTTAATGTAAGAAATGCCAGGAATACCATATAGAACATGGTAAACGGAATATCTCCCTGGGTCAGTGCCTGATAGGATGTATAACCGATTCCCGGAATCTGGAACAGGGTCTCTGTGATCATAGCTCCACCAAACAGGTTTGGAAGTGTACTTCCAAGGATGGTAATGATCGGAATCAGAGTATTGCGGAAAGCATGATGGTAAACAACCTTTTTCTCTGGAACACCTTTGGCCCTTGCAGTACGGATGTAATCTGCGTTCAATACCTCCAGCATATTGGTTCTGGTATAACGCATCAGGGAACCTACACTGACAATGGTAAGTGTGATCACCGGAAGGATCAAGTGCTGTGCCATATCCAGTATTTTTCCAACGCTTCCGTATGACTCATGCATACGGCTTACAATACCATACAAGTCAACCCATTTCAGATTGATGGAAAAGATCCATTTCAGAATCGTGGCAAAGAAGAAAGACGGCAGGGAAATACCAATCAGTGCAAACACTGTCACCGCATAATCCACCTTGCTGTACTGCTTGGTAGCCGATATGATACCCAGAGGTATGGCGATTATGATTTCCAATAGGAACGAGGCCAGAGCCAGCACAAAGGAATACCAGATAACACTGGAAAATTTCTTGGTTACCGGCTGATGGAAGATCCAGGATTCCCCAAACTCACCGTGAAGTGCTTTTCCAAGCCATACAAAATAACCTTCCAGAACCGGTTTATCCAGTCCGTAGGAAGCATTCAGCTCAGCGACCAGCTCATCATATGGCTTGGCGCCCTGCTTCATTGACATATCACGTGCCCTTCCTTCTACATAAGAGGTAGGAAGTGCTCTTTCAATTGAATAAATGATCATGGAAACGAAGAACAGAATCATCGCTCCCAGAAGTACACGACGTACAATAAATTTCTTCATTATTTAATCTGTCCTTTCCAGTACCAGTTAAGAAGACTGACCTTTTGTTCTTACTGGCAGTGTGTCCTGCCGGCTTAAGTCCGCCTGGCCCCTTATATGAAGCATTTTACCGGGCACGGCATCCACCGTAACCCAAGGCATACTGCCAGTAAGGCAGTGAGCCCACTTCTTACGGTGGGCCCACTGCACTAACCAGTCATTCTTCTTTTATACCTTTAGTTCATCTCGATATCTTTGATATCTGCATACCAGTTATAGAATGTGGTAATGTCTTTTGTAAAGGTATCTGCTTTGATACGTTCAGGACTGTAGATAATGCAGTTCTGTCTCTGATATATCGGGATCTCAACTGCCCAGTCAAGAATGATATCCAGACACTGTTTGTAAACAGATTTTCTGTATTCCTGATCTGCAGAAGTACGTGCGTCGATAATATCCTGATCCAGTGTAGCGTCATTGATGTGGTAATAATTGCTCTTTACGCTCTCGCTGTGGTAAACCTGATACATATCAGGATCAATAGTAGCCTGCCATGCAGCTGCCCACATTTCTGCTGTACCTGCATTTAAAGCATCCCACATGATATTGGAATCTGTAACATCATTGATCTCAAGTGTAAATCCGATGGACTCAAGAGCTGCCTTCGCATCAGTAAGGATTGCAAAGCTTGGGTGATCTCCACTTCCGTCAGCACCGATAATGATCTCATAGGACATCTTAGCGCCTTCCGGAGCTGCAGTTACTTTGCCATTTTCTACTGTATAACCAGCAGCTTCCAGATAACCAAGAGCGGCCTGTGTTGCTGCTGCAAATTTCTCATCATCAGACATATCATCTGTATAAATCGGATTTCCGTCAACATCAACAGAGTAAGCAACCTGATAATCTGCGTCAGATTTCTGAGGAGCTGCCCAGGATGTATTGGAGATCGGGTAGTTGATTACAGAAGCAGCGTCTCCATAATAGGAGTCGATTGCTACATCACGGTATACGGACATAACAGTTGCGATTGCTTTTCTTAAATCCTTGGAAGCGTCAGATCCCGGATCGCCACCAACATTTATGGTATTTGCATTCATACCAATGTATCCGTATCCAAGGTTATCAATTGCGTTCACCATGATCTTATCGCCATTCAGATCATCGTTGCCGTTGATACTCTTGATCTGGTCAAATGCAGATTTACTTCCGGATGGATCGGAAAGGTCGATAGTACCCTGCTCAACACCGGCAATCTTATCTGCGTCAGAAGTCTCACGCCACTGCAGATTCTTGGTCTTCGGTGCGCCAAGATAATAATTCTCATTTGCTTCCATATAAACAGTTTTGTTCTCATATTTCACAAATTTGTACGGACCTGCGCCAAGAGGCTGGTTTGCTTTGTCACGTACAGAGGAAAGGTCTCCTCTTGTGAATCCAAACTGATTATTGTCATAATCATACAGAGAAGCATCTCCATAATAATGCATTGGCTCAACGATTACGCCAAGATTGTAGATTGTGCTTGCCTCGAAGCCATCTGTTGTGATCTCAACCTCATAATCACCAAGCTTCTTGATTCCTTCGATATTGGCAACTTCCTCGCCCTCACCAGCTGCAGTTTTCTGCTCTACCAGATATTCCTGGGCGATTGTAGCTGCATCTTCGTCGAAGTATTCCTCATCACCATATGCAGCTGCAAGAGTTGCATAATCTGTGCCATACATATCAGCAATTTCATTGATAATGGTATCCTGGTCTTTGCCCTCTACGCTGTAGCCATCCTCGGTAGCATAAAGCATAGCAAAGAACTCATCACCATTTGTAACGCCATAAGCATCTGCATAATCTTCCCATGCAGACTGTGCCCACTCATACTCAGAGGTAAGAAGCGGAACGATCAGGTCGGATTTTACCTTTTCTGCTACTTCATCCGGCATCTCAGCCAGTGTATTTGCAACATCTTCGTCTGTGATGGAATCTGCTGCTGTGGAATTCAGACGGTAATTCTTCATACCTTTGATATTGGTGGAATACAGAGTTGCGTTTCCATCATAATCATTATCTGCAAAAACATAATATGTGAAAATCAGGTCGTCTGCAGTAAGAGGTTCTCCATCTGAGAAGGTTACATCATCACGAAGTTTGAAATTGTAAACAGTCTCATCCTCACCCTGTGTAACAGTTACATCGGAAAGACCATAGTAAGTATACTCTGTACCATTGTACTCATGGGTCTCACCTTCAATACCATTGTAGATAATTGCACCAGAACGGTCATTTCCGAACAGATACTCACCTACAACGTCTGCGATCTGCTGATCCGGAACTGCTTCTGCAAACAATCCTGCAAATTTCTCGGAGAAGTTGGTCTGTCCAACAACCAGCGGTGTATCGGAAGAACCTCCCTCAGTTTCTTCTGCTGCATCAGCTGTGTCTTCTGCAGCGTCTGCATCCTCAGCAAAAACAGGAACACTCACTGTTGTTGCTGTCATGACGCCTGATAATAACAGGGCCATTAACTTCTTCTTGCTCATATCATATCCTCCTTTTTATGAGATTTATTGTAACGATCCACACTGCCTGTTTTGAGTAAGCCTGCCCATTACTGTCCATATTGTTCACAGCAACTCTTGTCTCACACAAAATGTCTGGCGGAGTATTACCATTATTGCGCGGCAATCTTACATTGCCTTATTTATAACTGCTCCTCTGCCCTTCAATATTGAAGTGGAACAATTACATTTATTTTAACATGTTTTCACACTTAAGCAATAGATAACTGGCGAAATATGTCTGGAATTTTGTCCATTTTTGCCAAAAACTGAGCGATTTTCAGCTAAAAATTGTAAATTTTGCTTTAACATGCCAATTTTGTACAGCTGTAACGCTTCCCAGTATTAAAATCATCACAGCAGCTGCCAGAAATAACAGTTCGCTGTTTATGAGAAAATTCCCGGAACCTCTGACCAGAAAAATCAGGTCTGTCACACTGGCAATCAGTGCAAGTATCACAACTGCCATGCTGCATCTTGCCGGACGGCGGATTCCCTTCTCATACTCAGCACGTGTCATATGCCCGGCATGCTCCTGTGGAACTATGACCTGGGATCTGACTCCCCTGCCCTCCTGCCTTCTGCAAAAGGACACAAGGGATACACCACCCATAATACCGTAGGCGGCTGGGAAAACTATCACCATATAGGGAAGCAGAATCCAGAAAATCCTGCTGCCTGCATTGTTCACCATAAGACTGGCAAAATAGACCAGAAGTGCCACCGTCATAAGCACTGTATTGAGAATTCCATGCTTTTTCAGTTCTTCCTGTGACAGTCCTGTACCATACCATTTCCCGGTATATTCGAATTGTTTCCCGCTCTGGCGGTAATCATTCCCATATTTTTTCACTTATCTGCCTCTTTATCAATTAATCCAGCTTCTTATCAAGCTCATCTACAATTTTCTGGATACAGCCATCCTCAAATGGAACGGTAAGTCCCACCTGCTTCAGCATGGAAGGATAAAAATCACTTGCGGAAAGCTCACAAAGCTTCATATAATCAGCCCATGCTCCATCATGGTCTTTCTCCATACGGATCTTGAACTGGAATGCACAAAGCTGTGCAAGTACATAGTCAATATAATAGAAAGGCAGCTCAAAAATATGATGCTGTCTCTGCCAGTATCCACCATCTTCCATAAATTTACAGCCAGTAGCATCCAGATATGGACGGTACTCTTTCTCCAGCTGATTCCATGCCTCGCGGCGCTGTGCAGGTGTCATCTCCGGATTTCCATATACAATGTGCTGGAATTCATCCACCATAGTTCCATAAGGGATAAAGTCGATTGCATCCTCAAGGTGCATCTTGCGATAATCATCGCCTCTTTCCCCAAAGAAAAGCTCGATCCATGGCTCTGCGAAAAATTCCATGGACATGGAATGGATCTCGGCAGTCTCCATAGTCAGATATCTGGAGTGATCCGCAATGGGATCCTTGCCGGATACATAGCTCTGGAAAGCATGTCCGCACTCATGTGTGATAACATCTACATCACCGCTGGTGCCGTTAAAGTTTGCGAAAATAAATGGTACACCATAATCCGGAAGCTCTGTCATATAACCACCAGTAGCCTTATTCTTACGTCCAAATACATCAAACAGCTCATTTTCCATCATCATATTAAAGAAATCCCTGGTCTGGGCAGACATCTCGGTATACATCTTGCGTCCGCTCTCCAGGATCTCCTTGGGAGTACCAATCGGTGCCGGATCTCCCTGTGGGAAATAAACACCCATATCATAGTAATGAAGGGCATCCACTCCAAGACGTGCCTGACGGTTCTTATGCATCTTGGCAGCAAGCGGTACAAATACTGTCTTGATCTGCTTACGAAGGTTCTGTATCTCTTCCTTGGTGTAGGAATTACGGTTCATGCGGCAGTATCCCATATCGATAAAGTTCTCAAAGCCAAGCATTCTTGCCTGCTTGGTACGGTTCTTTACCATCAGGTCATAAATCTCGTCAATCTCAGCCTGGTTCTTCTCAAAGAATCCGGAAAAAGCATCCCATGCTCTCTTACGGGTATCGCGGTCAGCAGAACGCATATACTTGCGCATAAGAGAAAGATTCAGTTCCTCTCCTTCCCACATGATCTTCGCAGAAGCGATCAGCTTGCTGTAACGGGTGGAAAGTGCATTCTCCTCCTGCATAAGTGGTATGAGACTGTCATCAAAGCACTTCATCTCCAGCTCCATGGACTTAAACGCTACCGGTCCGATCTTCTCTTCCATGTATGCACGGTATGGAGTGGCAAAAAGGACTTTCTGATATTCATTTCCAAGAGCAGTCAGCTCAGGAAGCTTCTCATCATAGTAGGTATTCTCATCTTCGTAAAACTTATCTGTCACATCGCCATCTCTGCGGATGTGTGCAATGGTATAAAGAGTCTTCACATGATCCACCAATTTGTTAAATTCCTGATGGATCTCGAACTGCTCTTCCCCACTCTTCGCCTGGGAAGCCCGGCTGATGATCTCTTTCCCCTGCGCGATTACTGCTGGAAAATCCACACGACTGTAAGGCATTTCTGAAAATTTCATCTTGTTCCTCCTTTATTCCCTGTTACTATAAGAATACTGGACGGCCACCATGAAGGCGCCATACACAGTGACAGGTATTTATAATAAATGGGCGGGCAACCTTCCTGATTCTCTCATCTCAGAATGCTGTCCGTCCATTGTCGCGTACCAATTACTATATCATAGCTGATACAAAATGAAAAGGCATAAATTTATTAAAAAAGAGTAAATTTATTCTTCTCCTGTTCCTTCCTCGCCCTCTTCTACAATTTCCATGTCATCCAGAGTTTCACCATCTTCATAATCTTCCTCTTCAGAGTCCTCTTCTGTATATGGTGTCTCTGTCACGTTTGCTTTTTCCAGAAGGAGGTCTGTTACCTTGCTCTCATAAAGGGCATTCACCAGCGTCTCGCGGGTGTACAGTGTCTCAAAATCCTTTGCACTTTCCCCATAATAATCCGCATACTCGGTTACATAATCCACATATTCCTCTTCTGTCACTTCTATATTATTCGCCTGTGCAAAAGCGCTGATGAAAAGCCGACGGTTTACAAGGTTTTTGGCTTCTTCTTCGATATCTTCCTCTGTGACACCGAACATATCCAGTACCTCGTTCACATCCCCGCCCTCATCAACGAACATAGCGTAACCAGAAAGCGCTTCTTCCTTACAGGAATCAAACAATTCCTCCGGATATTCTCCGGTAAACTCTGTTTTTGCAAGGCATGCACTGATCAGCTCTTCTGCTTCATCATAAGTACTCTGTTCTGTATAGGACTGCTCCAGATATTCTCTTACGGAAGCTTCGTATTCTTCCTTTGTATCGTATCCGGTATAGTCTTTCACATAGTCATCATTATATTCTGGTGTATTGGAAGTAGTTACGTCCGTGACTTCAACAGAGAAATCAACGGTTTTGCCCTGCCAGTCCTCCTGCCAGGTATCATCTCCATAAGTGATGGAAAAATCAAGGGTATCACCTGTGGAAACACCAGTCAGCTTCTGGTCAAATTCCTGGCCAAATTCCTCCTGGCCAAGAGTGATAAATGTTTCATCCGGATCAGAAGCCTCTTCCCCCTCTACTGTAGCAGTAAGATTCATATACACAACGTTTCCTTCAGCAGATGGAGCATTTGTAGACTCTTCCTCACTGGCATCTGCCAGCTCTTCCTGGATTTCCTCCTGCACCATATCATCCGTAATCTCGTAAGTGTATTTGGTTACTTCCACTCCGTCATAATCCCCTAAAGTCACATAATCAGAAGCATTCTGAACCAGAAACTCTGATGGTGTGATCGGGTCAAGGCTGGCATCTGCCTCCTCAGCATCCTCGGCGTCAATTACTTCGTTATTCTCTACATCCTGTGAAAATTCCGGATCAATTTCTTCCCCATCATCCGATGCCATAGAATCATCCACCTGTTCTCCACCATCTGTGGCACTTTCAGATGCAGTATTTTCGGATGTCTCCTGTTTGGAAGAATTGTCACCACAGCCTGCAAGTACAGTCATCGCTGCCAGCGCAGCAAGAACATATCTTTTTTTCATATTTTACATTGTCCTTTCTTTTGTTCGCGTGTGTCAGTTAAAACTAATATAACATTTTTGAAATATTTTGTAAACTTTCTTTTCCAAAGACACTGTTTTTTCACAAACAAAAAATCCCCTGCCATACTGCACAAGGCAGCAATAGCAAAGGATTTTTATATAATAACTATTTTATCTCTCTTCACGGAAATAAGACAGTCCCAGGCTTTCCGGAGGCTGATTCTCTTTTTTCTTACGGAAGCTTACCACAACCAGTACTACGATAGTAACCACATAAGGAACCATCTGGATCAGGTCTGTGACATAACTTGCAACCTTGATTCCAAGAATGCTTGGAAGGAACTGGTACAGCCAATAAAGCATACCAAAAAGATAAGCTCCCCAGATTGCATTCAAAGGCTTCCAGGTGGTGAAAATTACAAGGGCAACAGCCAGCCATCCAAGTGCTTCGATCTGCTCTGTGGTAGCCCAGATTCCCTGGTTGTAATCCAGTACATAATACAGGCCGCCGATTCCGGAAAGACCTGCGCCGATACAGGTTGCCAGATATTTGTATCTGGTTACATTAATTCCGGCAGCATCTGCAGTTCCAGGATTTTCTCCAACAGCACGCAGGTTTAATCCCACTCTTGTCTTATTCAGTACATAATGCAGCACAATGGCAATGATGATTGCTGCATATACCAGGAATCCGTAGGAGAAAACAGTCTTACTTAAAATTCCAAGCTTACTTGATAAAAACGGGATCTTCTTTGAAAAAGAAGCATATGCCAGAGGTGCAGCTGTATAGCTGGCACCATTCAGGATAAATACACCAAAGAAATTGGCAACACCCATACCAAAGGTGGTAAGTGCAAGACCGGTTACATTCTGGTTCGCACGAAGCGTGATGGTCAAGAAGCTGAAGATCAGTCCTCCTAACATGGACGCTGCAATGGCAGCCACAAGCGCCAGTATCACGCATATCCAACCCTTAGGATCTGCGGAATTTTTCTCATAGAAATAGGAACTTGCAAATCCGGCAAAACCGCCAAGATACATAATTCCAGGAACACCTAAGTTCAGGTTGCCTGACTTCTCCGTTGTAATTTCACCCATGGAACCAAACATGATAATCGTTCCAAATGGAATTGCTCTGATGATCCACGCAATCAGATTACTCATTTAGTGCACCTCCTTTTTGGAACCACGGAAAATCATCTTATAATTGATGAAAAATTCACTTCCAAGGATAAAGAACAGAATCACACCTTCAATAATACTTGCCGCATAATCGTTCAGGCTGTATGCAGAAGCGATCTCTGCTGCGCCCTTTGAAAGGAAAATCAGCAGGAAGGAAATCAGTGCCATATAAAAGGTATTAAATTTGGCAAGCCATGCAACAATAATAGCAGTAAATCCGTTTCCACCAGCTGAAGTAGTGGAAATGGTCTGGTCTCTTCCGGCTACGATCAAAAAGCCAACCAGACCGCAGATTGCACCGGAAATGATCATGGTACGGATGGTTACCCATTTTACATTGATTCCGGCATATCTTGCTGTATTCTCAGATTCTCCCACTACTGTGATCTCATAACCCTGTTTGGAATATTTCAGATAAAAGAACATTACAAACATCAGGATCACAACAATGAGAATGTTGATATTATATCTCTGGCCGAGGAACTGTGGAAACCATCCAACCTGTGTAGACATGTTCAGCTTACCAAGACTGGAAGCTTTTCCACGTAAAATGTTCGTCATACAGGCAACAATGCTGGTTGCCACATAGTTCATCATAAGAGTAAACAATGTCTCGTTTGTATTCCAGTATGCTTTAAATACTGCCGGGATAAATCCCCAAAGACCTCCGGCAATAACGCTGGTAAGGAACATTACCAGGAAAAGCACCGGGGTAGGAAGGCTGGCGCCGCATTTTACCATGACCAGTGCCGTAGCAAGACCTCCCATCAGTACCTGTCCCTCTGCACCAATGTTCCAGAAACGCATTTTAAACGCAGGGGCAAGGGCAATACCGATACAGAGCAGAGTTACCAGATCACGCATGGCCCAGGAAAAACGGATACTTGTCATAAAAGTACCGTTAAACATAACTCCATATACAGCTAATGGATTCAGTCCGGTTACGCTGTAAATGAAAACCGCATCCACGATAAGTGCCAGAATAATGGCAGCTGCGCGAACCCATACCTTATAGCCGAAGCTTGCCCGGTCACGCTTAATGATTCGGATCAAGGGTTCTTTTGTTTTTATGTCACTCATTTATTTCCCCTCCTTCCGAAGATTCGTCATAAGAAGTCCCACTTCTTCTTTGGTGGTAGTTCTGGCATCCAGTACTCCGTTCTCCTTGCCGCCGCAAAGCACCAGAATACGGTCGCACAGATCGATAAGCACATCCAGGTCCTCACCTACATATACAACTGCAACTCCCTGTTTTTTCTCTTCATCAAGAAGATTGTAAATTGTATAGGAAGTATTAATATCAAGTCCACGTACTGCATAAGCCGTCATCAGAACCGTAGGCGCTTCTGCGATCTCACGTCCTACCAGAACCTTCTGTACATTTCCGCCGGAAAGACGGGATACCGGTGTATTCAGGCTTGGTGTCACAACCTCGAGTTCTTCTTTTACCTTCTCTGCCATCTTTCTTGGGGTACGCATATCCGTGATCGGGGAAGCCCCCTTTCCATAGCTCTTCAGAAGCATATTTCCAGTCATACCCATGGAACCCACAAGTCCCATTCCAAGACGGTCCTCAGGAACAAACGCAAGATGGACTCCTGCATCACGGATCTTCTTAGGTGTCTTGCCAACCAGCTGAAGAGGCTGGTCTTCTTTTCCCTTTTCGTAAAATTCGATGCTGCTGCCCTCTGCTGTAAGCTGAAGTCCCGCAATGGCCTCCAGAAGCTCTTTTTGTCCATTTCCGGAGATTCCGGCAATTCCAAGGATCTCACCGCCATACACATCAAAGCTGATGTCGTCCAGAACCTTTACTTCCTCGCGGTTGTAAACAGTCAGATGGGAAATGGAAAGACGTTTCACCGGATTTACCGGAGTTGAACGTGCAATATTCAGCTCTACCTTCTTGCCTACCATCATCTCGGTAAGGGAATTTTCAGTGGCATCGCAGGTGTCTACAGTGTCTACATATTCCCCTTTCCGAAGGATCGCAACACGGTCTGAAATCTCCAGAACCTCGTGGAGCTTATGAGTAATGATGATCACGGATTTGTTATCTGCCTTCATATTACGGATAACTTCAAAAAGGCGGGCCGTCTCCTGTGGTGTCAGTACTGCGGTAGGCTCATCCAGGATCAGGATATTGGCGCCTCTGTAAAGAACCTTTACAATTTCCAGAGTCTGCTTCTGGGACACGCTCATCTCATATACCTTCTGGTTCAGATCCAGGTCAAAATGATATTTGTCACAGATGGCCTGTGCTTTCTTCCGTACCTCTTTCAGGTCAAATTTCTGCTTCTTGTCAAGACCAAGGGCAATGTTCTCAGTAGCGCTGAATACATCGATCAGCTTAAAGTGCTGATGGATCATACCGATTCCCAGGTCATAGGCATCTTTCGGAGAGCGGATCTCGACCTTTTTCCCATCTACCATGATCTCTCCTGAATCCGGAAAATAGATACCAGAGATCATGTTCATAAGAGTGGTCTTACCACTTCCGTTTTCTCCCAGAAGGGAGAGAATTTCACCTTTTTTCACATTAAGGTTTACATTTTTGTTGGCAACAACTTTTCCAAATGTTTTGGTTACGTTTTTCAGCTGAATCGCATATTCCAAAGTGTTGTGCCTCCCTTCCCGTTTTATTCGTGGATATTTCTTTCTTATTATAGCTATAATCATAGGAAAAGGGAAGCTTTTTTACAGCTCCCCTTTTGGATTTCATGTAATTCTGTATTACGGTTTCTCATCTGACCGATAACACATTTACAGTCTAAACTTATTCAACAGCGTCAGCATCCTCTGTGATTCCATCAATACGAAGTGTGAAATATGGAGCACTTCTGAATGTGGACTCTGCGAAATGTCCATCCTCGATTGCCTCAACAGTCTCACCCTGATATACAACAGTTGCAGGGTCTGTTGTGTAATCCATGAAGGAAAGGTCAACTGGTGCTGAAGTAACTTCCTCACCACCTACAGTAAATGTAGAGGTATCAAATACCTGAAGAGAACCATCTTTTAATTTGCTCTCAACGTCAGCAACGTAGTCTGCTGTTCCTTCTGCACAGGACTCACCAAGCTCTGTGATACCTACCGCATCATCGTTATATCCTGCGGACCAGTCCTGCTCAAGATCACCGCCGCCCATTACAGTAGCGATGGCATGTTTGTAATATACAGCCCAGTTATTAGTTGCGGAGGTAAGTGCTGCTGTAGGAGCAGTCTCAAGCATATCAATGTTATAACCTACAGAGTAGCAGATCTTGCCATCATCGTGAAGTTTCTGTGTAGCTGCAGGAGCACCTGTGGAGTCTGCATGCTGTCCGATGATCACACAGCCGTTAGCGATCAGAGCCTCAGCTGCTGCACCCTCTTTGTCAATATCAAACCAGGAGTTTGTGTACTTAACTTCCATTACTGTGTTCGGAACCACGCTCTTAACACCAAGGTAGAATGCGGTATAACCGGAAACAACCTCTGCGTAGCTGAATGCTCCAACATAACCAATCTTAACATTGCCGTCTGCATCAAAGCTGTCTGGCTGTGTATCTGCTGTAAGAGTACCATCATCCATGATCTCTTTCAGCTTCAGACCAGCTACAACACCGGATACATAACGGGATTCATAAATGTTTGTGAATGCATTCTTGAAATTCTCGCATCCGCTGATTGCTGCGAAATCGCCTGTCATGGAAACAAATGTGACGTCCGGGTATTCCTGTGCAACCTGTACCAGATATGTCTGATGACCATAGCTGTTACCGATTACCAGAGAACATCCCTGACCTACAAGGTCGATTGCTGCATCATAGCAGCTGGAATCTTCCGGAACTTTGTATTTCCAGATGATCTGGCTGTCGTCAAGACCCAGCTCGGAAGCTGCTTCTTTCACACCGGCAATATGAGCTGCAGAATATCCTTCTGTCTCATCGCCTACAAGAATAACACCCATCTTGAAATTTGGATCAACTTCTACGCTGTCCCCGTCAGCGGCATAAACAACAGAAGCAAAGGCAGTCATTGCGAGTACCATCACTGCTGCAAGAAGAAGGCTGACAACTTTTTTACACATTTTTTTCATTTTACTTCCTCCTTGATATTGGTATTTTGCCTGAGACCTCCTGCACTTTCCGGCAACATATGACTTCCGGTGTATAGATACCGGCTGGCATACATTACATATGTAGGAAAATCTTAAACGTTAGGCTCATTGTATTTTTTTTCTAATTGAATGTCAACCTTTTACCTATAATTCAAAAAATCTTTTTGAACAAATTATAAACTTTTTGAAAATTTATTCACAATCTTCCAGACAAATGGATAATTTTGATAATAAAAATTCTTACAGCCTTACGTGATCATTTTTCTTATTTGCTATACGGAATGCACGCGGAGTTATATTGTACCGTTCCTTGAATACCCTGTGAAAATAACTGTTGTTCTCATATCCTACTGCTGCAATAATATCGCTGATTGGCAGGTCTGTATCACACATCAGTTCTACCGCTTTACTGAGACGTTTCCGCTGAAGCAGCTCTTTAAAATTAAAGCCAGTAGTCTTCTTGATCATTTTGCTGAGCACATGCATGGGAAGATGAAGCATGTCACACAGCTCTGTAAGAGTAGCTGTCTTGTATTTCTGCTCAATGTAATCCAGAGTGGTCATGGAAATCATATTCTCATACTGATTAGGCAGGCGCATTTCCACATACTGGACAGAATCCAGCAGATAGAGAAAGATCAGTCCCATGGTAGTCTGGTTGATCCGGTTCTGGTTGCCACGCCCTGTTACCAGCGAGTAGATCATATTTTCCAGAAGATTCTGGATCTGAAGCACCTCGGATACCTTAAAATACAGATATTCCCCCTGTTGATTATCGCGCCGCAGCACATTTACCAGAAAATCCGCCAGCACATTATTATTTCCTGCCATGGAATAGGCTACATCAAAAAACTCCGGAAGGACCATAAAATTAATGGCAATATCATTTTTGCCTGCTGCCAGGATCTCATGATGGGTAAACTGATTCAGAAAAAGCAGTTCTCCTTTCCTTACCACTACCTGCTTGCCATCTATAATATTGGTAAGGGATCCTTCACAGACATACAACACCTCTACATAATTGTGCCGGTGAAGTGGGAAATGGACGAAACGTGTATGTGTACGAACTGCGATCAGTTTTCCCTCTTCCAGCATCTTCCTGCTGTCAACAGTAAAATCACTTCCTGACGTGTAAAGATCTTTATCAACCTCTGCCTCCCCATTTAAAATCCGCTTCTCTTCCTCTGTAATTTCACGAAGCTGTTCCAAAAGCTCTTTTTGCACAAAGCACCTCCTGAAATTTCGTCTTATCTAAAATGTATCATACACCATTTTCTCCTGGTTTTGTATTATGTTTTTGAACTTTTGCCTCTGATATCAATTATATGAAAAGAAGGATGCTGCAAAATCACATGCAGCACCCTTCCAATTTTATTTTTTCTTTTTGATCACTGCCAGTCCGTAGACCTTAAGCGTTTCTTTTGGATCACCAAAGATCCAGGTGATATCTCCTTCTGGCGCAGGAATTTTCACTGCTTCTGTTCCAAAGTTCTGATAAATATAATACTTGTCAGTTTCACTTTCTCTTACCGTGATTTCCAGATCATCCGGGATCTGTTCTGTGATTTCAAAAACGATATCACTTTCTTTTACGATTCTTCCAAGGAAATCTGCGTAAAAATCTTTCTCAGCGGTGGCAGCCACATACCATGCCTTTCCTTTTCCATATTCATGGTAAGTAACACATGGATAACCCTGGTAAAAGTCACTTCCATAACTCATTACCGGGATTGCTCCCTGAAGCCTGGCCAGTTCACACAGGTATTTGCAGGTATATGTCTGATCCAGGCCAAGTCTGTTTCCTTCCACCGGAACCATCTGGTTCTCCTCCCAGTCATAAAGGCCATCAATTTCCGTGCTTCTGATTCCCAGAACCTCCATAAGCCCGTGAGGTGTCCCGCCGAGATAACAGCGGTCCGTATCATCTGCGATTCCAGACCAGCAGCTGGTTATCAAAATACCACCCTCTTTTACAAACTGGCTTACTTTTTCGGCAAATCCTTCTTTAAACATATAAACCATAGGCAGTGCCAGGATTTTATAGGCCTCCAGGCTGCAGGTCATGTCAATCAGATCCACATTCAGCCCCTGTCTGCGGAAGCCTCGGTAGTAATTTAACATGGTCTCAAGATAATGAAGCCCTTTGTTTCTGGGCCCCTGACTGTCTTCCATTGCCCACTGGCTGTCCCAGTC
>JAQXQS010000144.1 GCA_029101305.1 Clostridia bacterium | reverse complement strand
TCAGCTGCAAGTGCTACACCATCATTCTGGCATTTTTCTTCCCAGCTACGCATCCACTCGCCGTCGCCCCATCCATAGGAGCCAAAAAGAGCTACTTTCTTACCTGCAAGCTTCGGCTCACATGCTTCAAATACTGGCTGGAATACGGAATCCTCAAGTTCCTCGTCTCCCATTGCAGGGCATCCGAATGCAACGCCATCGAAACCATCAATCTGGTTTGCGTCAAAATCATCTGCGCTGATAACTTCAACCTCTGCTCCGGCAGCTTTCGCTCCCTCTGCCACTTTATTTGCCATTGCCTCTGTATTACCGGTTCCGCTCCAATATACAACTGCTACTTTACTCATGATGTTCTTCTACCTCTTTCTTTTTAATAATTTTTGCAACTATTCGGCACCAACCTCACAAACGTCGGTTCTGAGCAGTTACATTTTTCACTATATATATGTTAAGCAGCCACTGTCAGCTGCAGAACACTCCTGCCTTTTTCCCATAAGTTCCGGTACACCTCCCGGCACTTGTGGTACTTCTGAAACATTTTTAATGCTTCACATTCATTACAATATACCTTCCAGCAGCCAGAACATTTATAATTCTGTCCGCCATTCTGGATAAACCCAATCACATCTCCTAATGGATAGTCAAGAAAAATTCCAATTTCATGTGGAAATCCATCTGCGCCTTCAAACCGTTTTTGAAGAAGTTCAAGACACTGCTCTGGTTTCGTACTTTCATATCCACACTTTTTCAGGAACCTTTCGACACCTGGACGTTTCAGATTTTCTTCCAGCTTCTTTTCCCGGTAAACATAAACCAATGCCCGGTTACCAGATTTGCGAAGTGTAATCAGCTTGACTCCCTTTGGATTCATCAATTGATTCCAGATAGAAATCTGAAGGTCGATATTCTCTCCTTCCTCACAGCAGGCGTTAAAAAGATTGGCTGCTTTCAAGGAAGCAAGTGTGGGAGCACAATGCTCAATGAGACATTTTTCAAACATATCTTTATACCATCACAGCATGCTCATCCAGTGCACACTTTAATGCACTTGCACTGCTGGTGTGGATACGTGCCACTGGAATATTATTTTTCTTCGCTTCCTGGGAAGCACTGATGACCATTTTATGGGACACTGTATTGGTGAAAAGCACCATCAGATCCGGACATCCGATTTTCTTGCGGATGGCACCGTTTTCTTTCGGGAAAACCTTTGCCTTGTATCCATAGTCTTTACAGATATCAGTATACTGACACACCATTCTCTCATTGCCGCCGATAATTACAATACTCATATGAACTGTCCTTTCCGGGTTTGGGCCACTTATGGAAATAAAAAACGTTTGCTTCATCAATGTTTTATATTTCTTATATATGTTAGCGTATTCTAACCCTTTGTTAAAAAAATTAGAAGTTTTCACTTCTACTGTATGTTATGGTTTCTGACTGCTGTCCGTGGTCTGCTGTTTTGCCTTATGCTTCACGTCCTATACTTTGTGCTTTGTGATTTATGTTTTACGACTTGCACTTTGCACGTTACGTATTACTCTTTTTGCTTTATAGAACACCGATGCAGTCTTTTGTGTACTACAATTTGCCCTTTAGTTAGCTGGTGCTAACTTTTATGTTGTTAGTTTACCCTAATCCTTTAGTGGTGTCAAGTACCAAACTAAAAAAAGAGAGTTAATGAAAAACTGTCTCATTAACTCTCGATTTATAACCATTTTTAATTGCAGGAATCATTTTCGGCAGACTCAAAAGCACTACTCTGACAGCTTAAATTTCCTCAGTAGAAACCAGGTTCTTCATACTGTTCATACCGATCAGAAGTGTAGAGGTATTATGAAGCAATGCAGATGTAGTCGGTTGCAGGATTCCAAGAACTCCCAGTAAAATCAGACCCGTGTTAAATCCTACGATTGTCCGGTAATTTCCATGAATCCGCTTCATCAGTGCATCACTGATATGCTTCAGTACCACAATACCTTCCAGATTATCCGCACCGATGGTGATATCTGCGATCTCCCGTGCCAGTTCCGCTCCTTCACTTACTGCAATACCTGCATCAGCTGCAGAAAGCGCAGGAGAATCATTGATTCCATCACCAAGCATAACAACCTTACGGCCTTTTGCCTTCTCTTTTTCCACAAAGCTTGCCTTGTCTTCAGGAAGAACCTCTGAATAATACTCGTCAACACCAACCTTTGCTGCAACTGCCCTTGCAGTACGTTCGCTGTTTCCCGTCATCATAACAACTTTGGTAAATCCAGCCTCTTTTAAAGCTTTTACAACAGCAGGTGCTTCCTCGCGAAGCGGATCTTCAATACAGATAACTGCTGCGAGGCTGCCCTCAATTGCAAGATACAGATGAGAATACTCGTTTGGCAGATTCTTAAACTGCTCTTCCATGCCATCCGGAATGGTACATTTCTCATCCTCGAATACGAAATGGGAGCTTCCGATGATAGCCTTTTTGCCTTCAATGGTTGTGGAAATACCATGAGCTACAATGTATTCCACCTTGGAATGCATTTCCTCATGATCCAGTTTCTTCTGCTTCGCCGCATCTACAACGGCCTTTGCCATAGAATGAGGGAAATGTTCTTCCAGGCAGGCAGCGATACGAAGCAGCTCATCCGAGTTCTGTCCGTTAAATGGGACAACCTTGGCTACTGTAGGTTCTGCCTTGGTAAGAGTACCTGTTTTATCAAATACAATGGTATCTGCATCAGCAACTGCCTCCAGGAATTTACCGCCTTTGACAGTAATCTTGTACTCTCCTGCCTCACGGATCGCGGAAAGTACGGATACCGGCATCGCCAGCTTCAATGCACAGGAAAAATCAACCATTAGAACAGAAACAGCCTTTGTCACATTTCTGGTAAGCAGATACGTAAGTGCAGTGCCGCCTAATGTATAGGGAACCAGTCTGTCTGCCAGGTGCTCTGCTTTGCTCTCAAGACCGGACTTCAATTTCTCGGTGTCCTCGATCATGGCAGCGATATTCTCATAACGGCTGGAGCCACCAACTGCTTTTACAGTGATAACAGCTTCGCCCTCTTCCACAACAGTACCTGCATATACAGAATTTCCTTCTACCTTTCTCACCGGAACTGATTCGCCGGTAAGGGAAGCCTGGTTCACCATCGCTTCACCCTCAGCGATCACGCCGTCAAATGGAATCACATTTCCCATATGTACCACAACCATGTCGCCGGTCTGAATCTTGTCAACATCAACCAGCACCTCCGTGCCCTCACTGCGCAGCCATACTTTGCCAGTGTTCAGGGACATGGTTCTCGCCAGATCGTCAACAGATTTCTTATGTGTCCATTCTTCCAGAAGTTCTCCGATTCCAAGCAGGAACATAACTGAACCAGCTGTGGAGAAGTCTCCTCTGAAAATGGAAACACCGATTGCTGTTGCATCAAGCACCGGAACCTCTATCTTACGTTTCCACAATGTCTTGATTCCCAGCCAGATATATTTCACTGACATTGCCGTAGTATAAATTGCAGACAACGGATATGGCAAAAGGAGCTTACGTCCATAATGAAAAATAACCTTGTTTACCAGTTTCTCCTTATAAGTTTCATTTAATTTCCTTCCGGAATTCTCCAATACCTGAGCCGGTACACTGACACGGGCATATCCAAAGGCCTGAATTGCCTTTAACAGCTCGTCTCTCTCTCCGGTATAGTAAATAAGAGCATCACAGGTACGGTTAAAAACCTGGGCTTTCTTTACTCCCTCCAGATTTTCCAGGTAATACTGAAGCGTATCGGCCTGGGTAAAATTCATATATTTTTGAAAAAGATGGACTCTGATACGTCCCTTCTTCTCATGTTTTATCGTAAATTTCAAAGATGTCACCTACTTTTATCATATAATAACAATTGTTCAAACCCAGACATTCCAGCCGTCTGATTTTGACAATCCACTACATTGTAAAAATAATTCGTTTTCATAAGAAAGGGACTGCCGCCAAATATACGCCAGTCCCTCTTATACCGCTTTTCCTGCAAAATTTCCCAAATGCCAAGGGACGCTTCATACGACATATGTCTCATTGCCGTTTCTTGTTCCGGCCCGGCAGGGCTTCCCGCATTGTTCTTCGTTACTTATTCAGCTTTTTCCTCAGTCTGAGCTTCTGCCTCTTTGAACTCAGTCTCAGTTTCAGCAGTCTCTTCCTCAGCAACCTCGTCCTCAAATGGTTCCTCAGCTGCTTTTCTGTCCTCGTTGATCTGCTGTGCATCTGCATAGATGTCACCTGCATTCTCCTGAACAGTTGTAACAGTCTTCATTACGCAGTCTTTTGCTCTAAGAACCGCTGCTGTGCACTCTGTGTAAACCTTTTTTGCATCTTTACTGGAAAGGAGCTTGATACCAGCAGTTCCGAATAAAACACCTGCTGCGAAAAGTCCTGTTTTGTCCCATTTAAAACTTGCCATGATTAAATTCTTCCTTATACGTTAATGTTTTTTATTATGTCATAATCTGCTTATCTTTCGATTTCTCGTATTATAAATCAGCATTTTACAAATTTCTAGTACTTTTTTGCTTGTTGAGAAATCTTCTCGATATTTTTAGTGTTTTATATAACTAACTGTTGTTATTTTTATGTACTTTGTATAAGTTTTACAATACTTTTTTTTCGCCACTACTTTCCAAAAATCGTTATTTCAAACCAGTTAGAGCAGGTATTTATCAGTAAAAAAATTTTTAACCTTCCACACTTTTCTTCATTGTATCCAGATAATTCTTTATCCCCTGGAACGTTTCTTCACTGATCACATGTTCCACTTTACAGGCATCTGATTCTGCTGTTTCTTCTGATACATTTGCGCAAGTGGAAAACAGTTTTGTAATCACCTGATGCTTCTCATAGACATTCTCAGCGATTTCTTTTCCTGATTCTGTGAGCAACAGGCGTCCTTTTTCATTTCTTTTAATATGCCCATCCTTTTCCAGTTCCGTCATAGCCCTTGTCACACTTGGCTTGGTAATTCCAAGGTGGTGGGCTATATCCACAGGCCGTACGTCCCCCGGGGATTTCTTATTCAGAATCAGAATCGTCTCCAGATAATCTTCCCTTGATTCCTTCATTCCTTCTTTCTTCATACACCACATAGCTGCCGCACCTCCGCCTTTCTTTTTGCCTCGGTTCCTGGTACTGATGTATCCTGATTTACTATGGTCATTGACTCCATACTCGCCATTATAAAGCATGCATGAAGCACATTACAGGCATTCCTTTTTTCACGCCTGGCACTTTGACATTGTCATCTCAATACTCTCAATACCAGAATGGTATCCAGGATCAGCTGACGCTGTCTGGTGATCCTGCAGCCCTGTTCGCGTAATCGTTCAATGATCATATCCTTCTGCATCTGTGTGCGCTGATATGCCTCATGATTCTCATATGCTTTTTCTTTTACTGCGTTTTCCCTCATTTTCGTCGCCGTCCTTTTCTGAATTTCCTTTTTTCCCATTCATTTACACTGGAATTTTTATATAAAGAGAAATCTGTTATCCTTTTTCATCTGTAACCGAATTTCCCCTTATATAAAAATTCCAGCCTGTATCGTTCATTTGATACAGGCTGAAATACTTTTTAAAGCGATTGCTTAAGCAACACCTTTTACGTTTACTTTCAAGCTATTGCTTTCTTTATATGGTCTGAAGAGCAGGTACAGGAATGCTGCAACCAGAACGAATGCTACAACAGTTCCAATTCCAAATCCGCCGCCTGTAAGCAGTGTACCAATCTGATAAATGCAAAGTGCAACTACATAAGCAAGTCCGCACTGATATCCGATTGCAAACCAGAACCATTTTGCGTTGTTCATCTCTCTCTTGATCGCACCCATAGCTGCGAAGCAAGGAGCACACAGAAGGTTGAATACCAGGAATCCGTAAGCTGCAACAGGAGTCATAACTGCTGCAAGATTTCCCCAGATCTCAGCTCCATCTTCTGCAACCTCAGCAAATCCGAAGAGCATACCGAATGTAGCAACGACGTTCTCTTTTGCGATAAGACCGGAAACAGCAGCAACTGCCATCTTCCAACCTTCTCCGGCATTTGTCCATCCAAGTGGAGTGAAGATCCAAGCGATACCGGAACCGATCTTAGCAAGAATACTGTTGTTCAGCTCTTCTACCATTCCGAATCCGCCGTTTTCCCAGCCGAATCCCATGAGGAACCAAAGAACGATTGTGGAAAGAAGAATGATGGTACCAGCTTTCTTGATGAAGGACCATGCTCTCTCCCAAACACTTCTTAATACGTTGCCGACTGTTGGCCAGTGGTATGCCGGAAGCTCCATAACGAATGGTGCCGGCTCGCCAGCGAACATTTTTGTTTTCTTAAGGATGATACCGGAGCAGATGATTGCTGCGATACCAACGAAGTAAGCACTTGTGGATACCCATCCACTGTTATCAAAGAATGCACCTGCGATCATGGCGATGATCGGGAGCTTAGCACCACAAGGAACAAATGTTGTGGTCATGATTGTCATTTTACGGTCACGGTCGTTCTCGATTGTACGGGAAGCCATAACTCCAGGAACACCACATCCGGAACCGATCAGCATTGGGATGAAGGATTTTCCGGAAAGACCGAATTTACGGAAGATTCTGTCCATGATGAATGCAACACGAGCCATGTATCCGCAGGACTCAAGGAATGCAAGGAACAGGAACAGAACTAACATCTGCGGTACGAAACCAAGTACAGCACCAACACCGGCAACGATACCGTCAAGGATCAGTCCCTGCAGCCATGCAGCGCAGTGTACAGCTTCCAGAGCAGACTCGATTACCGGAGGAATGATCTCACCGAACAGTACATCGTTTGTCCAGTCTGTTACAAAACCACCAACTGTACTTACAGATACATAGTAAACAACCCACATTACAACTGCGAAGATCGGAAGAGCCAGCCATCTGTTGGTTACGATTCTGTCGATCTTATCAGATGTTGTAAGTTTCTTTCCTGTAGAGGATTTTGTATAACACTGTCCAATAATGGAGGAAATGTATACATAACGCTCATTTGTGATAATACTCTCTGTATCATCATCGAATTTATCTTCCAGAGCTTTTACTTCGTAAGATACATCCGGAATGCTCTTCATCTGCTCTGCGATCTTGTCATCTTTCTCGATGAGTTTGATTGCAAAGAAACGTTTCTGAGCATCTGCAACAGTTCCTGTCAGCTTATCTTCAACAGATTTGATCGCATCCTCAACATCCTGTGCGAACTCGTGAACCGGAACAGTTTTCTTTTTGCTCTGTGCTGCGCTGATTGCTTTCTCAGCAGCCTTCATGATTCCAGTTCCTTTCAGAGCGGAAATCTCAACTACTTCGCAGCCAAGCTTTTTGCTTAATTTGTCAATGTGGATCTTATTTCCGGATTTCTGAACCAGGTCCATCATGTTGATTGCCATAACTACCGGAATACCAAGCTCCATGATCTGTGTGGACAGATACAGGTTACGCTCAAGGTTTGTACCATCTACGATGTTGATGATCGCATCTGGCATCTCGTTGATCAGGTAATTTCTGGCAACCACTTCCTCAAGTGTGTATGGGGAAAGGGAATAAATACCAGGAAGGTCCATGATTGTTACATCTTTGTGGCCTTTCAGTTTACCTTCTTTTTTCTCTACTGTTACACCAGGCCAGTTACCAACGAACTGGTTAGAGCCGGTCAGTGCATTGAATAATGTGGTCTTGCCGCAGTTAGGGTTACCTGCAAGTGCAATCTTAATCGACATTTTCATGCCTCCTCTTTCTTTCCAGATTTTCTTTTTTCAATTTTTCGGGGCTTACATATGCCAGCTTCTGCTGATCTTGGTTGCCCACTACTGCCTATTGTTTTAATCAGCTTTCATTTGTTAGCGTTTCCACTTATTTATTAGATCTCGCTAACCGACCAGGTAAAAAAAATTACCTATTCGTTTCCAGAATATGCAATTTCATGCTGTGCTCATTTCCCTTATGTATGCGCAGCTGCAGTTTCCTGTTGGCTTTCGCTCTCAGGAACGCCAAAGTACTATATCTGGTAC
This sequence comes from Clostridia bacterium, assembly GCA_029101305.1. Taxonomy (GTDB): domain Bacteria; phylum Bacillota; class Clostridia; order Lachnospirales; family Lachnospiraceae; genus Blautia_A. The sequence goes on along the minus strand of JAQXQS010000144.1, from coordinate 7,597 downwards.
AGTACTTACTCTACCTCGATCATTTCTGCATCGACTTTTCTCAGAGACAGTTCATAATCTCTTACAGTTACCTCAATAGGATCTCCAAGCGGTGCAACTTTACGTACATAGATCTGCACACCTTTGGTGATTCCCATGTCCATGATACGTCTCTTTACAGGTCCTTCGCCATGCAGTCTCTTCACTGTGACAGTCTGACCTACGCCAACTTGCCGTAATGTTTTCATAATGCTTGCTCCTTTTTTCTGGATTTCAGACCATGATCCGATTTGCCATATCCTTGCCAATGGCAACTCTGGAATCTTTCACATTCACGATCAGGTTACCGCCGATCTCGCTTACAACGGTTACAGTAGCTCCCTGTACAAATCCAAGATTTTCAAGAAATTTACGGGTTTCTTCTTTACCGCCGACTTTTTTGATCACCTGCGGCTCTCCTTCGTTTACCATTGATAACGGCATCATATCATCCTTCCTTTTTGTGCTTTAGAAACACCTATTTATTATTATGTTTAACTTACTTTGATTAGTATATTCTAATTCATATAAGCTGTCAATAATTTATTTGCACTTTTTTCTCATTTTTTTCCAGCGGAATTTCGTAGATTTTGACCAGAGTTTTTTGAAAATGTTTCGGGAATGTTGGGGAGGATGGTGGAATTATGGGAAATTATTGTTTATAATGTAAAGAAATAGCTAAAAAGTGGTGGATTGGCATATTTTTATGCTTAATGCACAGTTTTGGGCAGGAAAATCTGTAGAAAAGTTACAGGTATTTTGTGGTTTACAGGTATTATATAGAAAGAAAGGATTACTTTTATGAAACAGGGAAGTAAAGTGGGGATTGTCTGTTGTTCTAACGGACTTAGCGCTGATCAGGCTGGAACAATAGAAATGCTGGTGCAGATTCTGGAAAAAGCGGGGCTGGAGGCAGAACTTAGTCCTTATCTTTATGGGGATGAAACTGGACGTGCTGGAACTGCCCGAGAGCGCGCCGGGGCTCTTATGAAGTTTTATGAGGATGATTCTATAGAAGAGATTTTTGATGTATCTGGCGGAGATATGGCAAACGAGCTTCTGCCTTATCTTGATTTCCAGACTATTGCTTATGGGAAAAAGCGTTTCTGGGGATACAGTGATCTAACTACGATTTTGAACGCCATCTATGCACGGACAGGAAAATCCTCTGTCCTATATCAAGTACGGAACCTGACTTACGACCACAGCCAGTCCCAGATAACGGACTTTCTGGGAACGACGCTGGCTGGAGCTTCCTCTCTTTATGATTTTCCTTATGAATTTGTGCAGGGAACTCATATGGAAGGAATTGTGGTTGGCGGCAATATACGTTGTCTTTTAAAGCTGGCAGGCACCCCTTACTGGCCGGATATGCGGGAGAAAATTCTCCTTCTGGAAGCCTGGGGCGGAAAGCTGCCGCAGATAGTGACGTATTTAAGCCAGCTGAGCCAGATCGGTGTGTTTAAGAAGGTGAATGGTATTCTGCTGGGGACTTTTACAAAGATGGAGGCAGATAACTGTCAACCAGACATGGCACAGCTAGTCCTTGAATTTGCAGAAAAAAAGACACCCGTTGCGAAAACGCCCTTGATCGGACATGGAACTGACTCAAAGGCGATTCGGATCGGGCATCGTTTAAAGTTGTTCTCTGCCGAAGAAAACAAACGGATATATAAAGAATTTTAATTTGCTAGAAACTAAACAGTCTCAGCCAGTGCACAGCATTTGGGCAATGGGTATTGCTCTAGCGAGCCATTTCAGGCGCGTTCTTAGCGTAGATGAAATCCACTGCCTACGAAGACTTATGCGTGAAGGCTCTCATGAACGCATTAGTCGTAGTTGGCAGTTAGTTCATCGTAGCGTTGCGCCGGCGAGTGAGTAATACCCATTGTCCGAATGCGTCCGCCTTAAAACACCTCTGTTTTTAAATTCTAGCTACTCCACTCTTAATTGCAGCCTCTGCTGTAGCCTTCGCAACTGCGTCTTTCACACGAGAGTCAAATGCTGCTGGCAGAATATAGTCAGCGCACAGTTCTTCATCACTTACCAGCCCTGCGATAGCGTAGGCTGCGGCGATCTTCATCTCATCGTTGATGTCGGATGCGCGGACGTCAAGGGCACCGCGGAAGATTCCAGGGAAGCAGAGAACGTTGTTTACCTGGTTCGGGTAATCGGAACGGCCGGTGGATACTACTGCTGCTCCTGCTGCCTTAGCCTCATCCGGGAAAATCTCAGGAGTCGGATTTGCGCAGGCAAAAATGATCGGGTCTTTTGCCATGGTGCGAACCATGTCTGGAGTAAGGGTTCCTGGTGCGGAAACGCCGATGAATACGTCAGCGCCTTTGATCACTTCGCTTAAGGTACCTTTCTCATGGTTCTGGTTGGTGATCTTCGCCATCTCTTCTTTGATCGGGTTCAGACCTTCGCGGCCTTCGTAGATTGCACCCTTACGGTCTGTCATGATCACATTCTTAAGTCCCATAGAGATAAGAAGTTTGATAATGGCGATTCCTGCAGCTCCTGCTCCGGAAGTAACGATCTTGATATCCTCGATCTTCTTTCCAACAACCTTCAGCGCATTGATCACACCAGCAAGTGTGATAACTGCAGTACCATGCTGGTCATCATGGAAAATCGGAATGTCACAGCACTCTTTCAGCTTCTTCTCGATTTCAAAGCATCTGGGTGCGGAAATATCCTCCAGGTTTACCCCGCCGAAGCTTCCAGCCAGAAGACGCACCGTCTGGACGATTTCATCCACATCCTTGCTGCGCACGCAAAGAGGAATGGCATCTACATCACCAAACTCTTTAAACAGAACACATTTGCCCTCCATAACTGGCATGCCTGCCTCCGGACCGATATCTCCAAGTCCCAGGACTGCAGTGCCATCGGTAACAACAGCTACCGTATTCCAGCGTCTGGTCAGCTCATAGCTTTTATTAATATCTTTCTGAATCTCCAGGCAAGGCTGCGCTACACCCGGGGTGTAAGCAAGGCTCAGAGCATCCTTGGAATCCACCTTTGCTCTTGAAACTACTTCGATCTTCCCTTTTAACTCATAGTGCATTTTTAAGGATTCTTTTGCGTAATCCATGTTCATATCTCCTCATATCTTTCTAAACGGACATGCCTGCTTACGCAGACATCACCATAAATGAAAGTGGAAACCAATATCCACTTTGGGCTACATTTGAAAGTATATACGAAACTGCCTCAAATCACAACTGTAAATCATGAATAAATTTCTCATAACACACATGCTCCATTACTATTCACTCTGTTCGCAGTAACTGCACTCTTCTCCAACACTTTTAGTCAAAATGATCCGGATTTTCCAAAACGGAAACCCGGATCATTTCTCAATAACGTATAGATAATTTTCCTACTCCACATTTTTAAGTGCTACATCCATAGGAATCTTCCGTATCCTCCTGAACTGCAGCAATGCAACCAGCACATACGCACCCATTCCCATTGCAAACATCTCCGGATACACCACAGGTTCCAGATATAAAGTCAGCCAGCCTGAAAAAGAAGACATCAGGTAACCGTAAATTCCATAAATCGTCCATGTTGATAAAGCCAGGCTGAACAAAATAGAGAATACTACCACCCATGTAGTAGAAGTCAGATATAAACTGATGATTTCTTTATCCTCGTACCCAAGAATCTTTACCATGGAAATGGCAGTGGCATTCTTCTCAATGATCAGCTTCGTCAGCAGATAGATCAGCAATGCAAACAGGATTACTGAAAAAACATTGATCAACTGGAACATTTCCCCCATAGAAACATCCAGCTGGCGGCTGACCTTTGTCAGATCGTCCTCCGTGATGGTAGCCGCGATCAGATCTTCATCCAGATCCTTTATTTTTTCCTGCGAAAAATAGCCGTTAAAGTAATCCTCATCCTTGTCAAAAGCATCCCTAAAAGATGTAATTGGCATAAATACAGTCAATGCGCCTGGATAATCATAGATTCCACGGACTGTAAATTCATATTCTTCGCTTCCATAGGATTCTTTTAAGGTAATGGTGTCTCCTTCTTTTACTTTATATTTCTCAGAATAGCCGTCTGAAATCAACACCCCGTCAGAAGGAAGTTCCCTGCTTACATATTCACTGTTTTCTGAAATTCCATAGACCGTAATGGATTCCCCGTCTTTACCTGGAACTACATTTTTCAAAGCTTCCATACAGAATTTCTCAGCAGACTTTTCACTTGTTTTCAAGGACGGAGTCAGAAATTTCTGCAGCATTCCCATCACCGTATATTTCTCATCCTCCTCCGGCTCTTCCGGTACATTGAGAATATATTGGTAAGGAGCAATCATATTCTTCACAGTCTCTTCCTGGTAATGATCCAGAAGAGGCTTCATCATCATTCCAAACAGCAACAGTACATTTGCAAAAAAGATTCCGATAAAAAGTGTCAGATAACTGGACTTATTCTGCAGCACGATGCGCAAACGGAAACGATTGAAAAATTTAAAATTTGGAAGCCGCACTGCTTTTTTCCGCCTGGAGGTTGACAGATCATGGCGAAGAAATTTAAGCGGTGATAACTTCAGTTTTCTGGAAATGAGAAGCAGATTGATCAGCAGCATAAGCGCTACCGGAATCAGCGTAGTCAGAATAAATGCATCTGCATTCCACCTTGTCTCATAAGTAGGCAGACTATAGCTTCCATAATACATTCCAGCGCACACATCTTTAAAGAACGTATATCCTAATATATTTCCCAGGATTGCAGCGATCACGGTTACCAGAACCGGCATGGAAATATAGTGGATAAGCAATTCTCTTCTGGAATATCCGGAAGCCCGCAGTGTACCGATCACAGAGGCCTCTTTTGTAATGGTATTGTTTATCGTAACCGCAAACACAAAGGCAATAATCACGATCAGCATGTACAAAAGGACTTCCACCATAGCCTTGTCGCCGCCCATATCTTCACCTGTAAAATGGATGGCCTGGTTGGCATATCCTGGGATAAAACCGGTTACGTCACCATATTTCACCAACACTTCCAGAAAATCCTCTGACATTTCTTTTGCTTCAATGTCATCCTTTGGCTCCTTATCATATTGCCAGGAATAACGGTATTCCAGATGGGTTTCCCCGAAGCGTCCGGCACCTTCCTCTGTCATGACCGCTACGCCAAATTTTACCGAATCAAACATCATATCATTGTTATCCGAGAATAAACAACTATAGTCGGATAACGCTACTAATCCGGTAATCGTAAGCTGGTCGCCGTCAATTTTGATGTTATCTCCTGTTTTCAGGCTGTTATTATCTGCATACATCCGGTCGATGGCAATCTCATCCTTTGTTTCCGGCATTTTTCCATCCATCAGGCACACAAGATCCATGTCTGTACGGTTCTGGTAAATACGCATGGTTCCTTCTTCATCACCATCCAGATCTGCGTCCACAGCTTCATCCCGGTAGAAGTTTTCGCAAATTCGTACTTTTCCTTTTTTCTCTATCTTCTTCAGGTCACTTTCGCTGGTTTTCGAAGAAAGTGTGAAGTTTCCATGCTCAATATTATATTTTTCGAAACTTTCATTATAAGCCGCCAGCATACTTTCATCTGCCACCAGGAATCCGGACACAAAACCGATGGTCAGTGTCATAAACAGAAATATCACAATGTATTTCCCAAAATCACTTTTCAGTTCCCGGGGCAGACGTTTCCACAATGGATTTTTCATAACGCACCGCCTTACCAGTCCAGATCGTCTGCAGCGACTTTGGACTCATTAATATAATTTTTACGGATCTGTCCGTCACGTAGCTTCACCACACGGTCTGCCATATTTTTAATGGCATCGTTATGTGTAACCATAATGACTGTATTTCCATATTTCTGGTTTACCTGCTCGATCAGGCGCAGAATTTCCTTGGAGGTATTGTAATCCAAGGCGCCTGTAGGTTCATCACAAAGAAGGATATCCGGATTTTTTACAATGGCACGTCCGATAGCCGTCCTCTGCTGCTGCCCGCCGGAAAGCTGGTTCGGCAGTTTATGCCTGTGTTCATAAAGTCCAAGTGTATGAAGCAATTCATCAATATCCAGAGCTTTGTCACTAAGATAGGCGCCTACTTCAACATTTTCTTTCACATTCAGGTTCGGGATCAGATTGTACATCTGAAATACATAACCAAGGTGCTTCCTGCGGTAAATCGTCAGCGCCTTCTCTTTCATATCCCCTGTTTTTTCCCCATTGATGGAAATGTAGCCTTCATCCGGCTCATCAATTCCTCCGATAATATTTAAAAGCGTTGATTTTCCAGAGCCTGACGGGCCAAGAAGCACGCAGAATTCTCCTTTCTCCACGGAAAAATCAATTCCTCTCAACACCTCTGTACGGCTGTCACCAGAGCCGAACCCTTTTTTCAATCCTTTGATTTCCAGAAACATCTCTCTTCCTCCCTGTGAGATCGTAATCGTTTGCCCAGGCTGTTAGTCTGTGCTAACTTGTTTTTATCATACTTCTTTTGTTTACAAAAGGAAAGATGGCAAAATGAGAATAATTTTCAGTAAAGCCGGTTTCGTTTTTTCGAAAAATATTTTGTCAATAATTACCTTTTTTTCACGTTTCATGTTCCACTTCCCTCTATAATACAGTGCGATATTTCTAAAATTTCTCCCGCTTCAATCTTTAAAATGTACAAAAAATATAGATTTTTTCTCTGCTATTCGATATAATATATACAATGCGAAATTACTTGAAACGTATAAAAAAGAATTTTGCGGCGCATTAGAGCACGTTTAAAAAAGGCTCTAGAGCGTGTTTGAAAAAGGCTTTCTGCAAGATGTGCGTCACAATTTGTGGGAGATTTTGTCCGATTGAAGGAGGCGTAGCGGGCTACGCTGACTGAAAGAGGGCAAAATATACCGCAAAGTGGGGCGTGCAGATTGCAGGAATGATTTTTCAAACACGCTCTAGGACATCTGATTTTTATTGGAGTTTTCTCATGAAAAAAATTGCACTTATTACAGATGGCTGGGGACGCTATGTCACGTATACCTGGATTGAAGGATACCGGGAATATATGGCTGCACACCAGTCAGATATAGATTTGTATGTTTTCCAGTGTTTTGGGAATTTCAACAAGGACGAGAAGCATAACACCGGAGAATATAACATTACCAGATTACCTGATTTTTCCGAATTTGACGGCATTATCCTGGATCTTGCCACGGTCTCCCAGCCAGCTTTGATCGCAGAGGTGACAGACCGTGCAAAGAAATGCGGCGTACCAGCAGTGTCTCTTCTGGAGCAGATTCCAGGACTGTATCACTCTGGTATCGATAACTATAATGCCATCACAGAAATCACAGAGCATCTGATCCGGGAGCACGGCTGCAGGAAGCTGAATTTTATCGGTGGACCTGAATTTAATAAAGAGAACCAGCTTCGTTTCCAGGCCTATAAAGATACGCTTATCCGTTACGGAATCCCCTTTGAGGAACAACGTGTGATTCATCACAATTACGAAATTGAAACCGGTATCCAGGCTTTTACCACTTTTTGTGAAAAAGGTCTGCTCCCAGACGCTTTCGTTTG
>JAQXQS010000143.1 GCA_029101305.1 Clostridia bacterium | reverse complement strand
GCTGACTGGAAATATCATCAGAAGAAAGTGTGGTAAGATCAGGGTGGTCGTAAGAATGATTGCCGATTTCGCAGCCAAGTTCTGCCATACGGGTTACAGGCTCCTGAAAGTAATCAACCTCCTGACCTGCAAGGAAAAAGGTGGCTTTGGCATTATTGGCTTCCAGACAATCCAGAAGCCGGTCAGTAAAATCGCTGGGACCGTCATCAAAAGTAAGGGCAACCATTCCCTTGGGTACTGGTGAAACGATATCAGCTTCTGGAGCTGGTGCAGAAGCACCTGCCGCAGAAGCTGTAAGATTATCAGTGCCAGAAGCTGCTGATGCAGTATTCATATAAAACACCAGTCCTGTATCAGAACTATCATCTGCTGAAGCAGGATCGCCCTGCTGTGCGCCATCTGCACCAAAATGGTAAAGCGCACCGTCTATGGTCACATCACCAGTCTGAAGAACACCATCTGCATTCAGATAATAACGTTTCCCATCAAGCTCAAGCCATCCGGTCTGCATAACTCCGTTTTCATTAAAGTAATAGCGGTGTCTGTCTGTATCGGTGAGCCAGCCCTTGTAACCCTCTCCGTTTATCATAAAGTACCAGTCGCTTCCAACTGGTGTCCATACTCCCTGGGAGGCTTCTGGAGAAACTTCAAAAGAAGTATTCTGCTCCTTGGTACCTGTGGCTTCATCTGGTGAAGGTGTAGCTGTTTCTGGAGGCGCTGTGGGAGTGACTGTCTCCTGCACAGATTCTTCATCTGTATTTTCAACGGTGGCATCATCTGGCTGAAGCAAAGAATCATCTGTATTTCCTGCTACGAACATATCAGGAGTCTGGGTATCTGCTATCGGTGAACGGGATGCGGAAGACTGAGTGAAAGTGACTCCGCATGCAAGGCACATAAAAACAGCAGCAACTGCCAGCCCCTTGTTTGTCCGTGGTTTATGGCCAGGCATATAATTCCTCCTTTATGTAGCAATATTTTGTCTTTTCTAATCATACAATATATGACAGAAAAAAACAAGACCGGCTTAATAGTTCCATTCCTTGTGCAATTTGCATGTTTTCAGAAAAAGAATTCACAGAAAATTAGAAAATGTTTATTTGAAATTTACATAATATTCTGCTATATTAAACTGTGATAACGATAATAAAAAAGCATATACAAAAGCTTTTTACAGTTTATTGTTTCTTGTCTGTTACAATAGATGAGAACAGGAAAGAAGAGGAAGCGGTTGCGTAAAAAATCCCATATACTGGTAGCCAGATATCTGGCAGACCAGATACCTGCTGCCAAGAGTCTGCAGTCTCACAGGAAGGCATTCTGCCTGGGAAGTATTCTTCCAGATATCAAGCCCTCCTTTCTGACAAAGAAGCACGAGTATTTCGGTACGTTCGAAGAGATTCAGAATAAGATGAAGACTCTTATTGACAGCAGTCCCCAGGAAGGCAAGGAACGTGTTTACTGGCGCAGATTTGGTGAAGTCATGCATTATATGGCAGATTATTTTACTTTTCCACATAATAAGAATTTTACCGGTAATCTGTATGAGCACAATAAATACGAGAAGCACCTTAAGAATCATCTGAAGCGCTACATAGAGAGCGGCGCAGCAGGACAGATCGTGATTGAACCGGTCAGCTTTGATAACTTTCAGGAACTTGTGAATTATATACAGAAGGTTCATGAGAGATATCTTCTTAAGGAGCGTAATATTGCAGAGGATGTTCAATATATTCTCAGAACTTGTTTACAAGTTATCTGCGGAATCCTGCAGCTTGCCACGAAACGGCTTGGCAGGGAGAATTTATTACTTCTGGCTGCATGCTGATAAGGGAGAGCCAGTGCCGGGAAAACACAGCAATTTCGCTGTGAGACCGGACTGGCTGTTTTTGTGTTCCGGTACATTCTTTTTTTCTTTGGAAAGGCTGTGAAGGTTGATTTAAATAGGTTAGTATGCTACAATAATCCATGTTAATGATTTAATACGAACTGCCTTTGAGGTAAGAACGCATACCTTTATATAGGGGAGTAAAGGGATGTTCATAGAAGAAGGGAGCATCTTTTGAATATGAAGAATAAATATCTGACAAAATGTTTATGTATCACCATGGCAACTGCCATGTCCATGACTGGACCGGTGGGAGCTTTTGCCGCAGACGAGGCATCCTTGTCAGGAATAGAAAATGTTACACAGATAGAGCCTACGGATATTCCGGCGGAGCAAGAAGTATCACAGGAGCCCAGTGAAACTCCGGCACCTGATGATACACCTGTGGTTCCCAGTGAATCACCAGAACCAAGTGAAAATCCGGAACCAGGCGATTCACCGGAACCAGGTGAAAATCCAGAACCCAGTGAAACCCCGGATCCAAGTGAAACGCCGGAGCCCAGTGTGACTCCGGAACCGGACGATACTCCGGTCCCCAGTGTGACCCCGGATCCAGGCGAAACGCCAGAACCCAGTGAAACCCCGGATCCAAGTGTTAGTCCATCTGTGACGCCTGCACTGTCTGCAGAGAGTCAGGAGAAAGTGGCGGGATTGATCAAGGAGATTGACGCTGCATATGCTATGGAGCTTAATGACACTAAGAAAAATAAGGTAAAGGAGCTCCGGAAGACATACGACAGCCTTACAGATACAGAGAAAGCTGCGGTTACCAATTATGATCTGCTTACCGATATGGAGAAGATCATCAGTCAGACATCAGAAGCAGCAGACGATTCCAGTGTTGGCTTTACTGATGGTACCGGTATTCAGGCACTTTATGGGACACCGGTGTACTACGCATCCAATCTCCATGCAGGTAAGGAATTTTATCTGAACAGTCTGCAGGAGAATTATCAGTTGTCTTTCTCGGATGATTTTGCGGACATTATGGATCAGATCGAGAGTGAGTATAAGCAGCAGAACCAGCTTACCGATGTGTCGGATACTACAGGCGGTATTACCACATCTGCAGATGCTCTCCTTGTGCGGAACTGGCAGGATATTCTGGCCGTGTATGTTTATGAGCAGAGTCTGAAAGGAGTTACCTCTTATACACTGGATGCGTCCTGCAAAGATGATCTGGCGGCTATTTTTGCCCAGATGAATCCGGTTATCCGTGATGAGAAGGATTCTGGCAAGGTTACCTATGGAAATTACCATATTAATTACTACATTAAGAAGAATAAGATTCCGAAATCTGAGCGGGGAGTTCTTAAGAAATATCTGGAAACAGACTGTAAGCTTCTCTGTGCTACGGTTACAGCTGCGAAGGGCTTTGTAAGACAGAGCGTAGGAGATGAGGTTTCCGAAGAACGTGTAAATGTAATTACCGCTGCTTATTCCCTTGTAGGAAAGATTGGTTATTTCTGGGGAGGTAAGTCTACTGTGATCGGAATGGATCCCGAATGGGGGGCTGTTGAGCAGGTCACAGCAGAGGGAAGCCAGAGCACAGGCTCTTTACGTGCATATGGACTTGACTGCAGTGGATTTGTTACATGGGCGGTTATTAATGGATATAAGGACCAGGCAATGATCGCTGCTGTTGGAAGTGGTACTTCCGATCAGTGGGAGAGAGCAAATGTGGTAAGCGAAGCAGATGCTCAGCCTGGAGATCTGGTTTTCCAGAGAGGACCAGAGGCTGGAAGCTCCAACCATGTAGGTATTATCTGTGGCAAAACAGACGCTGGTGACTGGATCGTAGTTCATTGTTCATCAGGCAAGAACGGTGTTACCGTAGGGGAGGCTTATAGTGCAAGCTTCCGTTACATCCGTCAGCCATCGTTCTACCCGAATGCAGAGCAGGTTGCCCAGATGCGTCAGAGTGGAGAGGCTATTACTACTGCACAGCTTATTCCGGATATTGTTGTATCGAACAATCTGCAGGATCTGATCAATGCGAACCTGTCCACATCTGGAGATCTGGATACCGTTACGATCGATCCGTCTGGTAATGGTACTGTTTCTCCTGGAAGCCTGTATGTTGCCAATAGTCTTCAGGAGCTGTTTGAATCTGGACAGCGGGTAAGTGTTTTCAATGAGGTGACATATGGAGATGCTGCTGAAGTGGGTAGTTCAGATGCAGGTTCGGAAGGCAGTGTAAAGGCAGATAGGACATCTGATATAGATTTTTCGGGAATTATGGTTACCAATTCCCTTCAGGAGCTGCTGGCTGCGACAATTGGAATACAGTGAGGTAAAAAGTGCTTCCACACCCATGCTCGGGCAGGAAGCACTTTTGCGTTATACAATATATTTGAAATGTTTTCAGCAGACTGCAATGGACAGTTTTACCGGTTAATACCAGATAATACGTCCTCAATCCACTTATCTGTATTATAATTGTCATCGAAAAATTTTACGATCACCCCATAAGGCTCTTTTTCGTTGGAAAAAGCGTTTGCTTCATCGGTATCTACATGCATGGCAAGACGGTAGCTCCAGTCTACACGGACGACTACATCTGCGTAAATAAGTGCCCGGCCATAGCTTTTGGTGAGTACAAAGATTTCATCATTATCTTTCACCTTAAGAGTGACTGCGTCTGCTGGCGTCATGTGGATGTGCCGTTTGGCAACAATCACCCCATGATCTATGGTAAGCTCTCCTCTGGGACCAATGAGAGTACATCCCGGGGAACCGTCTGTGTCCCCGGATTGCCGGATCAGGCCGGGAAGACCGATCTTGCGTGTATCGGTAAGAGAAAGCTCAATCTGGGTTTCCTTGCGGAATGGCCCGAGAATTGCCATATTTTCGTATTGCCCTTTGGGGCCTTTTACAGTGAGCCGTTCCTGACAGAGATATTGTCCAGGCTGGCTTAATTCTTTTATATAATGAAGCCTGGCATCTTCTCCGAAGAGGAACTGGAAATCTTCCTGGGAAACGTGGATATGCCGGGCTGAGGTTTCAATTGGGATTTTAATGCTCATGGAAATTCCTCCGATATCATACAAAGTGTGAGTGGAAATGCCAGATACTTTACTTTGGCACTTTAATACATAAAGTTTAAGCTTAATGAGAAAAAATAGCAAGACTTTTTTATGTAATAGGAGATTTGGCAGGAAGTGGCTATTACATAAAAAACTACAGGAGTTTATATAATGAAGAAATATTCAGACAGTGGTTTTACATTTGACATCAGAGATGACCATGCTATCGTGATGGAAATGGAAGGAGATCCCCAGGTGATAGAAATACCGGAGGCGGTTGATCATGTACCAGTGACAGAATTAGCAGAATATCTGTTTTCAGGGAAAAACTGCCAGATCATCAGAATTCCTTCAGGAGTGAAGAAAATAGGACGTTATGGTTTCTATAACTGCCGGAATCTGGAAGAATTATGGTTTTCCAGTGACTTTACCGATCTTGGAAGTGGTGCGTTTACCGGTTGCCATAAGATCCGGCGGATGGAAGTTCTGATGAAGGACGAGCAGTCTGGATTGAAGGAAATCCTTTCCGAGGTGGGAGAGGAGCTGCAGGTGCATCTTTATGGAAAAACAGAGGCAATGCTCTGGTTCCCGGAATACTATGAGGAAGGGGTTGAGAACACCCCAGCCAGGATTCTGATGACTGAGGTGCATGGAAGTGGGCTGTATTACCGCAACTGCTTTCAGGGAAAAGTATTTCATTTCCTGGAATACGATAAGCGTTTCGAGATGGCAAGAGCCCAGGAATCCTCAGATTTTCTCCGGGAAATGGTTTATGGAAGACTTCACTGGCCGGAGGGATTGACAGAATCTGCGAAGGGAGAATATGAGAGGTATCTGCTGGAGCACACAGAACAGATCGCTTCAGACTTTATACGGCAGAAAAGAACAGAGGAGCTTGAGTGGCTTCTTTGTACCTATCCACTGGAAGCGTCACAAAGAGATATGTTTACAAGACTTGTGAATCTGGCAGATATAGTAAATTCACCGGAGATTTTGAGCATGCTTATGGAGTATCAGAGAGTACATTTTCCATCCAGAAGGAGAAGCTTTGACTTATGAATGAATTTAGGGGCAATCAATTGAATCCCATACAGGATGCCCAGAATCGGGCGATGGAAGCAGAGTCTATCTGTCAGGATATTCTGTCAGGCGCCAGGAATCAGCTGTATCTGAATATGCGCTTTATGGATTGTGCACTTTTGACGCTTCATTTTCAGGGAGATATGGGAATCCATCCGGTGGGAACAGATGGGAATTTTTTATATTATCAGCCGGAAGAACTGATGGCTTTATTTAGAAGAAGCAGAGAGAGGGTGAACCGGATTTACCTTCACAGCCTTTTGCACTGTATTTTTCTGCACTGCTTTCCCAAAAAAGACAGGGAAGGGAATCCGGAAGTGGATATCCAGTACTGGAATCTTGCCTGTGATATTACAGTGGAGAATCTGATCGACGGACTTTATCTGAAATGTGTGCATCAGCCGGCATCTATGGTGAAGCGGCAGGCTTTGCAGCTGATTCTGGAAGAGGGAAAAGTTCTGACTGCCCAGAGGGTTTACCGGAAGCTTCAGACCTTGCATCTGCCGGAAAACAGGATGCAGGAGCTTCGCAGGGAGTTTGCCCAGGACGATCATAGCAAATGGTATGAGAAGCATCCGGATAGTCCGGTCATGTCCCAGAGGAAAAAGAACTGGGATGATATCCGTAACCGCATGCAGACAGAGATGGAAACCTTTTCCAAAGAAGCAGGAGAAGGGGGTGAGGCACTTGCCTCACAGCTTCGGGCCCAGAACCAGAAACGATATGATTACAAAGAATTTTTACGGAAATTTTCTGCTTTAAAAGAAGAAATGAAAGTGGATATGGACACTTTCGATTATATATTTTACAATTATGGAATGAACCTGTATGGCAATATGCCGCTGATCGAACCCTTGGAGACAAAGGAAGAGCGAAAGATAGAAGATTTTGTGATCGTGATCGACACCTCCATGTCCTGTAAGGGAGAGCTTGTCCAGAAGTTTCTGGAAGAGACTTACAGTGTATTGGAAGAGTCGGAGAGCTTTTTCAGGAGGATTCATGTGCATATTCTTCAGTGCGATGAGAAAGTCCAGTCAGATGTGGTGATTGAAAATGCCATGCAGTTAAAAGAATATATGTCCCATTTCACAGTAAGGGGAGGCGGCGGAACCGATTTTCGTCCTGCTTTTACCTACGTGGAACAGCTTATGCGCGCGAAGAAATTTACCAGACTTCGGGGACTGATTTATTTTACAGATGGGTATGGAGTCTATCCTGCCAAAATGCCGCCCTATGAAACGGCATTTGTGTTTATGAAGGAGGATTATCAGGATATTGATGTACCGCCGTGGGCGATCAGGCTGATCCTTGATGAAGAGGACCTGACGGCAGGCAATGCATGAAAAACTATGTGGCGAATACGCCAGATAGGATATGAAGTATTAATCTGTAAAAGGCGAGGAGAACATTATGAATATCAAACGGGCAAAAGAGGAAATACGCAATACCATAGAAGCTTACCTTCTGAAGAATGAATATGGAGAGTATGAAATTCCGGTTATGGCCCAGCGCCCTATTTTTCTTATTGGTGCGCCAGGAATCGGAAAAACCCAGATCATGGAACAGATTTCCAGAGAGTGTAAGGTAGGACTGGTTTCCTACACCATTACACATCATACCAGACAGAGCGCCATTGGCCTGCCTTTTATTTCCAAAAAGGAATTTGATGGAAAGGAGATGGCAGTTACCGAATATACCATAAGTGAGATCGTAGCATCTATTTATGAGAAGATCCAGGACTCCGGCCTCAGGGAGGGAATTCTGTTTATCGATGAGATCAACTGCGTTTCTGAAACCCTGGCACCTGCCATGCTGCAATTTCTCCAGTGTAAAACCTTCGGAAGCCATAAGATACCAGAGGGCTGGCTGATCGTGGCTGCAGGAAACCCGCCGGAATACAATAAATCTGTCCGGGAGTTTGATGTGGTGACTATGGACCGTGTAAAGAAAATCCAGGTGGAGCCGGATTTTGACGCATGGAAAGAATACGCTTATGCAAGAAATATTCATCCGGCGGTAATTTCTTATCTGAACACACGGCCATCCAATTTCTACAAGATGGAAAGCACGGTAGATGGTAAAAATTTTGCCACCCCAAGGGGCTGGGAGGATTTGTCAAGGCTGATCCAGGTATATGAAAAGCTGGGAAAAACGGTGGACAAAGAGGTGGTAGTCCAGTATATCCAGCATCCACAGACTGCAAGGGATTTCGCGAATTATCTGGAGCTTTTTTATAAATACCGGACAGACTATCAGATTGATGAGGTGTTAAGTGGACACATTGATGATATTCTGGTAAAAAAGGCAGCACATGCATCCTTTGATGAGAAGCTGAGTGTAACGGGGCTTCTACTTTCGAGGCTGAATAAGAATTTCCAAAAGGTGCAGGATAAGGAAGAAAAGCTTGCCACTGTTTTTGAGATTTTAAAGGAGGCAAAGGCGCCTCTCATGGAAAGCCAGAAAGACCAGCCTGTGGTTTATATGGAGGATGTGAAGAAACGGTATCAGGCAGAGTTCGCAGCAAAGAAAAAAGCCGGCCTTTTATCCCGGGAGGGAGCCCATCATGATCAGCAGGTGCTGGACACTCTGGAAGCTTATGTGATAAATCTGAAAAAAGAAGAGGTTCAGGATGGGGAAAGGGCATTCTCACTTCTGAGAGACTGGTTTAATGAAGAAAAAGAAACATACGATCAGGAATTTGACCAGAGTGCAGGTCAGCTGGAATATGCTTTTGATTTTATGGAGAGCGCTTTTGCCGGCGGCCAGGAACTGGTGGTATTTATAACGGAGCTGAATACCAGCAACCCGGCAGTTTCTTTTCTTCAGGAGTATTCCTGTGAGAGATATTACCGCTACAACAAAGATCTTTTATTCCGGGAAAATACAAGAGCGATTCTGGAACGGATCCGGCAGCTTGGATAAGGAGGCTGAATGAAAAGAAGAAAACCCTGGAAAATTATTTTTGTCCTTCTTTTTGCATTGGCGGTCATATTTGGAATCTATGTTTATCAGCAGCAATATGAACCGTCAGACCTGATCGCGAAAATGGGAGAAAAAATACTGGATAATGCGCCGGAAGTATTTTCCGGCGAGCCAAAAGAAGTCCGGGACTTACGGAAACAGGAAATTCCTGCTTCGGATTCAGATGGAGTGCGCCAGGAGTATTATTTTAGTCTGTTAAATGAAGAAGAGCAGAGGGGCTATCGGGAGATGGTAGAGGGAATCAAGGCAAGAAAGAAGGAGTTTTACCTTACAATCTACCAGGACGATACGGTTAATAAAGTGTATCATGCTGTTCTCATGGATCATCCGGAATTGTTCTGGGTACATAACCGGAAGCAGGTATATAAAACCACTTTTTCAGACGCTAATTACTGTATGTTTTCCCCAGGATACAGTTATACAGAGGATGAGATGGCAGAAATACAGGCAGCCGCCCAGAAGGCCTGCCAGGAAGTAAGTGCCCTGCTTCCAGAGAATGCGGATGACTATGAGAAGGCGAAAACCGTATATACCTATCTGATCGATAATGCCAGATATCAGGAGTCGGAGGATGACCAGAGCATGGCGGGCATCTTCTGGAAAAAGCAGGCGGTCTGTGCCGGATATGCAGGAGCGGCCCAGTATCTTCTGGAATATCTTGGAGTACCCTGTATTTACGTGGAAGGCAGTACTGTCGGAAGCACAGAAGGGCATGCCTGGAACATTATCACCCTGAATGGGGAGTATTATTATTTTGATGCCACCAATTGTGACCAGCCGGAATTTCTGGAGGGCGACGCTGTCCAGCTGGCAGAGCACAAGACGATTCTATATGATTACCTGTGTCCATTTCCTGCAGAGTATGAAATGACTTATACACCGTCTGATGAATTTGCAGTTCCCACATGTACAGCCACAGCCATGAATTTTTATGTGCTGAATCAGGGCTGCTTCGACAGTTATGATTATCAGGAGATCCTGGCTTACTGTCAGATGCGGCTGAACAACGGGGCAGCAGTGGTAAGGTTTAAATTTTCAGACCAGGAAGCATTTGACCAGGCAAAAGCAGACTGGATCAATGGAGATGCCATCCAGGAGGCTGCAAGGTACTACATGACCTTGTATGGAATGAGCCAGGTAGAATATCACTATGGTATTCTGGAAAATATGAAAACTATTTACTATATGTTCTAAGTATTATAAAATGTAATTCCCATAAATCCATCTGGCGGATATGCCGCATCGATGAAATGTGAAGCATTTTGGAGATTGGATATGGATAGTTATTATAAAATAATATGAGATAACAGGAAGGAGGCATAAAAGAATGCTTGAGATTTTGAAAAATGTTATGAGTATTGCAGCCAGGGTCCACGATATGCAGATCGCAGGTACATTATCCATGGTTTTGTTTGGTGTGGTACTGGTATTTGGAATTATGAACTGTGTCCTTGGCTATCGGCTCCTCAGATTCTGGATGATGCTCTTTGGATTTCTGATCGGAGCTGGAATCGGTCTATTTGCCATTTACGAAATTGGTCTTGGAGATAAGCTGTATTATGCGGTGGGAATGATCGGTGTAGGACTGATCCTTGCGATTCTCTCCTTTGCAGTATTTAAAGCCGGTATTTTTATTATGGGTGCCGGGCTGGGACTTACCCTTACCGTTTATGTGATTCATCCAACTACTTCTTTTAGTTTTTTCATCTGTCTGCTTGCAGGCGTGGGACTTGGAATGCTTGCGCTTCGCTATGAACGGGAAGTGATCATTGTAGGAACCAGTATTCTGGGCGGTATTTTAAGCGGATTTGCCACAGCCAAGCTGGCGAATATGGAAGAGATTCCTTTTGGAATCATTTTTTCCATAGGATTTGCACTTGTAGGAATGCTGATTCAGTTCGCTATCAATAAGCCAAGATATGAGGACGAGGAGGATTACAGGGAGGAGCTGGAAGAACGGCCACGAAAGAAAAGAGCAGAGGCTGACAGAAAAGAAAAATCCAACAGAAGAATGTATGTGGATGATTACGGGGAAGATGATCCGGAAGGAGAATATCTGGAAGATGATTTTGATGAAGCGGATAACTCTGATATCCCATCATATGGCGCTTCCAGAAAGAAACATAAAGGAGTAGATCCGATAGATGACCTGGATGATGATCTGTCAGATGCAGACGATGAGGAAATTGATGAGATTCTGGATGAGTACGGTGTGGACGAGGACGACGTGATCGAGGAGTACCTGGAAGACTATTACGGTGAAAATAAGAAAAAAGGTACGAACAGGAATGGAAAAAAGAGTGTGAAAAAGAGCGTAAAAAAGGCTGGCACAAAGAAAACCGGCAAAACCAGCGCAAGTCCATATAGAAACAGAAAATAAGCAATTATCTGTGTGCAACAAATAACAGCTTGTTCCAAAATGATAATTTTGTTATAATGCGAAATTATCTGGAACAAGCTGTTTTGTTTATACCATTATTGAACCAGAGCCGATGTCTGGATTTGTTCTGATATTTGTTTAAAACTCAATTTCCTTCAGATATCTGGAAAGTGCATCCTGCCAGGTTGGAAGCGGAGTAAAGCCGTTTTCAACCAGTTTCTTTTTGTCAAGGCGGCTGTTAAATGGACGGGCTGCTTTGGAAACTCCATATTCAGCGGTTGTGACAGGAAGAACGGTCACTTTGTCTTCCGCATATTCGGTATGTCCAAGCTCTACTGCCTGGCGGAAGATCTCTTTGGTGAAATCATACCAGCTGATATAACCGCCCTCGTTGGTGGCATGATAATAGCCATATTTGTCTGTGAGGATCATATCGATCATCAGACGGGCGAGATCATAGGTGTAGGTAGGAGTACCGATCTGGTCGTTAACTACTTTTAAGGTATCGTGAGTCTTAGCAACATTTAACATGGTTTTGATAAAGTTTTTGCCGTTCCGGCCAAATACCCAGGCAATACGGATGATGAAAAATTTATCAACATTGTTATAAACTGCCAGTTCCCCGTCAAGCTTGGTCTGACCGTAAACATTAAGAGGCTTGTATGCTTTGCAGTCTGGCTCCCAGGGAGTAGTGCCCTGACCATCAAACACATAGTCTGTGGAGAGATACATCATTTTGATACCAAGCTTTTTGCAGACCTTTGCGATATTTTCAGTGCCAAGAACAT
The DNA here is from genome assembly GCA_029101305.1 of Clostridia bacterium. Taxonomy (GTDB): domain Bacteria; phylum Bacillota; class Clostridia; order Lachnospirales; family Lachnospiraceae; genus Blautia_A. Next base: position 1,024 of record JAQXQS010000143.1, on the reverse strand, counting down.
TGACTTTGCGGACCGTTTCCTGTTTATCTTCATCCTCAGCTGCGTCTACAGCTGTCCAGGCAGCACAGTGTACCACGCCGTCTACGCCAGCTTCTGTGATCGCTTTTTCTACAGCGTCAGCATCTGTGATATCCACAGAAACATAAGGCATTGTGGTAACGGCGGATCCATCCTGAATCCCGCTGTATGAAGGGGCAAGGTCAGAACCTACCCCTTCGTATCCGCGTTTATTAAGTTCGTTCATTACATCGTGGCCGAGCTGGCCGGCAACACCTGTTACAAACAGTTTCATATCTGTCAGCCCTCCTTAGCGGTTGCCGTACATTTTTTCGTAATAATTCTGATATTCGCCGGAGATAATGGTTTCCCACCATTCCTTATTGTCCAGGTACCACTGGATGGTCTTCTTGATACCATCTGCGAATTTGGTTTCCGGAAGCCAGCCGAGCTCGTTGTGGATCTTGGTCGGGTCGATGGCATAACGCATGTCATGTCCTTTACGGTCTGTTACATAGGTGATCAGGCTTTCTGGCTTGCCAAGTTCTTTGCAGATGATCTTAACGATATCAATATTTTTCATCTCGTTGTGTCCACCTACGTTATAAACTTCGCCGACACGTCCTTTGTGGATGATCAGGTCAATTGCGCGGCAGTGATCTTCTACATAGAGCCAGTCACGGACATTTTCACCTTTTCCATAAACTGGAAGAGGTTTGTCGTTTAATGCATTTGCGATCATAAGCGGAATCAGTTTTTCCGGGAAATGATATGGACCATAGTTGTTGGAGCAGCGGCTGATGGATACTGGCAGACCGTAGGTCCTGTGGTAAGCAAGTACCAGAAGGTCAGCAGAAGCCTTGGAAGAGCTGTATGGGCTGCTTGTGTGAATCGGAGTCTCCTCTGTGAAGAACAGGTCCGGTCTGTCAAGAGGCAGATCTCCATAAACCTCATCTGTGGAAACCTGATGATATCTTGTTATACCATACTTACGGCAGGCATCCATAAGTGTTGCCGTACCCATTAT
>JAQXQS010000142.1 GCA_029101305.1 Clostridia bacterium | reverse complement strand
CGGATAAAAAAATTTCTTTTTCATATATTGATACAGCACAAAAAATGCCACCAATATAGTACATGTCACTGCTACAAGCAAAAGCTGTGTTATATTCATATAGCTGAAAAGATCAAGCTGTATTTGTACTCCCAACCACAGATCAGTTCCGGGAACCTTCGTTAGCAAATATCTTGAAAAATTTTTATTTCTGAAAAAACTATTTTCAAATTTTAATGTTTCTTCTGCCAAATCTTCTTTTACAGAACGTTCTTTCTCATCCTCTATATGGTTATCCAGTAATTTTCCATCTAAACTGTAAAATATATTTCCCTGCTGCCGCTCATTCAATTCCAGATTTTTCTCACCCTCTTCAAAGCTATATACCATTTCCAATAGCGCATAATTCTTTTTGCAATACAAAAATCCATAAACAGATCCATTAACCTGGGTAAACATCCACTCCCAGTTATTGGAAGCAGAGTCTATTATCTCCTGTTGAATTTGTCTGATCTGTTCCAGGTCTTCTTCTGGAATCTTCGTGTCATCAAAACAATACCTTTTTGCAGCATTCTGATAGTCATACAGCAAATATCCATGCAGCCATTCATTCAGCAACATTTTACTGTTTATATCCTGATTCAATTCATATTCATAATCATAGGAATCTTCTGGATTTACTCCACTCCCCAATGCCTGAAAACGAAGATCATTTATATAAATGTCATACAGGTATTTCTGAAGTTCACTTAAATCCTCCCCATAAGCCTGGGCCAATTTTTCTATTACCGCTTTTTGCTCCTGTAATTTTGTTTTTTGATAATTTCCTATTAAAAAACAATCCATACAGGTAAGCAATATCATGATTGCACAGCATCCCAGAACAGTTGAGACCAGGATTACCCGGTTCAGAGACACACTTTTCTTTTCTTTCATTCTGTCTCCTTTGATTTTCTCATCAAAGTTTTTGCTAAAATGGCATATTATGCCCAGTTTTACCCTGGTAACATAACATGCCACTCTTACAGTTATCTTTCAACAGACCTAGCAGCCAAACAGCTCCGCCGTCTTTCTCATCCTCTCGGCAATCGGTACCCCGAACGGGCATCTTGTCTCACAGGCCTGGAAGCCAATGCATTCCGAAGCTTTATGTTCCAACAGCTCATAATGAGACTGCACCGTAGCAGGTACCTTCGGCTGCATGGTTGCCAGGTCATAAAATTTATTGATCATGGCAATGTCCAGATCGGATACGCAAGGCTTGCAATGTCCACAATAAGTACACTCTCCACGATAAGAATGCAGCGGGGCATTGGCAAGAACAGAAGCATAATCCTTCTCTTCCTCAGAAGCGGTTTCATATGCAGTCGCAGCATTAATCTGCTCCTTCGTATCATAACCGCACATTATGGAACAGACTGCCGGTCTGGTCAGCGCATAATGGATACAATGCACAGGCGTTAATGTTACACCAAATGGAGAGCGTTTTTCATCGAAAAGTCTTCCGCCTGCAAAGCCCTTCATAACCGTAATTCCAACATCATTCTGCTCACAGACCTTATATAAACGCGCACGCTCCGGATCAATTCCTTTCAGGCTGGAATCAAATTCCTCTGCAAACATGGTATCAATGTTTTCACTTGCAGGAAGCATATCAAATGCCGGATTGATACTGAAAAGAATCATTTCCACGAACCCGGACTCAGCTGCCTTGATGGCAACCTTTGGGTTGTGGGAGCTCATCCCGATATGATGGATCACACCTGTATTTTTTAATTCCATCACATAATCCATATACTCAGAATGCTGGATCTGTTCCCACTCTTCTTCGGAATCTATGTAATGGATCATTCCAAGATCAATATAATCAGTCTGCAGTCTTTTTAACAGATCTTCAAATGCCGGACGCACATATTTCATGTCCCTGGTACGGTAATACTGTCCGTCTTTCCAGGTAGAACCAATGTGTCCCTGGATGAACCACTTGCTTCTGTCCTCCTTGATTCCTTTTCCAATAATATCTCTGGACTTTGGATCTGCCATCCAGCAATCAAGGATATTTACACCTTTCGAAGCTGCATACCGGATCAGTTCGATACTCTCCTCCTCCGGATGGCGCTCCAGCCATTCTCCACCAAATCCGATTTCGCTCACTTCAAGTCCTGTTTTTCCTAATCTGCGAGTTTTCATTTTGCTTTCCTCCTTTATTTTTGATATATCCAGCAGTTCACTCTTTATTTCATAATTTTGCAAATCGTATTCACCAATGTCTCTACACTTACAGGTTTCGCCAGATGACCATTCATTCCAGCTGCAAAAGATTTTTCCCTGTCTTCCTCAAAAGCATTTGCAGTCATAGCAATAATCGGTATAGCTGCAATGTCAGGATTCTTCAATGCACGGATCTGTTTCGTGGCTTCATAACCATTCATAACCGGCATCTGAATATCCATGAGGATCAGGTCATATTGTCCAGGAACAGCCTGTTCCATTTTTTCCACAGCTATCCTACCGTTGTTTGCTGTTTCAATTATAAATCCTGCATCCTCCAGAATTGTCTGTGCAATCTCCTGATTCAACTCATTGTCCTCTACCAGAAGGATTCTCTTCCCACTATAATTATTTTTTTCCACTGCTTCTCACCACTTAATTTGAACGTCAGATTGACAGTGAACTCACTGCCCTTTCCTTCCTCACTTTTAACCGTAATGGTACCGCCCATCATAT
>JAQXQS010000141.1 GCA_029101305.1 Clostridia bacterium | reverse complement strand
CTGGCCAGTGTGGCACTGTCACAGCTTACATAGACCACACGCTCCGGCTGCATTTCAATAATCGTAGCCAACAGAGTCTCATCACAACCCTTTCGCGGCGGATCTACTACGATCACCTCTGCACGCTCCCCAGTGCGGGCATACTGCTCTGGGAGTACTTCTTCCGCTTTTCCGACGAAAAATTCTGTATTGTCAAACCCGTTCAGCCGTGCGTTCTCTCTGGCATTCTCAATAGCTGCCGGAATGATTTCCACGCCTCTGACCATCTTCGCTTTCTGCGCCAGGAACAGGGAAATGGTTCCAATTCCACAATACAGATCCCATACAGTCTCATCCCCGGAGAGTCCTGCATATTCCAGAGCCTTTGCATAAAGCCGCCCTGTCTGGTATGGATTCACCTGGAAAAAGGACAATGGTGAGATCTGATAGGAAATCTCCCCGATCTTATCTGTAATATAAGGCTGTCCCCAGAGCAGACGTACCTTTTCCCCAAGGATCACATTATTCCGTTTCTTATTTATATTTACCATTACGCTGACTGTCTGGGGAATCTCCCGAAGAGATCTCACAAGAGCTTCTTCGCCCGGAATTTTCTCCCCATTGATGATCAGACAGACCATCATCTCATCGGTAAAAAAACCGTAACGGATCAGTACATGACGCACCAGTCCTTTGCCCGTGTTTTCGTCATAAGGCTGGATATGATACTTCTCCATATGGGCGATCACACGATCCAGAACCTCTTTGTTCTGTGCGACTCCAAGCGCGCAGTCACGATTCTCGATGATACTATGCGTGCGGCCAGCATAAAATCCGGTAATGATCCTGCCATCCTTTGATCTGCCAACAGGAAACTGCGCCTTATTTCTGTAATGAAATGGCTGCTCCATTCCCAGGATTTCTTCCATGGGAAGATTGGTAAATCCGCCGATCCGCTCCAGATGTCCCCGTACCTTGGCAGTTTTAAATTCCAGCTGCTTCTCATAAGAAAGAGCCTGCAGCTGACAGCCACCACATTGTCTTGCAAACTGGCACCTTGGCTGTACACGGTCAGGAGATGGAGTTATGATCTCCTCCAGTCTTCCATAACCGTAATTTTTCTTCGCTTTCATGATCTTTGCGCGAACTGTGTCTCCGATCACAGCATCTTTGACAAAAACGGTGAAGCCATCAGCCTTTCCGATACCTTCACCGTCAATTCCGCAATCTTCAATCTCTAACGTAACAATATCATTCTTACGATATTCCATAAAGATTACCATTCTCCTGTCTTTCTTAAGTTTGATTCAAACAATCTGTTAAATCCAAGCCAGTCTTTCTTACTCTTATCAGCTGCGAAAATCTCTGTAAGAGTCTCCATACGGGCATCTGTATTATCTGCCAGATTCAGGGCAACTGCCTCTACCATGGCCGGCTTCTTCGGAGAACCATATTCCAACTCGCCGTGATGCGCCAGAATACAATGTACCAGCTGGTTCTCCAGATCCTGTGGGAAATCCGGGATCTCCTTCGCCAGATCATGGATCATCTGCGCACCGATCACAATGTGTCCCAGAAGCTGCCCCTCATCTGTATAATCATTCAATGGGAAAGAGGAAAGCTCTCTCGTCTTGCCCACATCATGGAGAAGCGCTGCTGTGATCAGCATGTCACGCTTGATCACCGGATAAGCGCCAGCCATATAATCGCAGAGCTTTGTAACACTTAAAGTATGTTCCATCAGCCCTCCGACGAATCCGTGATGTACCGTCTTCGCTGCGGAATGCTCTTCAAAGGCTTTCAGAAACTCCTTATCCTCTACAAATAATTTCTTCAGAAGTGTGTTCAGATAAGTGTTCTTAACCGTACCGATCATAGCTACAAGCTGGGTATACATATCATCTGTGCTATTCTCACTTACCGGAAGATAATCTGCCGGATTGTACTCACCCTCTCCCGCTTTGCGCACACGCTTGATATTCAGCTGCATGGCTCCTGCGAAGCTGGTCACATCTCCCATGACTTCAATATAATCCAGTGCGTCAAAATCATCGATTCCAAGGGAATTGGGATCCCAGATCTTGCCGTCCATCACTCCAGTCTTATCCTGGAGAATAATATTTTCATAAGGCTTTCCGTTCTTCGTCACAGCCGGCTGCTTCTGCTTGCACAAATAAATGCCGCTGATACGGTCACCTTCGTGTAACTCGTTTAAAAAACGCATATATTCCTTCCCTTTCTAAAAATGGATGTAACTTGTTTGCTTAAAGAATCCAAATTTTTTACATCATAGCAAATATTTATGAACATTTTATGAATATTGCCCCACTTTTTCCTTTTCAAGTTCCTGTAAATCATGTACAATAAGGAGTGCAGTAAATATTGTTTACAGATTTGTAATTTAACAAATTATGTTGTCTAGCCTGTGCGATATCCATAAATCCAACATGCAAGCATGCTGGATTTATGGCTGCCGCACAGGACTTTCATAATAAATTACGAAATAGTTCAGGAGACATTATGAATCAGAAAGCTTTAAAATCACTTGAATATTATAAAATTATCGACCAGCTGACAGAAAAAGCCTCTTCCCAGATGGGAAAAGACCTGTGCAGGCACCTTCTGCCATCGGAAGATATTTATGAGATCCGCCATATGCAGACCCAGACAAAGGATGCCCTCACCCGGCTTTTCCAGAAGGGGAACATCTCTTTTGGAAGTGTAAAGGATGTGCGCGGCTCCCTGAAGCGTCTGGAGATCGGGAGCTCCCTGGGAATTTCCGAGCTTCTTGCCATTGCCGGACTTCTGGAAAATACCAACCGGGTAAAAGCATACTCCCGGAATGAGCGTGGCGATGCACGGGAAGATTCCCTGGATGGCATGTTTGAGAGTCTGGAGCCGCTGACTCTTCTCTCTTCCGAGATCCGCCGCTGTATTCTTTCCCAGGATGAGATCAGCGACGATGCCAGTGCCGGGCTTATGCATGTACGCCGCAGTATGAAGGTTGCCAATGACCGCATACACACACAGCTGGCTTCCCTGGTAAACGGAAGCGCCCGCAATTATCTGCAGGATTCCGTTATCACCATGCGTAACGGACGCTACTGTATCCCGGTCAAAGCAGAATACAAAGGACAGGTTCCTGGTATGATCCATGACCAGTCCTCCACAGGTTCCACCTTATTTATCGAACCTCTCGCCATCGTGAAGCTGAATAACGATATCCGCGAGCTTGAGCTGCAGGAACAGAAAGAGATCGAGGCAGTTCTCGCCACCTTAAGCGAGCAGACCGCCCAGAATGTCGATGCCATCCGTGCAGACCTTGACATTATGATCCAGCTGGATTTCATTTTTGCAAGAGCTTCTCTTGCCCTGGATATGAACGCTACAGAACCAATTTTTAATACAGAGAAGCGCATTCACCTGAAACAGGCACGGCATCCACTGATTTCCAGAAAAAAGGCTGTTCCAATCGATATCCGTCTGGGAGAAGATTTCGATCTTCTGGTTGTCACAGGACCTAACACAGGTGGTAAAACCGTTTCCCTGAAAACAGTAGGACTTCTCACCCTGATGGGACAGGCAGGACTTCATATTCCTGCACTGGACCGCTCTGAGCTTTCCGTTTTTCATGAGATTTATGCCGATATCGGTGACGAACAGAGTATTGAGCAGTCCTTAAGTACCTTTTCCTCCCATATGACCAATGTGGTATCTTTCCTTAAGAAAGCAGACCAGGACTCCCTGGTACTTTTCGATGAGCTGGGAGCAGGTACGGACCCCACCGAAGGTGCTGCACTTGCCATCTCCATTTTATCCTTCCTGCATGAACAGGGAATTCGTACCATGGCAACTACCCACTACAGTGAGCTGAAGGTTTACGCCCTCTCTACCGATGGTGTGGAAAATGCCTGCTGTGAATTCAATGTGGAGACCCTGCGTCCTACTTACCGCCTGCTGATCGGTGTTCCGGGAAAAAGTAACGCATTTGCCATCTCCTCCAAGCTTGGCCTTCCTGATTTTATCATCGAACGTGCCAAAGAGCAGATCAGCCAGAAGGACGAATCCTTTGAGGACGTACTTGCCTCTTTGGAAAACAGCCGTGTAATCATCGAAAATGAACGGCAGGAGGTCGAGCGCTACAAAGCCGAAATCGCCACTCTGAAACAGGAGCTGGAATCCAAGCAGGAGAAACTGGATGAGCGCAAAGAGCGGATTCTCCGCGAAGCCAATGAAGAGGCCCGCAAAATCCTTGCGGATACAAAGGAATATGCAGACCGGACCATGAAAATGTTCCACAAATTCCAGAAGGACCATGTGGATACTGCTGCCATAGAAAAAGAACGCCAGAATCTCAGAAACCGTATGAACAAGGCAGAAAAAGGTATGTCTATGAACACACCTGTAAAGAAACCAAAGAAAGAGCTGACAGCCAAAGATCTTTCTCTTGGCGATGCCGTCCAGGTGCTGAGCATGAATCTGAAGGGAACTGTCAGCAGCCATCCGGATTCCAAGGGCTTCCTTTTTGTCCAGATGGGAATTATCCGCTCCAAGGTCCATATTTCCGATCTTGAGCTGATCGACGAGCCAGTGATCAAGTCACCGGGACTTTCCCGCACCGGGGCAGGCAAGATCCGCATGTCCAAATCTTCCAGCGTTTCCACTGAGATCAATCTTCTTGGAAAAACTGTGGATGAGGCAGTTGCAGAGCTGGATAAATACCTGGACGACGCTTATCTGGCTCACTTAAGAAGCGTGCGTATCGTCCATGGAAAAGGAACAGGCGCACTCCGCAAAGGTGTGCATAACTATCTCCGCCGCCAGAAGCATGTGGCAGATTTCCACCTTGCTGAATTTGGCGAGGGTGATGCCGGCGTTACCATTGTAGAATTTAAGAAATAATTGTCCAGAGCAAATTAAATGATATCTTTGTTATGAAGGAGAAACTATGGTCGCTAAACAGAAAATCCTGATTGTAGATGATGACAATAATATTGCAGAGCTGATTTCTCTGTATCTTACAAAAGAGTGTTTTGAAACCCGGATCGTGAACGACGGTGAACTGGCACTGAAGGAGTTCCAGACCTTCCGTCCGAACCTGATTCTTCTGGATCTGATGCTTCCAGGCATAGACGGTTATCAGGTATGCCGGGAGATCCGCCATACTTCCGATGTGCCCATCATCATGCTCTCTGCCAAGGGAGAAACCTTCGACAAGGTTCTTGGCCTGGAGCTTGGGGCAGATGATTATATTATCAAGCCTTTTGACTCCAAAGAACTTGTTGCCCGTGTACGCGCAGTACTCCGCCGTTTTAAGCCGAAACAGACTGCCGTTGTAAACGATGAGAAATGTGCCACATACCCGGATCTTACCGTAAATCTTACCAATTATTCGGTTACTTATATGGGAAAACAGGTAGACATGCCGCCTAAGGAACTGGAACTGCTTTATTTCCTTGCCTCTTCCCCAAACCAGGTATTTACCAGGGAGCAGCTTCTGGATCATATCTGGGGATATGAGTACATTGGTGATACCAGAACCGTAGACGTCCACATCAAACGTCTCCGTGAAAAGATCAAGGATCATCCAAGCTGGTCCATTTCTACCGTCTGGGGAATCGGTTACAAATTTGAGGTAAAAAGCGAATGAGAAAAACAGTTCACAGTAAACTGATCGGCTGTTATATTCTCATCGGAATCCTCAGCTTTCTCTTTGCTACAGCCGGCGGCTCCCACTCTGTGGAAAATTATCTGGAAGACGAAGTAGGAAGCAGATTATATGAAAGCGCAGAAAAATTTGCTTCTGAAGAAACCACCATACAGCAGATAACAGACAGGGACATAAAAGGACTGCAAAAGATCACGGATCTTCTTGCTTCAGGTGAAGGGATAGACATCCTGGTTCTGGATAAAAATTCCAATATCCTGGTTCAATCCTCTGACATTACCGATTCTTTCTCAGCCCAACCGGTTACAGATGGTGCTGCTAAGGCCTATACGGAATATCAGATTTCAGGATTTGACCCAGAGCTTTGGAAAAACCGCCAGTATATCATCAGCAGCTTTTATGGTTATTTTTCCGGTCTTCACTTAAACATAGCTGTTCCAGTGGAATCTTCCAGTGCAGCCATTGGTTATGTCACTTTTCATTATGATATGCAGCAGCTTTATCAGAAACGAAGCGGACTTCTTGGAATCCTTCAGATGGTTTTCCTTGTGGTATACCTGCTGTGTGGGCTGCTTATCATATGCTATCAGTTATGGATTCATCTTCCCCTGCAGCAGATCATCAAAGGGGCATCTGAATATGCCAACGGAGATCTGACTTACCGTATTCCGGTAAAATCCGAGGATGAAATGGGTTATCTTGCCAACACTTTGAATTATATGGCAGATAAGATCAACCAGAACGGGGAATACCAGCGCACCTTTATTGCCAACGTGTCCCATGATTTCCGCTCTCCCCTTACCTCCATCAAGGGTTATGTGGAGGCAATCCTGGATGGCACCATTCCACCGGAAATGCAGGATAAATACCTGAATATTATTTCCCATGAAGCAGACCGTCTTGAGAAGCTGACACGCAGTCTTCTGGTTCTCAATGATCTGGATGAAAAGAAACGGATGATGAACATCCGCCGTTTTGATATTAATGATGTGATCAAAAATACTGCGAATACTTTCGAAGGTACCTGCTCTAAGAAAAATATCGATCTGGAGCTTCTTCTTTTTGGAAAAGAGCTTTACGTGGAAGCAGATATGGAACAGATTCAGCAGGTACTATACAATTTATTGGACAATGCAATCAAATTCAGTAACGATAATTCTTCCATCAATATTGAAACATCCGTAAAGAATGGAAAAGTGTTCGTTTCTGTAAAAGATCACGGAATCGGAATCCCCAAAGAAAGCCTTTCCAAGGTATGGGACCGTTTTTACAAAACAGATCCTTCCCGCGGAAAAGACCGGAAAGGTACCGGGCTTGGGCTTTCCATTGTGAAAGAGATCATCAACGCCCACGATCAGAATATTAATGTGATCAGCACGGAAGGTGTTGGGACAGAATTTATTTTTACTTTAAAAAAAGCAGGGAAACTAGAACGTATTTGAAAAAGACTTTCTGCTTTTTTACCTGGCTTGTACATAATTCGTAACTAAACGGACATGTCTGCTGTCGCAGACATCACCATAAATGAAAGTTGATTGCTCCGCGCCCTTGGCGCTCCCGCAATCACCGACTGTATTCGTAATCCGGGCTATCGCCCTACTTACTCATACAGTCTAGCCTGTGCGATATCCATGAATCCAACATGCAAGCATGCTGGATTCATGGCTGCCGCACAGGACTTTCATAGCAAATAAGACCTGCCGCATAGCAGAAATCTTCTAAGAAGAAAGTTTCTATTATGCGCAGGTCTTTTAATGTTACAGATATTCTTAATTACGATCTTTATGCTTGCCAGTCTTTGATGATTATCAATATTTTATTTCCAGTCATATTTACGCAGATGCCCTTCCAGCTTCAGGTGTGCAAAATCATGCTGACGGAAAGCTTCATAAAGGATAATCGCCACAGAATTACTCAGGTTCAAGGATCTGGTCTCCCCGAACATAGGAATCCGGACACAGGTTTCCTGGTTATCCCTTAATATTTCCTCTGGAATACCGGCACTCTCTTTTCCAAACATGATGAAGCAATCATCCTCGTATTTTACATCTGCGTATGTCTGCGGCGCCTTTGTTGTCGCATAATAGATCTTGGCCCCTGGATTCCGCTCAAGGAAGTCCTCATAATCCAGATAGGTAGTCACATCCAGATCTTTACAGTAATCCATTCCGGCACGCTTCAAGGCTTTCTCACTTAAAGAAAAGCCAAGAGGCTCGATCAGATGAAGCCTGGTGCCTGTGGCAACACAGGTACGTCCGATATTTCCTGTATTTGCCGGAATCTCCGGCTCATGAAGTACAATGTTTAATGTTCCCATTTACTTTTATGTTCTCCTGTTTTGTATTCTTCCAGCCTGCATAGGCAGAACCTTATAAAGCTCATCCTTTCCTGGACGCTCCAGGTATCTGCCATTTCCATTGTAATAAAGCATTCTGTCATTTCCTGGGTTCGTCTGACCGATCACTGCTGCCATGATTCCTTCTCTTCGCAATTCCTGCACCAGTGCCTCACCAGCCGGAATACCGATGAGAACCGCGCCGCCCGCATCCAGCTTATAGGGATTAAGATCAAAGATCTCACAGATTTCAATGGTCTCCTGCCGTATGGGAACCTTGGTAAACTCCATTTCCAGGCCAACCTGGGAGGCTTCTGCCATTTTCCAAAGGGCACTTAAAAATCCCCCATCTCCCATGGCATACATTGCAGTGGCACCGGCTGCCCTTGCAGCTTTCCAGACAGTACCTTCTTCAAATGGCTGCCCCTTCACCTGGTCCAGCGCAGAAATTCCATAAAGTACTTCCAGATTCCTGGCTTCCCGCAGAAAGCTCTCTGAGAAATGTTCTCTTAAAATATCATACTTTTCTTTTGCGATCCGTGCTGTTCCCTTAAGGGCAACAGCACCTGCCACAACCAGTTCATTTCCAGGCGCAAGAAGCCCGCAGATTTCTGCCTGCAGGGCTTCCATTGCCTCTTTTCCAAGTCTCATCTTTATGTTCCTTACAGAAGCAGCGAAATAACAGTAGGTACCACCATTGCCAGAACAAGAATCACAGCAATGATCGCAGTCACAAGTTTTCTTTTCTTTGGATCAAACATTCCCATAATATAAAACCTCTCTTTATATCCGGATTTCCTTCACTGCCGCATTGTGAAGCAGTGGGTCCCGGTTCTCATAATCAAACAACAGTATTCTTCCATCGCGGAACACCTCAATATGAGCTGTCTTCGGTATTTTTTCCTGACGTCTGTACTCCCAGATTGCCTTCTCATATGGCTTCTGGTCATATTCAAAAGATGGATGGCTTTTCAGGTTCTCACGCAGATACAAATCGTAGATTATACTGTCTGCCACCTTTTCCCACGTTACTCTGCCCGTGTTGGCATTTCTCAGTTCTTCCTTCACGAACTCCAGAAGGATCTCATAACGACGCATTCTGGAATGAGAAATCTCGGAATACCCTTTTTTCTCATAAAACTGTCCCAGTTTCTCATATAACGTGAAAGCATCCCCAAACATCGGCTCCACACATAACAGGGTGTTCTGGAACTGTCCACTATTATAATACACTTCCACCATACTTTCCACCATTTTCAGCCGCAAAATATCCTCATAAAGCAGCCATCTGGTTCCTAATACTTCATATGGCTCCAGTTCTTTATGTACGATTCCATACGCTTTCGTCATTTCTTGCATATGGGAGCCTTTCAGAACCTTCAGAAAGCCAAGCTGAAGCTGCTGGGGACGCAGTGCGTATACCTCATTAAAAGATCGGTGGAAGCTGTCATAATCTTCATATGGAAGACCTGCGATCAGATCCAGATGCTGGTGGATATTCTGGAAACTATGGATCCGGTCTACGATCTCTGCCAGTTTCCCGAAATTCATCGTTCTATGGATGGCACGAATGGTGTCCGGATTTGTAGACTGTACGCCGATTTCCAGCTGAATCAATCCTGGGCGCATGGTGCTCATAAGCTCCAGTTCATTCTCTCTCAGAAGGTCTGCTGAGATCTCAAAGTGAAAATTGGTAATTCCGTTATCATGTTCCTTGATATACTGCCAGATTGTCATTGCATGATCATGCCTGCAGTTAAAGGTTCTGTCCACAAATTTCACCTGGGGTACCTTATGATCCAGGAAAAACTGCAATTCTTTTTTGACCAGTTCAAGAGCCCGGAAACGAAGCTTCTTATCCACCGAGGACAGACAGTAGCTGCAGGAAAAAGGACAGCCACGGCTGCTTTCGTAATATATGATACGGTTTTCAAAATCTTTCAGGTCTTCGTAAACAAATGGAACCTTACTCAGATCCATGGTCTGGCGCCATCCGTTATTTATGACAGTACCGTCCGGTTTATGGTACACAAGACCTGTGGTCTCTTCCAGGGAAACCGTTCCATCTACATAATGCTTCACAAGCTCCAGGAATGTCTCTTCCCCTTCCCCAACCATAACGCCAGCAAATGCCGGGTTCTTTTTCAGGAATTCCTCTGCATCATAGGATACTTCCGGGCCTCCGGCCCAGAATGGAACCTCTGGCAGGATCTTTCTCAGATCCTGCATCAGCTCCCTTACAAAGGTAATATTCCAGATATAACAGGATACACATACCACATCTGGATGACTGCGGTAAATATCCTTCAGAATATCATCCTTTTGCTGGTTAATAGTATATTCCCTAAGGATAATATGACTGTCATATTCTCTTGCATATGCTTTCAGGTTAAAGACAGCCAGATTGGAGTGTATATATTTTGCATTGCAAGCTGCAAGTAATATCTTCATCTGTCTTACTCATCCAGAAGCTTCTTTAAATCTTCTTTGTCTGTCAGGCCAACCAGACGATGTGCCTCTGCCCCGTCCTTAAAAATGATCAGAGTAGGAATGCTCATAACGCGGAACTGCTGCGCAATCTCCATATTCTGATCCACATCCAGCTTTCCTACTGCATAGCCTTCCTCTGCCAGTTCTTCCACGATTGGTCCCTGACGCATGCACGGACCGCACCAGGTTGCCCAGAAATCAAGGAGAAACGGCTTCTGGGATTTTAATACTTCTTCTTCAAAATTCTGTGTTGTAATTACTTTTGCCATAAATTTATCATCCTTTCTATTTTGATAACTGATATTCAGTTCAATGATTTTAAATCCTCCGATTTACTACATAAATCACTGCCTTCTGGATTATCTCTGCTTTTTTCTTACATACTGGCTGGCACTGATTCCGGCCTGGGCTCCATCGTAAACAGCCTTTGAAACCTGCAGAAGTCCTCCTGTACAGTCACCGGCTGCAAAAAGCCCTGGAATGGTACTCTCCATTTTTTCGTTTACTTTGATATTCCCTTTTTCGGTAAGAGAAGCACCCATCTGTCTTGCCATTTCCGCACTTCCAGCCGTTCCCAGTGCTACGAAAATTCCATCTGCCCTGGCAAATGCCTCTTGTGACAAATCCTCTGAGCTGGCAGCCAGATCTGGTTCTTTTTCCGGCTCGTATGCCAAACGCAGCCCTGTTACCTTCTCATCACCTTCTACGGACTGGATTCGCATCGTATTGACTGTAAAAGAAGCTTCTTTGGAAAACTCCGGCTCCTTTCCATCTGTATAGATGGTCACAGAACCTGCCATAGGTGCCAGTTCTTCCGCTTCATGGAGGGCAAAATCACTATTTCCAAGTACTGCCACATCCTTGCCTCTGTAAAAGAATGCATCACAAACAGCGCAGTAGCTTACTCCTCTTCCTTCGAATTCCTTGATCCCCGGGATTGCAGGAGTTTTCCTCTTACTTCCTGTTGCCAGGATCACACTGATGGTGTCAAAGTTACCTACCGTGGTTTTCACCTGAAAGGTGTCAAAGCCTCCGACTCCAAGGACCTGGGCTTCCAGGATCCGAACTCCAAGAGCCTTCGCCTGGGCAATTCCCCGCTCAAATAATTCTTTCCCGGAAACCGGATGTTCCATACCATAATAATTCTCTATTTTCTCTGCTTTTTCCAAAGCTCCGATGCCGTTATTGATCACCAGTGGATCCATGTTTGCGCGCGCTGCATACAAAGCCGCTGAAATCCCCGCTGGTCCGGCACCGATAATGATTACTTTTTCCATACATTCACCTGCCTTTCTTCAGGATACTGCCATTCTAACATTCTTATATGCGAAAAGCAAGGCATGTATAATTGATTGGAAAAAGCCGCCCCCGGAGGGACGACTCATTCTATTCTGCAAGCATTTTATCTAAAGTTTCATTCAACATCTGTCTTGATGTAACCTGTATCGCATGGATTCCCACTTTCCGGGCACCTTCCACATTATCAGCACGGTCATCGAAAAACAGACACTGGTCTGCCACCAGATCATATCTGACAAGCAGGATTTCATAAATCTCGCGGTCCGGTTTCAATGCATGCACCTGATAAGAAACTATGCCTCCATCTAACAGATCAAGAAATGCAGCTCCATTGGTATGCATATGGAATAATTCCTCAGAATAATTAGACAGGATATATATTCTGTATCCTTTTTCTTTTAGCATTGCGATCTTTTCCCAGATTTCCGGACGTTTCACCGCCATCTGCTCTCCATTGCCAAGGAACCAGCTCATAACTTCTACATCCTCTGGATACTTCTTCTCATATCGGGAGATGGCTTCTGCAAGACTAATTCTTCCACCATCCATTCCCTGCACCCAGATTTCATTGTCAAACATTTCCCCGCCAATCCGCCGGGCCTCCGCTTCTGACAGTCCGTAATCCTTTGTCAGCATCTCAAACCAGCGGTATTCCAGTAATACATCTCCCACATCAAAAATCAGATTCTGAATCATATGTATTATTCCTTTATATTATTCTTCCTATCCAATATTAATCTTCATATCCATTTGGATTATTGCTCTGCCATCTCCAGGAATCCTCGCACATCTCACGGATACCATTTTCTGCAGTCCAGCCCAGCTCCTTAGCTGCTTTGGAAGCATCACAGTAGCAGGTTGCAATATCTCCTGCACGACGCGGTTTGATCGCATATGGAATCTTCACTCCAGTTGCAGCTTCAAAATTCTTCACAATGTCAAGAACGCTGTAACCTTTACCAGTACCAAGGTTATAAATCGCAAGTCCTGGATTCTCTTCAATCTTCTTCAGAGCTTTTACATGACCCTTTGCAAGATCAACTACATGGATATAATCTCTCACACCAGTTCCGTCCGGGGTGTCATAGTCATTACCGAATACACCAAGCTCTTTCAGCTTACCAACAGCAACCTGTGTGATATATGGCATAAGGTTATTCGGGATACCATTTGGATTCTCACCGATCGTTCCGCTCTTATGGGCACCAATCGGGTTAAAGTAACGAAGAAGCATTACATTCCACTCTGGATCTGCTTTCTGGATATCTGTAAGAACCTGCTCCAGCATGGATTTGGTCCATCCATATGGATTGGTGCACTGTCCCTTCGGGCATTCCTCTGTGATCGGAATCTGTGCCGGATCTCCGTATACAGTTGCAGAAGAAGAGAAAATAATATTCTTTACATTATGCTTTCTCATAACATCTACAAGAGTCAGGGTTCCTGCAATATTATTCTCATAATATTCCCACGGCTTCACTACAGATTCGCCTACTGCTTTCAGTCCGGCGAAATGGATACAGGAATCAATATCTTCTTTATCAAAAATCTCATTAAGTGCTTCTCTGTCAAGGATATCTGCTTTATAGAATTTCACCGGTTTCCCTGTGATCTTGGAAACTCTGTCAAGTGCCTTCTCACTGGAATTGGACAGATTATCCAGAACTACCACGTCGTAACCGGAATTCTGAAGTTCTACAACTGTGTGGCTTCCAATATATCCTGCACCACCTGTTACTAAAATTGCCATAATATTTTCCTCCTCTTTTTACACCTGCTCCAGACCGTGTCCTCAAAATCATTCCTGCAATCTACCCGTCCCACATTGTGGGAGATTTTGCAGAAAACATTTTCAAACATAATCCAGTACTATACCTAGCATAACACTATTTATATTTTTCTACAATAGATTTCAACTTTCACTATTGAATCATTATTAATGTTACCTGTGAACTTATTGGTCACATTTCATAATTTTTCTTATTAATCCCACAGCTTCTGTGGATAAAGACCATCATCTTTCATCTTCTGGACAGCAGCAGCAACAACCGGCTTATCCTCTTTATAGGTAACACCGTACCATTTATCCATAGATTTCAGCACTTTGACGGTTGCCTTCTTCTCACAGAGAAGTTCGTCCACAACGAAGGGAAGAAAATATTCACATTTCAAAGGATTTTTTTCAATGTTTTCTTTCAAAAATACAGGGAATCTGTCTTTTAGCTCCTTCAGGATGCTTGCAGAAAATCCCCACATGTTCATTGATACTGTAGCATCCACCGGAAGCTCGTTCCAGGTAGCACCGTCATCCTCTGTATAGGCTGCGCCGCCGTTTCTCTTCTCAATATGGGTCCGCTCGTTAATGTCCTTCAGATATCCTTCTTCATCTGTCACACAAACGCCTCTGGATACATGCCCATTATCCGTCAGAGTATTCTCCAGCTTGTATCCTACCATCATATACTGGTAGATACCATCTTTCTCCTGGTTCTGGGTAAGGAAATCATATGCCATCTTAAATGCGTGGCGGCCATAATAATCGTCTGCATTGATCACTGCGAAAGGTCCGTCAAGCACGTCTATGCAGCTCATGATCGCATGGCCAGTTCCCCATGGTTTTACACGGCCTTCGGGAACTTTAAAGCCTTCTGGCAGATTATAAAGATCCTGGAACACAAATACAACTTCCGCATGTCTGCTCACTTTATCACCGATAGCTGCACGGAAATCAGCTTCGTTTTCTTTCTTTATAATAAATATGATTTTCTCAAATCCCGCCTGAACAGCGTCATAGATGGAAAAATCGATAATAATATCTCCATCTTTGTCAACAGGATCGATCTGTTTCAGACCGCCGTATCTGCTTCCCATTCCGGCTGCCATTACTACTAATGCTGGCTTTTTCATATCACTTTTACCTCCTGGTTTCTGTATATTAAATTTTTTAACAGATATTACCAAACTGCATATGATTTATCGTAACAGACTATTCCATTCTTGTCAATTTTAAACATATGAATCCAAAAAACAGCAGAAATATTTATAGCGTTTCCCTTCAATTTACGATATACTGATAGTGTCTTGAAAATAAAAGGCAAAAGGAGATCTGAATGATGAAAATTATAAAAGTAAAAAATTACGATGAGCTGAGCCGTACTGCCGCAACGATCATCGCCGGCGTTATTTTATCGAAACCAGACTGCATCCTCGGACTTGCTACCGGTTCTTCCCCAGTTGGTACCTATGATCAGCTGGTTCAAATGTATGAAGAAGGAATTCTTGATTTTTCCCATGTAAAATCCGTAAACCTGGATGAGTATGTGGGACTGGATGGCAATAATGATCAGAGTTATCGCTACTTCATGAATAAAAATCTGTTCAGCAGAGTAAACATTTCCATTGAGAATACCTTTGTTCCAGATGGCACCAATTCTGACGCAACAGCCTGCTGTGAAGCATACAATACCCTGCTTCAGAATATCGGTACTGTAGATCTTCAGCTTCTCGGAATCGGACCAAATGGTCACATCGGATTCAACGAACCTGATGATCACTTTGAAGCTGGTACACATTGTGTAGACCTTACGGAAGCTACCATCCAGGCCAATAAAAGATTTTTTGCAAGCGAGGCTGACGTCCCGCGTAAAGCATACTCCATGGGAATTGGCAACATTATGAGTGCGAAGACAATCCTTCTTGTTGCCAATAGCAAAAATAAAGCAAAAGCTCTCGCTGCTGCCATCAAAGGACCTGTTACGCCTAAGTGTCCGGCTTCCATCCTTCAGTTCCATCCCAATGCAATCATTGTGGCTGATGAGGATGCCCTGAGTGAAGTTTAAAATGTTTATTTAAAGCGTACAAAAGGAGCCGCTTAAAAAAGCAGCTCCATTTTTGTACCTTTTCCAAGGTCACTGTCTACATTGATCTGTGCATGATGCAGTGTTGCGCCATGCTTTACGATAGACAGACCCAGACCGGTTCCTCCGGTCTGCCGGGAATGACTTTTATCTCCCCGGTAAAATCTTTCAAATATTCTCTTCTGTTCCTCTTTCGGAATTCCGATTCCGTCATCCTCCACACGGTAGAAAGGCCTTCCACCTTTTTTTCCCACATAGATATGAATGTGTCCCCCCTGATTGGTATACCGCACCGCATTGTCCGCTATATTGTACAGCATCTCGTAGAGAACGTGACGTACGCCCTGGATGGTAACCGGCACACCATGATATTCTATGGAAATATCCTTCTTTTTGGCATGATCCCTAAGATTGTTTACCACATCCTCTGCCAGTTCATCCAGATCCACATTTTCCATGGAAACCACCTGATCCTGCTGTTCATCCAGACGGGACAGCTGGATGATATCTGCCACCAGATTTCCCAATCGGTTCGCTTCTTTATAAATACGTCCGGAAAAATCTGCTATATTCTCCGGGCGCACCATTCCATTCATCATCAACTCTGCATAACCAGAAATGGACATCAACGGAGTTTTCAGCTCATGGGACACATTTGCGGAAAATTCCCTTCGTACAGCCTCTGTTTTCTTCAATTCCTCCAGCTGGCTTGCAATCTGCTTATTCTGCTGATCAACCCGCATAAGCAGAGGCCGAAGTTCTTCATAGCATACGTTATCCAGAGGGTGCTCCAGATCCAGATTGTTCACCGGCTCTATCAGATTCTGTGTCTGCTTTTGTACCAGCACGATTTCCACCAGAATGATCAGTATCATCAAAAGCCCCAGCCAGACAAAGCTGCTTAGCAGGGTATGGAACACACTGTCCGTAGTTTTTGCCAGACGAAGAATTTTCCCATCTGACAGCTTTACTGCATAATAAAATGTCTGCTTGGCCAGTGTCTCTGAATAGCGGACAACTTCTCCCTGTCCGTCTTCCATGGCTTTTACAAATTCCGGACGGTCGCTATGGTTAGGAAGCTTTGCCGCATCTGCTTCATTGTCATAAAGAACATTTCCCACTTCATCTGTAAGAGTAATACGGGTTCCGGTTGCTTTCCCTACATTTTCATTCAAATAGCCCTCTCCCGCTTCTTCCATTCCCACTTTTACATATTCAGCTTCATCACGGACACTTTTTTTCATGGCGCTGTCAAACTTGTCATACATTACGAAGCTGGCAGCTATAAAGGTGAGGATAACGGTGAGAATGATCATGATACTGGTATGACTTAGGATTTTCTTTTTCATCCCTGACTGCCTCCCTTGTCTGCCATTCTATAACCTACACCACGGACAGTTTCTACCAGTCTGCCAGTATCCCCCAGCTTCTGACGGAGGGTTCGCACATGCACATCCACAGTTCTGGTCTCGCCGTCAAAATCATAGCCCCATATATGGCACAGGATCTGGTCCCTGGTCATAACGATTCCCCTGTTTTCCATCAGGTAAAGAAGAAGCTCAAACTCCTTCCGGGTAAGTTCCACCTGCTGGTCACCACAGTAGACCTGATGACGTCCCGGAAAAATGCTCAGTTCCTCACAGCGAAGCTCCCTGTCATCTCCATGACGGCTGCTGCGGCGAAGGACTGCTTTCACTCTGGCAATAAATTCCATCATTCCAAAGGGTTTGGTAATATAGTCATCTGCCCCTGATTCCAGGGCACGTACCTTGTCAAATTCAGCTTCCTTAGCTGTTACCATAATAATCGGAATGTCTCTGGTTCCACTAGATTTCTTCAGCTTATCCAGAATGGAATAGCCATCCTCACCTGGAAGCATAATATCCAGAAGGATCAGCTCCGGTTCCTCTTCCGCAAGAGCTTTCCATAATTCCTGGGAGTCTACCAGTCCTCTTGCATGAAATCCGGTCGTCTCCAATGTATATACTAACAGATCACGAATATTGTTATCATCTTCAACACAAAAAATCATTTTCCAGTTCTCTCCTCCCATGAGTATTCCCGTGCCAGTATCTGGCATCCGCTTTCCTATATTATTTTTCAGTATACGTTTTTTTTTAATCTTGTACAAGTACATGCAGGTAAAGTCATGGTAAAAATCAGGTTACCAGCTGCCATTTACAGGATCTTCCCCAATAAACAGCAGCTGGCAACGTTTGTCCTTCCGGTTACGGAAGCATATAGTTCACACGGGCAACCTCAATTTCATGGTGAAAATGTTCTCCCGGAGCGTTTTTCACAGTATCAAGATGGCTGTGGGTATCGTAAAGATCTTCCCGCACCTGGGTAACACAGACACCAATGTTGGAACAGTGGTCTGCAATTCTCTCCAGGCTGGTTGTAATATCCGAAAGGACAAATCCCATTTCAATGGTACATTCTCCTGCACGAAGACGATTTACATGGCGCCTTTTCAGTTCATGGCTAAGCTCATCGATCACTTCTTCCAATGGCTCAATTTCTTCTGCCTGCCTTAAATCCTGATTTGCAAAAACATTGTAGGCTTTATCAACAATATCTGCCACAGCTTTTTCCATAACATGAAGTTCCTGCACCGCTTTATCGGAAAAGCTGGTATTTTTCTCTGCAATTTCCTTTGCAGATTTCATAATGCTAAGAGCATGGTCGGAAATACGCTCGAAATCTCCAATACAATGAAGCATAATAGACAGACTGTGGCTGTCTTCCAGAGAAAGATCTTTCTGATTTAATTTAATCAGATAAGTTCCAAGTTCATCCTCGTAACGGTCAACCTTGGCTTCGATTTTCTCTACACGGAAAGCTGTTTCTTCATCGAATTTATCAAGAAGTCCGAAAGAAAGGTTCAAAGCATTTCTTGACTGTTCAGCCATTTTTTTCGCGGCAGTTTTGCTCTGTTCAATAGCAATACCAGGGTTGCTAAGGAAACGGGATTCCAGAATCATAAATTCCTGATCTTCTGCAGAAATCGCTTTTTCCTCTTTTGTATCACGGACAGTTGCACATGCCATTTTTACAAGTAAATCTCCAAATGGGAGAAGTACTACAGTTGCAATGATGTTAAATGCACTGTGGATCACTGCGATTCCGGCAGGTCCTGCCACTTCATTAATAAATGAGAAATGTAAAAATCCGTTAAGCACATAAAATACAATCATAAATGCAACAGTTCCTACAATATTAAAGTACAGATGAACGATTGCAGCACGTTTTGCATTTTTCGTTGCACCGATGGAAGAAAGCATGGCTGTGATACAGGTTCCGATGTTCTGTCCCATAATAATCGGAAGCGCGGTACCATAACGAACAGCTCCTGTTACGCAAAGCGCCTGAAGAATACCAACAGATGCTGAAGAAGACTGGATAATTGCAGTCAGCAGTGCACCTGCCAGCACACCCAAAACAGGATTGGAGAATTTCAACAGAATGTTCGTAAATTCCGGAACCTGAGCGAGAGGCTTCACAGCGCCACTCATGGTGTTCATTCCGAACATCAATACTGCAAATCCGACCAGAATATTTCCGATATCTTTCTTCTTTTCATCATGAAGGAAGACAATAAAAATCACACCTATAAGTGCCAGAATTGGGGAAAATGAACTTGGATTTAAAAGTCTTACAAAGAAATTGGAACTCTCAATTCCAGCCAGACTGAGAATCCATGCAGTAATAGTAGTACCGATGTTTGCTCCCATAATAAATCCAACAGCCTGGGATAAGTGCATAATACCTGAGTTTACAAAACCAACTACCATAACAGTGGTTGCTGATGATGACTGGATGATGGCAGTAACTGCTGCGCCAACCAGAACCGCTTTCACACGGTTGGATGAAAGATTTTCCAGAATCTTTTCCAGTTTACCGCCAGATAATTTTTCCAGACCGTCACCCATGACCTGCAGTCCATACAGGAACATTGCCAATCCTCCGACCATTGTCAGAATACTAAAAAAATCCATTTCGTTTCCTCTCCTTTTTTATCCTCTTTTTTGTTTATTTCATTGGGTTCTTTTGTCTTTTGGTTATGAATTCAATATAAGTGAGCTATGTAAAGTTTCAGGTGAGGGTAATGTTAAATCTATGTAAAATACTTTACAAATGGGAATTTTTCTTTATGAGAGAAATGTAAAATCGGACGGTTAGAAATGTAAAATTTTTGTTTGATAATTGATTTTGCTGGGTTTCTTCGGAATTATTATGTAAAAAAATCCCCACAAACCATGTTAAAATAATTGTTAAATCTCTTAACATGATTCATGGGGAATCTATATGCCAATAGTTACTGTTCACTCCGTGCACAGTAACCCCTTTGCGATGCACAAAAAATCATGCATTCACATGATTTCGCGCCGCAAATCTCGGGCTTTCTGCAAAATTAAAATCCTCTGATTTCTTCCTCCTCGGAATGTGTCTTGTCAATGGAACGGATTTCAAGAAAATAGCTGTAATTGTCATTGACCTTAACTTCCACCCGGTCGCCAACCTTGTGGCCTTTTAATGCCATACCAATTGGGGAATCAATACTGATCCGGTTTTCCATGGAATTTCCACGAATGGATGTAACCAGCTTATATTTCTCGATTTCATCATCTTCCTCAAAATACACTTCTACAATATCATCCATTCCTACCTCGTCATTTCCTGATTTATCAGAAACAATGGTAGCCGTCTTCAGCATATTCTCCAGGTAACGGATACGGCTCTCATTCTGGTTCTTATGACGCTTGGCAGCGTAATATTCAAAATTCTCGCTTAAATCTCCCTGGGCACGGGCTTCTTTTACCGCTTCAATAGCTTCTTTACGGATAACCAGCTTGCGGTGTTCAATTTCCTGCTCGATTTTCTCCACATCTTTCTGTGTGAGCTTCTCTCTCATTTCTGCACATCTCCTTTATCACTGCCGCCCTAATGCGTGCCCCAGATGTCATTCCTGTAATCTGCACGCTGGTCAACAGTTCTTTGCCGTTTTACTGTGAACAGCATTCTCTTTGTCCATTACCTTATCAGATGATGTACTTTTTGTCAAATTGCAGCTGGCTGTCCTTTTTTATTCACTTTCTATTTTCTTTTGGATATAGTCTACCATTTCATTTTTGGGGATTCCAAGAAGATGGGAAAATTCAGAATAAAGACTGTCTTCTGCCAGTTTCAGATAGCGCTCATCTGTGGCTGTTGCTTTTTTTCCACAAGAGATACGTTCTTTTTTCCGCAGGTATATGGTCTTGATCATCCGAACCAGTTCACGGCTGTCACAGCTTTTCATACATTCCCGGTACGCATTCTCCCTTAATTTTTCATTGGAGATCTGAAGCGTTTCCAGCTTCGGCATATCCCCCAGAAGATCTTCCACTTCTTCTTTCGTCATCATTCTGCGAAGCACTACCTTGGTATGATCTACCGGTGTAAAAATCGTGCCTCCATTGCCATTTTCCGGGCGAAGCACATAGTACAGACGGTCTTTAGGGACACCATCCATCTCCATTGTCGTTACATCTACCACCTGGCAGATTCCTGCACTTCCATAAATCACATATTCTCCTGTTGCAAACAATCTGATTCACATCCTTTCTACCATACATAATAACCAAATAGAAAACTCCTTGCCTATCTCAATCAGTCACGGTCAAGGAGTTTCATATTAGTTAAATAATATCATATTTTTCAGATTATTTCAAAAAGAAAGTTTGATTATCAATTATTTTTGTCAGAAATAGCCAAATGTATCTTCATCATTTTTTGTGAAAAATTACAATTTCTTTTTGCCAAGACGGACATCTTCCATCAGCTTTGCGGTCTTCTCATCTGCATGGTCAAACAGATAGGTATGGCTGGACTGACGGCGCTGGTGCCATTCCTGGCGGAGCTGCTTTCCGGTCTCTTCGATTTCTTCTTTCAGTCCCCTTGCAGAAATACGGTTTGCCCCCTGTCCCATAATGATGATCTGCTCCAGACCATCTGAAGTTGCAACGGTCACCTGATGCTGCCGGCCGATTTTGTGAACTGTTTTCTCAATATACTGATCTGCCGTTTCCGCTTCTTTGGTATAAACCACATGAATATTATGATAAGCAAACACCTCTTCCTGATGCCCTTCAACCTTATATGCGTCAAATACCAGAATCAGCGTGCATTTCTTATATCCCTGATAGTTACTGAGAATATCCATCAGCTTCGTCTGTGCTGCACGGACATCTGCATCCGCAAGTTCTTTCAGTTCCGGCCATGCAAAAATGATGTTATATCCGTCCACAAGAAGATATTCTTCCTGATCCTTTTTTCTGGATGAACCGCTGCCAGAATAAGACGGTGCACTCACCACTTTCTTATAGGAAGACATCCGGTCTCTTTTTACCGGGCCGAAGGTACGTTCAAAAATCGCCTGAAGCTCCTTGTCATCCTCGTAGCTGTCACGGTAGGCAGATTCCGGAGGCTGGTAACTACTTCTTCCTTTACCAGCTGCCATCCGGTCTGTTCCATCACCCTTCTGTCTCTGCACATCATTTCCCGCTGAATTTCCTTCCTCTTCACTTAGAGCATCATCAAATTCTGTCATAATTCCTGTTTCCAGATGCATATACTCTTCCACCTGGTACCAGGGCACTACAAAGCCAGCCCCATGGGCACAGAACACAGAACCGGTAGGATTCTCCAGATCGCGCTCAGAATCATACCCCATCGCTTCTACGATCTCATCCTGGTTTCTGCAAGGCTCATAACCTTTCAGACTGCAAAACAGCCTGCCCATTCCTCTTGTATAGGAAATCACTTCTTTCTGGTAATCCCGCATAGCCGAAACAGGGGCTTTCCCTTTCAGGATCGCAGTGGTATCTTCTGTTTCCATAGGCAAAAGGCTTCCCTGCATTTTCTGAATGTCGGTCATGGCACGACCTACCGTGTCCACAGGGACCTCAAGCCGGAATTCATAATACGGCTCCAGAAGAATACTTTTTGCCTTTTTCAGCCCCTGACGCACTGCGCGGTAAGTAGCCTGGCGGAAATCTCCGCCTTCTGTATGCTTCAGATGTGCCCGTCCAGTTAATAAGGTGATCTGCATATCCGTAACCGGAGCACCGGTCAGCACTCCCTTGTGCTCTTTTTCCTCCAGATGGGTAAGGATCAGACGCTGCCAGTTCCGGTCCAGCACATCTTCGCTGCAGGCTGTAAAAAACTGCAGTCCACTTCTAGGCTCTCCCGGTTCCAGAAGAAGATGCACCTCTGCATAATGACGCAAGGGCTCAAAATGTCCCACACCTTCCACTGGTGATGCAATTGTTTCCTTATATACAATGTTTCCCGCACCAAAATCCACCGCCACATGAAAACGTTCCCAGATCAGTCGCTTCAGGATCTCGATCTGTACATCTCCCATAAGCATGGCATGGATCTCCCCAAGCTGCTCATCCCAGACAATGTGAAGCTGCGGATCTTCCTCCTCCAGCTCTTTCAGCTTTTTCAGCATCTGGTGTACATCGCATCCCTCAGGCAATATGATCTGGTAATTCAACACCGGCTCCAGCACCGGCATATTGGAGTTCTCGGTCACGCCAAGTCCCTGTCCTGGAAAAGTATGGCTAAGACCGGTCACTGCACAGACAGTCCCTGCCGGTGCCTCCTTTGCCAGCTCAAACTTTGCTCCAGAGTAAATCCTGATCTGGTCTGCTTTTTCCTCCCAGATTTCATCTCCTGCTGCCACATTTCCTTTGCTGGTCGTAAGAAGATCTTTTACCTTCAAGGTTCCCCCTGTAATTTTCATATAGGTAAGGCGGCTTCCCTGATCATCTCTGGCAATCTTGTAAACCTTTGCACCGAAAGTTTCCGGATACATGGGACGTCTGGTATAAGTATCCAGCCCCCTTATCAGATTTTCTACGCCCTCCATTTTCAAGGCAGAACCAAAATAGCATGGAAAAATCTCTCGTCCGGCAATCAACTCCGTAATTTCTTCCGCTGACACTTCCCCTGTTTCCAGATATTTTTCCAAAAGTGCCTCATCGCACATGGCAATGCTTTCCAGAAATTCTACTGTCTTTCCTACTTCTGAAAAATCCGTACAATTCTCGTTCAGCCGCTTTTTCAGTTCTTTCAGAAGTGCATCGTGATCAGTTCCATCCTGATCCATTTTATTCACAAAAATAAATGTAGGAATCTCATAACGCTCCAACAGCTTCCACAAAGTCACAGTATGTCCCTGTACACCATCCGCTCCGTTAATCAGCAAAACTGCATAATCCAGTACCTGCAAGGTACGTTCCATCTCAGCAGAAAAATCCACATGCCCAGGCGTATCCAGAATGTTCACTCTGGTCTCTGGAAATTCCAGCACTGCCTGCTTGGAAAAAATGGTGATTCCCCGCTCCCTTTCCAAAGGAGAAGTATCCAGATATGCATCCTTGTGATCCACCCTTCCCAGCTTGCGGATTTTCCCGCTTAAATATAAAAGAGCTTCTGACAATGTAGTTTTTCCTGCATCTACATGAGCCAGCAGCCCCATACAGATATTTTTCTTTCCCTTTTTCTCCTCTGACTGTTCACTCATAAAATGCCTCCTCATTTGAAACACACTCCAAAGCCTGTTTAAAACATGCGCAGGAATATTTTTTTTAGTATAACACAAGAATCCAAATCAGTCGAGTATCTGCTTTTTCCCCTGGCCTCATAATATCTTGATATTAAAAATATTTTACCTTTACAATATTTGATTCCATGTTATAATTTCATATGTGATAAAATTTGTACAATAATTTACAGTCCCAGAGCGTGGAAAAAAAATCATTCCCGCAATCAGACAAAATCTCCCACAAATTGTGACGCACATCTTGCAGAAAACCTTTTTCAAACACGCTCTAGAAAGTGAGAAACTATTTATGAATCCATTAAAGAAAATTTACTGCAGAATTTTCCAGAATGTATTTAAATTTGCCCTTCCTTTCCTGCCCTACCGAAATCCGGAAATCATTGGCAGCCTGAAGGCAGTTCCAGACATTCTGAAAAAGAAGAAATGTGAGAATATTTTGATCATCACCGACGCCGGTATCCATAAGCTTGGCCTTACCCAGCGCCTGGAAAAAGCGTTGACAGACAATGGCATTTCTTATATCCTTTATGACAAAACAGTGGCTAATCCTACCACAGAGAATGTAGCAGAGGCACTGGAACTTTACCACACAAATAACTGCAGTGCTATCATTGGCTTCGGAGGCGGTTCCAGTATGGACTGTGCCAAAGCCGTAGGCGCCAGAGTTGCCAAACCACGCCAGTCTCTGGCAAAAATGAAAGGGATTCTGAAAGTTCACAAAAAGCTCCCCCTTCTTATTGCGGTTCCCACTACAGCAGGAACCGGAAGTGAAACCACACTGGCAGCTGTTATTGTGGACGCCGATACGAGGCATAAATACGCTATCAATGATTTCCCATTGATTCCGCGCTATGCAGTTCTGGATCCCAAAGTGACCTTAAGTCTTCCCCCATTTATCACGGCCACCACAGGTATGGACGCACTGACCCATGCCGTAGAGGCTTATATCGGAAATTCCACCACACCAGGCACCCGAAAGAACGCTCTTGATGCGGTCAAACTGATTTTCGAAAATCTGGACACCGCATATACAGACGGTTCTAACAAAGAAGCCCGCCGGAATATGCTCCGTGCCTCCTATTTTGCCGGATGTGCCTTTACCAAATCCTATGTCGGCTATGTACACGCAGTTGCCCATTCCCTTGGCGGACAGTATAATGTACCTCACGGACTTGCAAATGCCATATTGCTTCCCTATGTTTTGGAAGCTTACGGAGAAACCATTTATAAAAAGCTGGCAGCCCTTGCCGTTGCAGCAGGCGTTGCTACCAAAGAAACACCGGTAAAAGAAGCTGCCCAAAGCTTTATCCAGGCTATCAAAGACATGAAGGCCCGCTTCGGGATCGGCGACACCATCCCGGAAATCCAGGAAGAAGATATTCCGAAGCTATCCCATTATGCAGACAAAGAAGCCAATCCACTGTATCCGGTTCCTGTCCTGATGGATGCGAAGGAGCTTGAAAAATTCTACTATATGCTGATGCCTAATTAAAAGGACAGGTCTGCTTACGCAGACACAACCATGAATGAAAGTCGATTGTGCCCCGCCCTTGGCGCTCCCACAATCAACCACCACACAATCAGAAAGGACTTTCTTATGACCCAGGAAGCAATCCAGGAAATCATCCGCAGACAACGAACCTATTTTTACACAGGTGCTACCTTAGACATTGATTTTCGCATCAATGCCATAAAAAAACTGCAAACCTCCATCCAGTCCCATCAGGAGCAGATCAACGCCGCCCTGCATACAGACCTTGGAAAAAGCAGCTTCGAAAGTTATATGTGTGAATCCGGTCTTGTCCTCAGCGAAATCACTTACATGCTGAAAAACATCCGTTCCCTTTCCAGGGAAAAGACCGTGCACACACCACTTGCCCAGTTCCATTCCAGAAGCTACATGAAACCATCTCCTTACGGCGTTACCCTGATCATGAGCCCCTGGAACTATCCATTTCTTCTCACTTTTGAGCCACTGGTAGATGCCATCACCGCCGGAAATACTGCTGTCCTGAAACCCAGCGCATATTCACCTGCCACCAGCCAGATCATCTGCGAGATCGTACGGGAATGCTTCCCCGAGGAATATGTTGCTGTCGTCATGGGCGGTCGTGAGGAAAATTCCTGTCTTCTCCAGGAACACTTCGACTATATCTTTTTCACCGGCAGCCAGGCTGTAGGAAAAGAAGTTATGCGTCACGCAAGCGAACATCTGACACCAGTCACCCTGGAGCTTGGCGGAAAAAGCCCTTGTATTGTGGATCAGTCGGCAAATGTCAAGCTTGCTGCCAAGCGTATCGTTTTCGGAAAATACCTGAACTGTGGTCAGACCTGCGTAGCACCAGACTACATTTACTGCCACAAGAATGTGAAGGAAGAGCTTCTGAAGCAGATTCAGAAACAGATTCGGAAACAGTTTGGAAAGTCTCCCCTTGATAATAAAAATTATGGAAAAATCATCAATGAAAAGCATTTTAACCGCATTCAGGGACTGATTGATCCAGCCAAAGTTATCTGCGGCGGCAATCTAAATCCCACGACCTTACAGATTGAACCTACTGTTATGGATCAGGTGACTTTTGACGATGCAGTAATGCAGGAAGAAATTTTCGGACCGGTTCTCCCGGTACTTACGTTTGACTCTATAGACGATGTGATTCACAAGGTCAATTCCATGGCCCATCCTCTGGCACTTTATCTTTTTTCGCAGAACAAGTCTGTCTGTGAAAAAGTTACCTCAGAATGTGGTTTTGGCGGTGGATGCATCAACGATGTGATCATTCACCTGGCCACCAGCGAAATGCCATTTGGCGGATTTGGAGAAAGTGGTATGGGAAGTTATCATGGTGAAAAAGGGTTTGAAACTTTTTCCCATTATAAGAGTATTGTAGATAAGAAGACCTGGATTGACCTGCCTATGAGGTACCAGCCTTATCGAAGAATTTATGATAAACTGATCCATTTATTTTTGAAATAACCGCCCATTCCAGTTACCGGCACAGAGTGAACAATCACTATTTCCAGAATCTGGAAGAGCTCCCAGTGACCTCCTATTGTTTAATTGTTACAAATATATTACAATCTTATTTGTAATCAGCTGATACATAAAACAATAAGGAGGTCCAAACTATGTGTTTTAATTTTAATAGCTGTACTGAGTTATTTAATGCAATCTGCAAAATGTTTAACATTGGATGTTAATTAATTTGCCCGGTGTATTTCTCCGAGGATTTCAACTCCTCTTACCAGTTCTCTCGGGCCATTTCTCAAAGGTACATAGTCCTCGATATAGCCGCATTTTTTGTAGGCTTCCAGTATGATCTGTACTTTTTTATCGAGGTCATGCACCTTATTTTTCCATCCCCTGCTCTCATATCTGACCCGGGAAGTTTTTCTTTGATGCACCTCTTCCTGGGCAAAATTTTCTTTTTTAATTCCGATCAAAGGTAAGATTCCATCCTCTTTTCCTTCCCCATAATACCGGATTTTCTGGCTCTTCAGATGATTCTTTTCGTTAGCCATAATCTCCAGCCGTTGTATCAGGATCCGTTTCAGAAGGATCACTTCATCTGTATTGGAAAAGGGATATTTTTCAGGTGTCATCAATGTCCCAGGCACACAGATAATCTGCTTTATGTACTCTGCATATTGAAAAACCGGAAGCTTTTTCCCCTCAATAAACCAGAATGTTTTTCCATCTTCATCGGCTTCAAGAGGCACCATTTTATCTGCCAGGATTCCGGAAATAAGTTTCCCCTCTGAATCAACAAGGTTTCTTTTTTTCACTTCTTCCCTGAAATCAATGGCAATTCCTGTACTCATCAGCTTCTCCACTGCTTCCCGCAGGCGCAGTTCTCTTTTTTGCGGGGTATCTTTCTGATAAAAAAGGCGCAGTTTATCATCATATGCCATGATCCGCAGGATATCCGTAAGCGTGATCCGTTCTTTCCCATATCTTTGCAGTGTATAAATGGCATCATGAACCACACTGTCATAAAAAGTAAAGCCTTTTTGCGCTACAGATTCCGGCATATCCAGAAGATAGGTACAGGTCATCGGCCGGTTGCGGCTTCCAACCTCTATGGTATTTCTGCACCCTGTTTTATAATGATTTTTAAATATTTCCTGTGCCAGTTTGCATATATTAATGTATGTATTTGCAGGCAGCCACATAATAGTTACTCCTTCTATTCTTCATCCGGCATACTTAAAAATTTCTCAAACAAGCCCCTACTGTATTCGTCTTCCGGAACGAATTCGTTCTGTCCTGTTTCTGTTTTTTCGCGCACCTCTAACGGCATTTCCAACGGCATTTCTGCAGCTTTAATAAAGCGCTTCCCTTCCCCGGAAACAGACTGCTTTGTATCAATCCCACTATCATCTGAACTCTTATCTGCATCGCACTCTTTGTAAAGATCCCATGCCGGATAAAAATCCAGAGACACATTTGCACCGCTTCCAGTTACCCCATAGCGCTGTTTCAGAAAAACCAGTTCCAGTTTTCTTGCTGCCTTTGACATTTCTCCTTCATGGTCAATTCCTGCCAGCTGAACATTTCTCAGCTGCAATCCCAGGATCACACTGGCAGAATATTCGATGCCTCCAGTCTCCTTAAAGGAATCCATCTGCATGGGCTTCTGGGCATTTTTATACGCTTCTCTGTTTAAGGAACTGATCACAAAAACAACCAGATCATGCTTATTGGAAAGGCTGCTGAGAACATTTATATTTTCATCATTTTTCTGCTTCTCTGTCATGTTTCTTGATGAGCTGCATGCTGACAGAATCTGAAGATAATCTATAAAGACCACTGGTTTTTCATTCGTTTCATCTATAAATTTCTCCACATCTTTAATGATATCTTCTGCTGAAAAAATAATCTTTTCCCGTTCTTTTACATATAATTTTTTATATCTGGGACCAACTTCTTCCTGCACTTCTTCCACAAATTCCCATTCTTCTTCCTTATCCTTATTCTCTGCCCGAAGGAGCCAGTCTGATGTGATTTCCAGATCTGGTTCTTTCATATGGACAGCCCGGTTCAGTATCTTGGACTCTATTCGGATTGAAGGCATTTCCAGGGAATAAAACAGCACAGATGTGCCTCCTGCTGCCACCTCAGAAGCGATCTGAAGCGCAAGAGTACTTTTTCCCATACCAGGCCGGGCACCAAGAAAAATCAGCCCAGGATACAGACCGCCGCCCAGTTTTTTATCCAGTTCCCGGATTCCTGTTGGATAATGCTTTACTGTTTTTATTGCTCCTGGACGGAAGCTTTTTAGCTTCTCTGATATAGCGATATACGAGCTGCTTTTTGCTCCCTGCCTGTTATTGTTTTCTGTGTTATTATCTTCTGTGTTGCGATCTTTTGTGTTTCTATTTTCTGTATTATTTTCTTCTGGCAGCACTTTTTAGGTTACTTCTCTTTCTATTGATTTTTTTCTGTTTTCATATGCCATTTCCAGCATCCACTTCCAGTTTTTCTAATAATCGTGCCAGGCTGGCATTGATATCTGTTACATCCACGCCGAATATATGGATTCTTGTAGGAAAACCTGCGTCGTTTTCTCCAGAATCATACAGTACCGGTTCCTGGTTCCGCATCCACTCTGTCTGTGGATAAAGCAGCCAGATATCCTGTGCCTTATAGCGTTTGGAATAGGCATACATCTGGTACATATCTGCACTTTTTATTCCGTAATTATTCCATCTGCTTCCCTCTAGCAATTTCCATTTCGTGTCCAGGATTACACATCTTCCATCTTTCCGGAGCACAATATCCGGACGTATTTTAAACATTTTAGGTGTATCAAACAGGGTATGTCCTCCATCCTGAACAGACACTTTCCAGGTATTTTCCGGATGCTTTTTCAGTCTGCAGGCAACATAATTTTCATACAGTTCTTCCATTGGAAAAAGCAGGGATCTCGCCTTTTCTTCTCCCGCAAAGCAGCCAAAGCTTTCATTTTCCAGAAACACTCTTGACCATTTCAGGATCTGTTCATATTCTTTGGAATTCCGGTCTGTCCTCACTTTCGCAAAGTCATTTTTGATATCAGAAGATACCGAAATCTCCTCAAAAGCTGACAAAAGCTTTTTGATTTCCTGCGTTTGTTTTCCATTGGAAGTTGCTTTTTTCAGCTTCATTAATGTGGTTTTTATAATACGGTTTTCCGCTCTGTTCTGGCTATATTCCTGGTAACGCACATAGAACCGTTCCTGATGGACCATATTTTCCCGGATCTGTCTTGCAACAAGCAATTTTCCCTTGTAACTGGTCAGATTTCCTTCTTTTTCAACATAATCCGAACGGATCCCCCTCTTCACCAGCGTCTTCGCTTCCCTGATGTACATATCTATAAAAATGTCATAAAGATTGGTTGAACCGCTTATTACTCTGGCTTCCGGCAGATTCCAGCCAGAGAAATCCTTCATCTCTTTAAGCATGTTCAGAAGAACTTTTCTGCTTTTATTTTCCTCTAGAGCCAATTCCATTTTGGGCACAATCTGAATCTTCATTCCACTTTCCAGTTGAACCAGACCAACAAAATTCCTGGCTTCTATTACTTCCCCCACACCAGCTTCCCAGTGTATCAGCATAAAAGGAGATTTCTCTTTTTTCTGGTTTCTGGTTACTTTTTCTACATAATCATATAATTCCTGATAAACTTCTGGTTCCAGAAATTTATAAGCAGCGGAATTCCGGTATCTTTCGGAACAGGTGATCTTATCATACTCTCTTATTTCAAGTAATTTTTCCATAACTATGCTTTCTGATTTGTTAAATATATTTTTCATAAATATGCCGATAACTAATTGGATTTCCAAACGCTTCCCAGTTTATCTCATAATAAACTTCTGGAAGCTCATAAATATCTTCTGTGTAGCCAGATCTGTCATAGTCATCAAGGAATGGATTTTCATATTCATCTGCCTGTGGTGTACCACTCTTTTTCAGATATTTTTTCTGTACAAACTGATACTTGGAAGGCTTGCCATTATCCCCAAGAATCATATGTATTTTGGCATAATCGTCAAAGAAATACTCCTGCAAAAGAGGGAATATCTTATTTCGGAATGCTTTTTCCAGATTCTCCATTGTGGCTTTTTCACCACACATTTCATTGAAATAAGCGTGTCCGATAGTGTGATCCCTGTCGTACAAAAATTCGATTCTCCTATTTATCAGCTTCAGCATTTCTACTATATCAATCACACCAGTCTGCCCATTTTCATCTTCATATTCCACCTTATCTGCTTTCATTTCCCGTAAGGTTTCCGGCCTTGGCATAATCTCTTTAAAAGAAAAACGTCTGCGGAATGCCGCGTCAAGCGCCGCCAGGGAACGGTCTGCAGTGTTCATGGTGCCGATAATATATACGTTGGAAGGAACAGAAAATTCCACTCTTGAACCTGGAAGAACCACAGAGGCTGTATCTCTTTTACTGGTCTCGATCAATGTCATCAGCTCACCAAAAATCTGGGAAACATTCCCCCGGTTCAGCTCATCTATGATGAAAACAAAATTTTTCTCTCTGTGTTTTGCGGCATATTCTTCACAGAATTTACGGAAAATGCCTTTTTCCATCTTATATTTAATCTGACTGGAGCTATTCCCTGCAACCGAATCGTCATCCTTCTTTCCCGATGCCTGATCTTCATCCAGCACCGGACGGATTCCCTCTACAAAATCTTCATAGTTGTAGGACTGATGGAAGGTTGTAAAGCAGATTCTGTTCTCTTTTTTCAAGCTGTCATATCGACTTTTAATATTCTCATACCCATAGGTTTCCAGTTTTTTTACATCCTCGCCATTGCAGATTGCAACTGCATAAGTGACTGTTTTATAGGTTTTTCCAGTTCCTGGCGGGCCGTATAAAATAAGGTTATGGTCAAACTGGCTTTCTCTGGATGATCGCTTTTCCGATTCGGAATCCTTTGATTCTGGATTTTCTGATTCCAGATCTTCTGATTTTGAAATGGTTTTTTCCTTCAGATTGTTCTCTTCTTCAAGAGTCTTTTCTTCCCCTTCTGGAACCATTTCTTTTTCCGGAACATTCTCTGATTCAGTAAAAAAACTATCTTCCACATCATTAATCGCAATTATCTCTCTCGTCTCTTCCAGACTTTTGATTCCAAGTACATACTCATAATATGGAAGCAGCATTTTCACAGCTTTTCTTACTTCATTTGAAATTTCCTCTTCTTTTTTTTTCTTATCAAATACTACAAGATAACATAATTCAATATTACAATTCTGGCCTTCTCTTTCAAGCCACTGGTATGCCTGCTCTTTATCTGTGATGTCCTCTGTATTTATTTCATGATATCTTTTAACGTTCCATTTTCTATGTCCCATATTATAATGCATCACATATCGCAAGTAATCCCTGTCAATTCCACAATCCAGGAACCTGTAATACTTATCGCACTCTTCTTTCTGTGCAAGAACTGTAGGATTAATACTCAGGCATACATAAATACAGGCACTTTCCATACCTGGTTCTTTTTCAAAATAAAGGTAGATACTTTTCGGATCCTTTTTATAGTTTTCGTCTTTCAAACAGAGATCAAAGTTTTCTTTATTTATCTTATATCCATTATGGTTGTTATAAACCAACCCCGGAAACTCATCTCTGATATCGTCAACAATTCTAAAAAAAGCACTATTAAGCTTTTTTTCAAACTCCTTGTCTTCCATTAATGTAGCCCGGTCCTGGCCACCATTTACATATTCCAGCAAGGGGAGGTAACTGTTTGCTCTGTACATTTCATTGTCCTCTTTTTTCTATGTATTATTTATCTGTGCATTTTTCCAGATACTTTCTATACACTATATTTTCACACAGATTATATCGTTTACCATTTCGTTATAATAGTCTGATAAATTAATTATATAGACTGATTTTCCCAAAAGCAATAAAAAAATATATAATCATAACCACCGGCTAAGCCGGTGGTTTGTTCTCCGCCCTATAAGGGTTCGTTTCCGGCGCTGGAGTCTAAAGACTCATCGAAAGGCTCGCCAGCCGCAACATCAGTTACTTGCAAAGTCCCTTGGACTTACTTTTTCTTGTTGCTTTTGATTACTGGCTCACCCGTAAACGGGTCAATATACTCCTTTACATGCTTCCGGTGGATAGGTATCATCCGGCGAAAACATTTTCCGAATCATTTCATACATGATTGAATACCGATATGCGATTTCTTCTCTTGCGAGGAATCTGCATACCTTGTAAAGATTCTTTTTCATTTCTGCATCCGTTGCAAGCATGGCTACCAGATGAATTCTCTCCCTTGTACAGTTCAGATTCGGGCATCCAAACCAGTTCGATGATTTCAGCAGCCCGGTTGCGGATATTGTTGCAGTGGCGTACCCATTCCATAGGATTCTGTCTCCTCAGTTCCTCGGTAACTCCCTCCGTACTTTGCATTTGAGCTTCAATCAGCTCAAAGCATTCCTGTGCCTGTTCATTCAGATCTACCAGATAGCTGTCCAGTCTGGCGGTTAGAAGAAGATATGTATAAGTTCCAGGCTTATGTTCTTTCAGATATTCCTTCCGAAGCATTCCCCAGAATCCAATCGGTCTAGTTTCCTCCGGATAGTAAAGATTCGGTAAATAATAGTCTCCCACTTTTGTGTATTCGATTTTCATAATGATTTCCTTTCGCTTTTCATGAAATTGTCATGTTATCTGCGTAGGATGTGCGTTTTTCCTTTAAAATCTTTTCACATAGAAGACATTAAGTGTTTCATGCCCTGAGATTTTGCGCCAGATAGCGATAGGTAATCCTTTGAAGTTATCTCCGGATTTTCCCCCGCTCCACACCGTGCATGCGACTTTCACCGCACACGGCGCTCCATCGAATTCAGCCGTCCAGGGCTTTTAAACACAACTTACACACTT
>JAQXQS010000140.1 GCA_029101305.1 Clostridia bacterium | reverse complement strand
TGCTATAGGAAATTCCGTTGGAATTCCCTATAGCATAAAAAGCCCTGCCGGGCAGGATCGCACTGCGGCGGAAAGGTAGATGTCGCTTATAGCGACCCGCCGCAGGCGGAGAATTGATAATAGTGAATTTAAAAGTGCAGTGGTTAGTTT
The DNA here is from genome assembly GCA_029101305.1 of Clostridia bacterium. Classification (GTDB taxonomy): domain Bacteria; phylum Bacillota; class Clostridia; order Lachnospirales; family Lachnospiraceae; genus Blautia_A. The sequence continues at coordinate 6,042 of JAQXQS010000140.1, read as the reverse complement.
TGATGAACAAAAAAAATTAGAGCACCAAAATCATTTTTTGAATTTCTATTGAAATTTGTATAAGATTATGGTACATTATCTGTATAAAATATCCTAAAAAACGAGAAATTGTGTCTTTTGTTTCAACAATTTGAACAAGTGAAGGAGGAATCCATATGCTTATTATCGGGAATGGAAGAATGATCACGCGGGATGCATCCAATGCATTTATAGAGAATGGTGCAGTTGCAATAAAGGATAACACCATAACTATGGTGGGAACTACCGATGAGGTAAAGCGGGCATATCCAGATGGAGAATTTGTGGATGCCAGAGGCGGAGTGATCATGCCGGCATTTATCAATACGCATGAGCATATCTACAGCTCCTTTGCCAGAGGTTTAAGTATCAAGGGGTATCATCCCCAGGGATTTCTGGATATTCTGGATGGACAGTGGTGGACCATTGACCGTCATCTCACTCTGGAGCAGACCAGACTTTCTGCAATGGCAACCTATATCGACAGTATCCGAAATGGTGTGACCACAGTATTTGATCATCATGCAAGCTTTGGACATATTACAGGATCTCTGGAAGCGATAGAATCTGCCGCGAAGGCGCTTGGTGTCCGTACCTGCCTTTGTTATGAAATTTCTGACCGTGATGGCATGGAGAAGTCCAGGGAATCTGTAATGGAGAATGTGAATTTTATCCGGCATGCATTGGAAGACGACAGCGATATGATCGCTGCCATGATGGGAATGCACGCTTCTTTTACCATTTCCGATGAGACTATGGAATTATGTAATGAATTAAAGCCGGATGGTGTTGGTTATCATATCCATGTTGCAGAAGGAATTTATGATCTCCATCAGTGTCTGAAGGAACATAGCAAACGGATCGTGGACAGACTCTATGACTGGAATATTCTTGGTCCGAAGACGCTTCTGGGACATTGTATTTACATAAATGAGCATGAAATGGACCTGATAAAAGAAACAGATACTATGGTTGTCCATAATCCGGAATCTAACATGGGGAATGCCTGTGGCTGTCCGCCTACCATGGAGCTGGTACATAAAGGAATCGTTACCGGACTTGGAACTGACGGATATACCCATGATATGCTGGAGTCCTGGAAGGTGGCCAATATTCTTCATAAACATCATCTCTGCGATCCCAATGCTGCATGGGGAGAGGTTCCGAAGATGTTATTTGAGAACAATGCCATTATTGCCAATCGGTATTTTAAAAAGTTACTTGGTATTCTGAAGGCTGGTGCTGCGGCAGATGTGATCGTGCTGGATTATAACCCGCTGACACCTATGAATGCAGATAATGTAAATAGTCATCTTTTGTTTGGAACTACAGGGCATGATGTAGTAACTACCGTATGTAATGGCAGAATCCTTATGAAAGACAGGGAAGTGCTGGTATGCGATGTAGATAAGGTTATGGCCGACTGCAGACAGTCTGCCAGGGAACTGGCTGATGATATTAACGGAGGAAAATAGATATGAGTGATATTATGACGTGTATGCCATTCGGTCAGCTGATGGACTGGGTCCTTCAGGAGAAGAAAAAACAGGACACTGTATTTGGGGTACACCGTCCTTATACAGCTGATGGGAAGAAGGCACTGCAGATTTTTGGAAGAAATCTGGAGACACCTGTAGGCCCGGCAGCTGGTCCTCATACCCAGCTGGCTCAGAATATTATTGCTTCTTATTATGCAGGAGCACGATTTTTTGAGCTGAAGACGGTTCAGAAGATGGATGGGGCAGAACTTTCTGCCTGTGTGAATAAACCCTGTATCCTCGCAGAGGATGAGGGTTATAACTGCGAATGGTCTACGGAGCTGACCGTTCCGGATGCTATGGGGGAGTACATTAAGGCGTGGTTTATCCTTCATGTAATAGCGAAGGAATTTGGAATTGGTGCGCAGGATGGTTTTCAGTTTAATCTTTCGGTAGGATATGACCTTGAAGGAATCAAAGGAGACAAGGTGAATGCCTTTATTGATGGAATGACAGAGGCGAAGGATACTGCCATTTTCCAGGAATGCAAAAAATGGCTTCTGGATAATACGGATAAATTCCAGAAATTTACCCGGGAAGACATTGAAGCCATTCCATCTAATGTCTGTAATTCTGCTACCATATCCACGTTGCATGGATGTCCGCCACAGGAGATTGAGAGTATTGCAGATTATCTTCTTACCGAGAAGCATTTAAATACATTTGTGAAATGCAACCCGACCCTTCTTGGCTATGATTTTGCACGAAAAACTATGAACCAGATGGGATATGATTATATGGTGTTTGGTGATTTTCATTTCAAGGATGACTTGCAATATGAAGATGCAATTCCTATGCTTACCCGTCTGATGAAATTATCCGAAGAGCTGGGACTTGAATTTGGTGTGAAGATCACGAATACATTTCCTGTTGATGTTACCAGAAAGGAACTTCCAAGTGAAGAAATGTATATGTCTGGTAAAGCATTGTTTCCGTTGTCAATTTCCCTTGCAGCTAAGCTTTCCATGGAATTTGCAGGAAAGCTTAGAATTTCCTATTCCGGAGGTGCAGATTATCACAATATTGACAAAATTGTTGGCTGTGGCATCTGGCCGGTAACAATGGCAACTACACTTCTAAAGCCTGGCGGATATCAGCGCTTTACCCAGGTAGCAGTTAAGACTGAGGGGATTGCGGCAGAAAAATGGGCCGGAATTGATGTGGATGCATTAAAAGCCCTGGCAGAATCCGCAATCACAGATGGGCACCATATGAAAAATATCAAACCGCTTCCTGACAGAAAGAGTTCCCAAGAAGTACCTCTTCTGGACTGCTTTTATGCTCCATGTACAGAAGGTTGTCCGATTCATCAGGACATTCCCCAGTACATAGCTCTTGCCGGTGAGGAAAGATATAAAGAAGCATTGGAGATAATTCTTGAGAAAAATGCATTGCCATTTATCACAGGAACATTATGTGCACATAACTGTATGACAAAGTGTACCCGCAATTTTTATGAGGAGTCTGTAAATATTCGTGGCACCAAGCTTTTAGCCGCCAGGGCTGGCTATGAAGAATTGATCGGGGAAATAAAAGCGGCCAGACCAAATGGAAAGAAGGTTGCGGTAGTAGGTGGCGGTCCTGCCGGCATTGCAGCAGCTTATTTCCTTGCAAGAGAAGGTACTGCTGTTACAATTTTTGAAAAAGAAGAAAAGGCAGGCGGTGTGATCCGCTATGTGATTCCAGGCTTCCGCATTGGAGAGGATGCGATTGATAAGGATCTGTCTTTCATTGAGAAGATGGGAGTAGAAATCTGTATAAATACAGAGATCAAGTCAGTGGCAGAGCTTAAATCACAGGGATACGATGCTGTTATCCTGGCAGTGGGTGCAGGCAAACCAGGTACCCTGAAGCTGGAAAAAGGCGAGACTGTAAATGCCCTGGAATTTCTCCGGGATTTTAAAGCAAAAGATGGGAAGCTTAATATTGGTAAAAACGTTGTGGTAATCGGTGGAGGAAATACGGCCATGGATACTGCAAGAGCGGCGAAACGTACAGAAGGTGTGCAGCATGTTTACCTGGTTTACCGGAGAACCAAGCGCTATATGCCGGCAGCAGAGGATGAACTTCTGGAGGTTCTGGAAGAGGGAATTCATTTTAAAGAGCTTCTTTCCCCGGTAAGCTTAGAAGATGGCAGACTGATCTGCAAGAAGATGAAGCTGGGACAGATGGATGCTTCTGGACGTGCCAGTGTAACAGAAACTGCAGATATTGCAGAAGTTCCGGCTGACACTGTGATCGTAGCTGTTGGCGAGAAAATTGATACTGATTTTTACAGAGCAAATCAGATTGAAGTAGATGAAAGAGGAAGAGCAAAGATTAATGATAAAACTCTTGAAACCAGTGTAAGTGGCGTATATGTTGCCGGAGACGGGGCACGGGGGGCTGCGACTATTGTAGAGGGTATCCGTGATGCGCAGCTGGTTGCCAGAGACATTCTTGGGAAAGAGATTGTCAGGAATGCAGCTGTGAGCGGCGAGGAAAAAGACTGCTTTGCAAAGAAAGGAATCCTTGTGCACAGCAAAGAGGTAAAGACAGAGGAAGAGAGATGTCTGTCCTGCAATAAGGTTTGTGAGAACTGTGTAGATGTCTGTCCGAACCGTGCAAATATTTCCATTAAAGTTCCAGGCATGGCGATGAATCAGGTGATCCATGTGGACTATATGTGCAATGAGTGCGGCAACTGTAAGAGCTTCTGCCCATATGCCAGTGCACCATACAAAGCTAAATTTACTTTATTTGCCAATGAAAAAGATATGGCAGACAGTAAGAATGATGGGTTTGTTGTCCTGGATAAAGAGACGAAGACCTGTCGGGTAAGACTGGCAGGCAATACAGCAGATTGTAAGGCCGGTGATCCGGGCGATAAGCTGTATGCTGGTCTGAAAAAGCTGATCTGTGCAGTAATCGATGATTATGGATATCTGATAACAGAATAAAAATGTAAATGCTGTCCACAGCTTTTTCAGGTTGTGAACAGTGTCTGTATTTATTGAAAAGATCAGCGCAGATAGATCCTGTAACCAGACTTTGGAGCTGATCTGGAAAATGCGGGCAGAAAGGAGAGTCCAACATGGCAGTATTTACAGTTAATGGGCAGAACGTAAAAGCAGAAAAAAACCAGAAACTGCTTCGGTTTCTGCGTGATGAATTACATCTGACTTCTGTAAAGGACGGCTGTAGTGAGGGCGCCTGCGGAGCCTGTACCGTTATTATTGAGGGCAGAACCTGCAAAGCCTGTGTACCGGATACTGATTTACTGGATGGCAAAAATATCATTACAGTAGAAGGTCTTACAGATTGGGAGAAGAAAGTATATACCTACGCTTACGGGAAAGCAGGGGCAGTACAGTGCGGATTCTGCATTCCTGGAATGGTGATGTGTACGAAAGCCCTGCTGGACACAAATAAAGAGCCAACGGACGAAGAAATCAGGTATGCCCTGCGTAACAACTACTGTCGTTGTACAGGATATGTAAAAATCATAGATGCAGTACGGATCGCTGCCAGAATTATGAAAGATGGCGAGCTTCCAAAAGAAAGCAATGAGAGCTGGAAGATCGGTTCCCGTGTGGCAAGGATCGATGTGGAAGAAAAGGTGCTTGGCACAGGCAGATATCCGGATGATATTTATCTGGATGGTATGCTTTATGGTGTTGCTTTAAGAAGCAGATATCCCCGTGCACGGGTACTTTCCATTGATAAAACGAAAGCTGCTGCACTTGCCGGAGTGGAGGCGGTAGTCACAGCTGAGGATATTCCGGGAGAAAATAAGATTGGTCATCTGAAGCATGACCAGTACACGCTGATTCCGGTAGGTGGGCTTACCCATTATCTGGGCGATGCAATTGCACTTGTGGCAGCCAAAGACAAAGAAACAGCAGAAAAGGCGGCCCGGCTGATCCAGGTAGAATATGAAGTCCTTCCGCATATTCATACGATCGAAGAGGCAGCAGCGCCGGACGCGCCGAGGGTGTTTGATGAAGAAGAAAATAATATTTGTGCATATAAACATATCAGCAGGGGAGATGCCGGGGAAGCCATAAAAAATTCCAAATATGTGATTTCCCGCCATTTTGAGACGCCATGGACAGAGCATGCATTCCTAGAGCCGGAATGTGCTGTTTCTTTTTATGACGAAGATGGCGATATTTTTATATATTCTACAGATCAGTCCGCACACCAGACCCTGCATGAGTGCAGCCTGGTTCTTGGAACGGACAAGGTGAAGGTACAGAATGCACTGGTCGGCGGCGGTTTCGGAGGTAAAGAAGATATGACAGTGCAGCATTTAAGTGCACTGTTGACGTATGTGACTAAGAAACCGGTTAAAATGAAGCTTTCAAGAGCTGAGTCCTTACTGGTTCATCCCAAGCGTCATCCATTTTATATGGATATGACAATGGGATGTGATGAACATGGAAATATCATGGGAGTAAAAGCTACTGTATTTTCTGATACCGGAGCATATGCATCTCTTGGCGGA
>JAQXQS010000139.1 GCA_029101305.1 Clostridia bacterium | reverse complement strand
ATAAGAAGAGTCCTGATGTACTCCGTGGTGAGAAGAAACCGGATGGCACCTATGAATATGAGACCGAGGTTACGTACTGGATGCCGTTCAATGGCGGAATCGGTTTCCATGATGCTACCTGGCAGGATTATTTCGGTGGTGACCGTTATACCTATGCAGGATCTCACGGATGTATCAATATGCCGTTTGATGCGGCTGCAACCTTATACAGCATTATTGATACCAATGTGCCGATCGTATGTTTCTATTGATATGGTCTTATAGCAATTTATTACGATGCCAGGGGACAAAGGATTTTGGGCCTTGGACATCATATTACAAAAGAAGTGGGGAAATTTTAATATGAACATGGATTCATTTGACATGATACTGACCGTAGTGGCTCTGGTAATGGGAGTTATGCTTCTTTCCGGCCATGGCGATATTCTTATGAAAGGTGGAAATGCCGCCGCCCGTAAGAAAATCTATGACGAAAAGAAGGTGCAGAAGGTGTATGGTGTTACATTGCTTCTGTTTGGCATCCTTACCGGATTGGATATGGTAATAAAAAGTTTTGTATATGATATTATTTATCTGGTTGTGGTCATTGCGATTTTTGTGATCTCAGTGGTTATTGTGCGCAAGAAATGTCTGAAATAAAAAATAGTAAGAATCAATAATAACCGGAATAAAGCACAATGGTTGATTAGTAAGCAATAAGAAAAGCGTCTGTATAATCTGTGGAGCATTTAAAAACAAGCTTCAGAATATACAGGCGCTTTCTTTAAAACAGTTTCAATAAATCCGCAGGCTTCTGGATCGTGTAATCTGGTGTATCTACCTGTCCGAAGCCATAAGAAGCAAATACAAATGGAACCCCGGCCTCCTGGCAGGCCTGATAGTCACCGAATGTATCACCTACATAAACGGGAGCTTTCAGGTGGTATTTCTGTACAATGGAACGGATATTGGCTGCTTTAGCCTCCCCTGTATCGCCAGGACAGAGATGTCCGGTGAAATAGCAACCAAGACCTGTTTTTTCAAAAACAAGCTCGATATATCCGGCCTGGCAGTTACTTACCACGAAAAGCGGATAACGACTGGAAAGTTCTTTTAAGGTAGCTTCCAATCCCTGGTAAACAGGTGCACCTGTCTGCCGGAGGGCTTCGTGCTCGGCCTGGCAGCAAAGGTCGATAATACGAAGCTGCTGCGCCTCGCTGTATTCTGGAAGAATAGCTTTTGCAATATCAGGGAGAAGCCTGCCGAACAATCCCTGAAGCTGTCTGGCAGTAACCCGGATGTCTATATTTTCTTTTTCTAAGGTGGCATTCCATGCATCTGCTACAACGTCTGTGGAATTCCATATGGTACCGTCAATGTCAAAAATAATACTGTCCATTTGAAGTTTTTTCGTCCTTTCTGGTAGTTTTATTTGAATGAAAGCGTTCATTTATGGGGCTGTCTGCGTAAGCAGACATGTCTGTTTAGGGAAAAGGGCTCTGCCTTATTTTATATAGAAAAGGCAGATTTGTAAATACCAGAAATTACAGAGCAAATCAGCCAAAATTTAACTGGTATTTTATGAATTTTATGTTATGATAAGTAAGGCAGTTGCTGTCAGATGTAATTTCTGCTTTTTTCGAAAGCGGAAAGGACTGGGAATTTTTTCTGTACAGAAGCAGCGCTGCGAGGTGAATTATGAAATACGAAAATATTACAGAAGGCCGTTTCCTTGACCGTCCCAATCGTTTTATCGCACATGTTGAGATTGAGGAGCAGACTGAAACGGTTCATGTAAAGAATACTGGCAGATGTAAGGAACTTTTAATTCCGGGAGCCCAGGTCTTTCTAGAGAAGAGCAGTAATCCGGCGAGGAAGACGGCCTATGACCTTGTCTGTGTAAATAAAATGGGACGTCTTATCAATATGGATTCCCAGATGCCGAATAAAGCAGCACTGGAATGGGTCAGGGCGGGACATCTTTTTCCAGAAGAGGTGCAAGTGACACCTGAGAAAACTTATGGAAATTCCAGATTTGATCTTTATGCCTGTTCAGATAAGAGAAGGGCATTTATTGAGGTGAAAGGGGTAACACTGGAGGCAGATAATGTTGCCAGGTTTCCAGACGCTCCTACTGCAAGAGGAGTGAAGCACTTGGAAGAACTGATCCGGTGCATGGAAGATGGCTATGAGGCTTATCTGCTGCTGGTGATACAGATGAAAGGAATCATAAGGTTTGAACCGAACTGGGATACCCACCGGGAATTTGGAGAGACATTGCAGAAAGCAAAGAAGGCAGGTGTGCATATTCTGGCCTATGACTGTCTGGTAGAGCCAGAACGGATGGAAATCCAGAATCCGGTGCCGGTGTGCCTGGAAGAAAATAAATGCCGGTAATTGGAGGAAACGAATAAATGACAGATGAGTTTATACAGCCTCTTCTCACCTGGTATGATGGAAACAAAAGAATCTTACCCTGGCGTGATAAGAATAATGCCTATTACACCTGGGTATCTGAGATTATGCTCCAGCAGACCCGTGTAGAAGCTGTGAAGCCCTATTTTGCAAGATTTATCCAGGAACTTTCCGATATTCCTGCACTGGCAGCCTGTCCCCAGGAGAAGCTTCTGAAGCTGTGGGAGGGCCTTGGCTATTACAGCCGTGTGAGAAATATGCAGCTTGCAGCATTAGAGATGGTAGAAAAGTATAATGGCAGACTTCCTGAAGATTTTTCCCGTCTTATGTCGTTGAAAGGAATAGGAAGCTATACAGCAGGAGCTATCGCTTCTATTGCATATGGAATTCCGGTACCTGCTGTGGATGGAAATGTATTCCGCGTAGTGACCAGAATGACAGAAGATCCGGAAGATATTACCAGACCTGCATTCCGGAAGAAAACAGAAGGCGCATTGCAGGAGATCATTCCCAAGGACCGTCCTGGAGACTTTAACCAGGCTATGATGGAGCTTGGGGCAGTGGTGTGTGTCCCTAACGGACAGCCGAAATGTGAGCTTTGTCCTGTGCGAAGTTTTTGCCTGGCAGGGCTTCACGGTACTATGGAAAAATATCCGGTGAAAGCGCCAAAGAAGCCAAGGATGGTGGAAGAGAGAACTGTCCTGGTCATACAGGATGGAAACTGTACTGCCATCCGGAAAAGACCAGCCAAAGGACTTCTGGCCGGTTTGTATGAGCTTCCAAACACAGAAGGTTATTTATCCCGTGAGGAAGCGCTGGAATATGTGAAACTGCTTGGTACAGAGCCTCTTTATATAGAAGAGCTGCCAGATGCGAAGCATATTTTTTCCCATATTGAGTGGAGAATGAAGGCATACAGAATCCGGGTATCGTCCCTGGAGGAGATACATGCTCCTGGAATCCTTTTTGCAGATAAAAAAGAATCAGAAAAAAACTACGCCATACCATCCGCGTTTGGCGCTTATGTGAAATACATGAAGGAGGAAATTAAATGAAATTACTTAGCATAGCAATTCCATGTTATAATTCTGAAGCATATATGGAGAAATGTATCCAGTCTCTTTTACCAGGAGGGGACGAGGTGGAGATTCTTGTGATCGACGATGGTTCCAAGGACCGGACAGCAGAGATCGCAGATGAATACCAGGAGAAATATCCGAATATCGTCCGCGCCATCCACCAGCCGAATCTGGGCCATGGCGGCGCTGTAAATACAGGTATCCATAATGCGCAGGGCCTTTATTTCAAGGTTGTAGACAGTGATGACTGGGTAAATGAGGAATCTTATATGGAGATTCTGAAGACCCTGGAAGAGCTGGTGAAAGGATCCAAGACAGTTGATCTTCTGATCAGTAATTTCGTATATGAGAAGCAGGGCGCTACACGCAAAAAAGTTATGCAGTACCGTCATTGCCTGCCGGTGAACCAGATCTTTACCTGGAATGAAGTTGGACATATGCCAAAGGGAAAATATCTTCTTATGCATTCCATGATCTACCGTACACAGCTGCTTCATGAATGCAATCTGACACTGCCTGAGCATACCTTCTATGTAGATAATATTTTTGCATTTGATCCGCTGCCACATGTACAGAATATGTATTATCTGGATACGAATTTCTACCGTTATTTCATTGGACGTGATGACCAGTCTGTAAATGAAGCTGTTATGATCCGCAGGATCGACCAGCAGCTTCGTGTGAATAAGCTGATGGTAAATTCCTATACAAGCTGTGGTAATATGAACAAACGTACCAGAGCGTATATGATCAGTTATCTGGACATTATTACTACGATTTCCTCCATTATGCTGATCCGTTCCGGCACGAAAGAGGCACTTGAGAAGAAAAAAGAGCTGCTTGAGTATATCCGCACTACAAACCGTGTATTATATGGCAAATTACGTCACAGTCTTATGGGCAACTTTATGAACCTTCCGGGACGTGGTGGACGTAAGGTTTCCGTAGCAGCTTATAAAATATGTCAGAAGTTTTATGGATTTAACTAATAAGAACCCATTTATTAAAACAACGCGCCTTCCATATGCTGGAAAGGCGCGTTGTTTTATTTTCTATGATTATTATGTCCAAATTTCTCCACAGCTATTTCTCTGGCTTCTTCTCCTGATCTCTGGGGATAGAAGAAAAGATATCCAAATAATGCCAGTGTAGCACCGCAGCATACGTCAATCACAGAATGCTGTTTCAGGAACATGGTGGACATGATGATGAGCAGTGTAAGAACCAGTGAGCCATATCGTACCCCCTTGTGATCACGAAGCGATTCACAATTGGTAAGGGACATATGAACAGCCAGGGAATTAAATACATGGATACTTGGAAGCACATTGGTAGGTGTATCTGCCCGGTACAGCCAGCGTACCATGTCAGTGAAAACATTCTCCCTTGGAAATTCTGTGGGTCTTAAATGAAGTACATTAGGATATACATAGGATACGATCAGAAAAACGGTCATACCCATCATCATATTTAAGATCAGCTGATAATATTCTTTTTTATTTTTGTTCTTGAAGATGAAGTATAAAACTGTGACAATCTGATATGGAAACCATAACAGATACGGGACAATAAAATACTCGCAAAATGGTATGTAATCATCGAAAACAGTGTCGATCACATGGAATCCACGTACCGATCTGTGCTCCAGATAGCTGAAAAACATCAGGTAAACCAGGGCATATACAAGTATGATCAGACCATGCTTATATTTCTTTATAAATTGTACCAAGTCTTTCACTCCTTTTCAAATCGGACAGATTATACCACAGGTAAAATGATTTTTAAAGGTTTTTTTTCGATAGAAACTGTTAAATCTTTGCGTATTCCACCAGATTCCCCGTCGATGTGAATAGGGAGAGGCGTTTCGCTGTGCACATGAATATTTCTGCAAGTGAGAATATGTATGCCTTTAATTCTGGTATGCTTTCCGAAAAAAGCAGTAGGAAGACAAAAAAGCAGTTTCAGCTTCCCTACACCTTCTACCAGAATGAGATCCAGAAGCTGGTCATCCGGGCGGGCATCCGGACAGAACTTGAAACCGCCGCCCTCATATTTCTGGTTCATAACTGCTGTAAAATATACGTGGTCATAGGAAAAAGTATTCTCATCATCCAAAGTGACGGTCATTTTTCCCGGGGTGATAAAAATAAGCTGCTTCAGGGCTATGAACAGATAGATCAGCTTGCCAAGTCCAAGGCGGTTGAATATCTTCTTAAGCGGGGTGGCCAGTACTTCCTGGCAGACACCTGCGTCATAGCCGATTCCGGTGCTGATCCCAAAACGTGATTTCTTATGGTCACGTGTAAGATAAGGAACATCCATAGTGCAGATGTGCTCTGCTTTCAGGATATATTCAAGGGATTCCATTGGATCAAAGGGAAGCTGCATGCTTCTGCAGAAATCATTGCCGGACCCGGTGGGAATGTATCCGAAGACAGCCCGGTCAAAATCTGTGATACCGGTAAGCACTTCGTGAATGGTGCCATCCCCTCCGACTGCAATGATGTATATAGGATCCGAAATGGTTCCAAGAGTACAGGCACTGGCGGCAATCTCAGTGGCGTGACCGGAATATCTTGTCAGGCAGTACTGGAAAGAAATTCCACGGAGCATAAGCTGCTGGTGAATCTGATTCCAGATCGAACGTCCCCTGCCAGAGCGGGAATTTGGATTAACGATGAAATAGTACATAATATCTCCCTGCTTACTTACTGATTCCATAATACCATTGGCAGGCAAGTATTACAAATTAATTTTACAAAAATATTCTAAAAAATTTCTGAAGTATGTTATACTGTAATCATTCCTTAATAATTGTTCAGAGCAGGAGTATAGAAAGAATATGAAATCACTTGTAATCGCAGAGAAACCATCTGTTGCCAGAGATATTGCCAGAGTAATAGGTGCGAATCAGAAAAATGGGGGAGTCCTGGAGGGCAGGCAATATGTAGTTACCTGGGCACTTGGACATCTTGTGACCCTGGCAGATCCGGAAGAATATGATAAGAAGTATGAGAAATGGGAAATGGCCACACTGCCAATGCTTCCCAAGGATATGAAGCTGGTGGTGATCCGCCAGACTGGCAGACAGTTTTCTATAGTGAAGACCCAGCTTTTCAGAAAAGATATAGGAGAGATCATTATTGCTACAGATGCCGGCCGTGAGGGAGAGCTGGTCGCCCGCTGGATCCTGGAAAAAGCAGGCTGCCATAAACCAATCAAAAGGCTTTGGATTTCGTCGGTAACAGATAAGGCAATCAGAGAAGGCTTTGCAAATCTGAAAGACGGACATGCTTACGACAATCTTTACAGGGCGGCTGTGGCAAGGGCAGAGGCAGACTGGCTGGTAGGAATGAATGGAACAAGGGCGCTGACATGCAAATATAATGCCCAGCTTTCCTGTGGCCGTGTACAGACGCCGACTCTTGCGATGATCGCAAAAAGAGAAGAAGAGATCCATAAATTTGTTCCAAAAGAGTACTATGGCATTTCGGCTGAAACCCAGGATGTGAAATGGACCTGGCAGGATGGGAAAACCAAGAGCTTCCGTACCTTTTCCAGGGAACGGGCAGAGGAAATAAGAGGTAAGCTGGAGAATGGAGCTATTGAAGTAACGAAAGTAGAGAAAAAAGAGAAAAAGACCATGGCACCAGGACTTTACGATCTGACTACCTTACAGAGGGAGGCCAACCAGAAATATGGCTTTTCTGCAAAAGAGACTTTGAATATTATGCAGCGTCTTTATGAAAATCACAAAGTACTCACTTATCCAAGAACAGATTCCAGATACATTGGAAAAGACATTGTACCAACGATCAAAGAAAGGCTGAAGGCCTGTGGAACCGGTCTATACAGAAAGCTTGCCGGGGCACTTATGAATAAGCCGGTGCAGGTAAATGCCAGCTTTGTGGATGATAAGAAGGTCAGTGACCACCATGCGATCATCCCTACCGAGCAGTTTGTCCAGCTGGATCATATGACAAATGAGGAACGTAAAATTTACGACATGGTCGTGCGTCGTTTTCTTGCAGTTTTGTATCCGGCATTTTTGTATGAGCAGGTCAATATGGAGGCGAAAGCCGCCGGGGAACTGTTCGCTGCCAGTGGAAAGATCGTAAAAAGTCAGGGATGGAAGGAAGTTTACGAAGGCGGTGTAAGTGATGAGTACGAGGAAGACATGGAGGATGAGAAAAAGCTGCAAGACCAGCGTCTCCCGGAAATAAAGCCAGGAACCAGATTAAAGGTTTTGAAAGCTTCATTAAACACAGGCAAAACAAAGCCTCCTGCAAGATTTACTGAGGCCACTCTTCTTGCCGCAATGGAGAATCCGGTGAAATTTATGGAGACAAGAGACAAAGAAGCAGTAAAAACATTAGGAGAGACCGGTGGACTTGGGACAGTTGCTACCAGGGCAGATATTATAGAGAAGCTTTTCCATTCCTTTATGATGGAGAAAAAAGGCAATGAGATCCATATTACTTCCAAGGCGAAGCAGCTTCTGGAGCTGGTCCCGGAGGACCTGAAAAAGCCGGAACTGACTGCCGATTGGGAAATGAAGCTTTCAGGTATTGCCAAAGGCAGGATCCGCCAGGGAGATTTCCTGCACGAAATCCGTGATTATACCTGCGAGATCGTAGACGAGATTAAGGCGGGAGAGGGAACCTTCCGTCATGACAATCTGACAAATAAGGTTTGTCCACGATGTGGCAAAAAGCTTCTGGCAGTAAATGGCAAGAACAGTAAAATGCTGGTATGCCAGGACCGTGAGTGTGGCTACCGGGAGACCGTTTCCCGTACCACCAATGCCCGGTGTCCGAAATGCCATAAGCGTATGGAAATGTATGTGAAAGGAAAAGAAGAGACTTTTGTATGCGCCTGTGGACACAAGGAGAAGCTTTCTGCATTCCAGGCCAGACGCCAGAAGGAGGGTGCAGGCGTTGGGAAGCGTGATGTGCAGAATTATCTGCGGAAGCAGCAAAAGGAGGCAAAGGAGCCGGTGAACAATGCGTTTGCACAGGCGTTATCCGGATTGAAATTGTAATTGATTGAAATAGGATGGAGACAAAAGTAACAAGCATGACGCACACTTTTGTACGAAAATCCACTTGGCTTTGAAAAGTTACCAAAAAGAAAAGGAAAGAGGAATTTGCGTATGCGCCGAGAAGTATCTTTGGAAGAGATTTCTGACGGAAGACTTTATGAATTAAATGATATGGTAAAGGCAGACTGCCAGGATTGTGCAGGCTGTCACGACTGCTGTGAAGGAATGGGAGATTCGGTGGTACTTGATCCTATGGATGTCTACCGCCTTTGTATCAATCTGGGAAAAGCCCCGCAGGAACTGGTAAGCGCAGGCTTGATCCAGTTTGACGCTATGGATGGAAATATTCTGCCCCATCTTTGCATGAGTGGGAAGAATGAATGCTGTGTTTTTCTAAATGAACAGGGACGGTGCAGTATCCATTCTTTCCGCCCTGGATTTTGCAGGTTGTTCCCTCTTGGACGTTATTATGAAAATGGCAGTTTCAAATATTTTCTGCAGATACATGAATGCAAAAAAGGAAACCGCAGCAAGATAAAGGTAAAGAAGTGGATCGATACCCCGGATCTGCGCCAGTATGAGAAATTTGTGGCGGACTGGCACTATTTCCTGCTGGATGTACAGGAAGTACTTTATAACGCTACAGATGCACAGCTGATCCGGAACCTGAATCTCTATGTGGTAAACCGTTTCTACATGAAGCCTTATGAAGTCAACAGGGACTTTTACGAGCAGTTTCAGGAAAGGCTTTCAGAAGGAAAAGAGCTGCTGAGCCTAGAGCATGTTTGAAACAGGCTCTGGAGCGTGCCTGAAAAAATAAGAACTCCCGGAACTCAGAATGAGCCCGGGAGTCTTTTATTTTTAGAGTGCAGTGTTCCATAAGAAGCTTTGGGAGGGACTATGGCATCTGCGCACTAAAAAACATATATAAAACAAATGTTAAGTAAAAATCAAATATAAGTAAAAATGAAATATTAGAAAAATGCTCACGTACTAGAATACACGAAAACCAAAAGTTTGGCAAGTGCTTTTTGAAAAAACAACAGAAAAAATGACAGAAAACAACTGAAAATCTGCCTGGAACGAAAACGTTATAGGAAATGCATCGGAGGAAATGAATCGGTTCAACTCATTCTGGACAATAAGGAAAATTATTGCTATAGTAGGAAAGAAGAAATTGGGTATGAAAAATACAGTGATATAAATTAAATATGAGAGAGGACTAAGTTATGCCAGTATTTGACTTCAGTGGCGCGTCTGCCAGTAAAGCAGAAGCGAAATGTACTTATACAACTTTTCACAGCAACAATGCACAGCCGTCACCCCGGCAGCCGATCATGGTGCTGGACAATAAAGAAAGACAGTGGAAGCATCAGTCCTGTGGTGTGTTTACCAATCCGGTGAACCGTACTGCTTTTGAATTTAAGGAAGAGGATGGCACCTACACAGCAGATGTGCTGAAAATTGATTCCAGATTTACCAGCCTTTTGAAATGGCTTGGGGACAGCCGCATTAATGTGCGCTTATCAGGTGCGAATACAGAGGAAGGCTATGCGGTATACCGTATCCGTGAAACTGCATTTGGAGGCGGCACCAAGCTTTCCGCGGAGGATGGTTTTCTGCAGTTTATGATCGAGAGACTTCTGGAGAGCAATGCACCTGCTGAGACAGAGGAGGACGAGGATCAGGAAGAGACTGGTGATGAGATGAAGCTTACCAGTATCCAGAGTATTACAGATTTTATGACCTGTGCAGGTAAGACCCTGCCGGATAATATCAGACTTTGGACAAGAAGAAATCTGGCTGTTGCAAGATCCAGCGAGGTTTCCCAGGAAGAGCGCCATCATGCCCAGAGAGCTCTTTCCATTATGCTGAACATTCAGTGGAAAAACAATTATTTCGAGGCAATCGATCCTGTTGAGGCAAGAAGAATCCTGGATGAAGAGCTTTACGGAATGGAGCGGGTAAAACAGCGTATTATTGAGACGATCATCCAGATCAACCGTACCCATACCCTTCCGGCTTACGGACTTCTTCTTATAGGTCCTGCTGGTACCGGTAAATCCCAGATCGCCTATGCGGTTGCAAGGATTCTGAAGCTGCCGTGGACGACTCTGGATATGAGCTCTATCAATGATTCCAAGCAGCTGACCGGAAGCCCGCGTATTTATGCGAATGCAAAGCCTGGTATTATCATGGAGGCATTTTCCATGGCAGGAGCTTCCAATCTGGTATTTATCATCAATGAGCTTGACAAGGCAAATTCCGGTAAGGGAAATGGAAATCCGGCGGATGTTCTTCTCACCCTTCTGGATAATCTTGGTTTTACCGACAACTATATGGAATGTATGATTCCTACGGGCGGTGTCTATCCGATTGCTACAGCCAACGACCGCGACCAGATCAGTGCGCCGCTGATGTCCAGATTTGCAGTGATCGATATTCCGGACTATACAGCCGAAGAGAAGAAAGTAATCTTTTCCAAATTTTCCCTTCCGAAAGTTCTTAAGAGAATGCATATGGAAGAGGGCGAGTGCATTATCACAGATGGAGCGCTGGATGCTATTATCGAACGTTATTCTAACACCTCCGGCATCCGTGACCTGGAGCAGGCAGCAGAACATATTGCGGCAAATGCGCTGTATCAGATCGAGGTAAATCATGTGGAGAAAGTTACATATACCAGAGAAATGGTAGAGGAACTGCTGAAGTAGCTGTGATATTTGATAAAAAACACATACAAAGAATAAAAATGGAAGAAATATATAACAGGAGTGACCAAAATGGAGTTCTGGGATATCTATGATATAAATAAAAGACCAACAGGCCGTACCATGAAGCGTAATGACTGGTGCCTGAAGGATGGAGAATATCATCTCACTGTTCTTGGGGTAGTGGCAAGACCGGATGGCACTTTTCTTATTACCAAACGTGTAATGACCAAGGCCTGGGCACCGGGCTGGTGGGAGGTTTCCGGTGGTGCCGCCCAGGCAGGAGAGTCCTCTTATGACGCAGTGTTACGCGAAGTAAAGGAGGAAACTGGACTTGATGTAAGCACTGCCAGGGGAGGCTATCTTTTTACATATAAGAGAGAAAATCCTGGGGAAGGAGACAATTACTTTGTAGATGTATATCGGTTTGTAATGGATGTGCAGGAGAAAGACCTTCATCTGCAGGAAGAAGAAACAGATGGCTATATGTTTGCAAGTCTTGATCAGATCAAAGAACTTGCATCCCAGGGGAAATTCCTTCATTACGACAGCATCAAGGCTGCTTTTGAGAATATTTAGTGCTCATTCAGAACCAGGCGTTTTGGCGGCTGGGTGGGATTATTGTAATAATGAAAAGGGTTAAAATAGTTTCTTGCAATTTCATGCAATGTATACTATAATAAGCAACGAAATCTGAATAAAAACCAGGGGAGTTTCAATTGAGAAGCTGAGAGTAAGGTAGACCTTAGACCCTTTTAACCTGTTGGATCATGCCAGTGTAGGAAGTGTTAGCGATGGAATTAGGAGCATTTGCCTGGATGGCAGGTGCTCTTTTTGCACTACAGGAATTGCATGTCTGAAAATCATTCCTGCAATCTGCACGCTCTGGGCGTGTTTGAAAAAGGATTTCGCATAAGGTTCTTATTCGGTTTTGAAAAAGTCGTAACTGGCTCTGAACAGTTACCAAAAGTCCTATATATGGGACGGAAAATAGGAGGAAAACAAAATGAACGCAAGTGTAGCAATTCAGGTACTGCCAAATGTACAGGATGATGAAGAGGTGATCCGTATCGTAGACGAGGTGATCGCCTATATCAAGTCAACAGGGCTGAACTATTATGTAGGACCGTTCGAGACAACAATCGAAGGTGACTACGACCAGCTGATGGACATTGTAAAAGAATGCCAGCATGTGGCAGAGCGCGCAGGCTGCAAAGCTATGAGCGTATATGTGAAGATCGCTTACAAACCAGAAGGGGATGTGCTTACCATTGAAAAGAAAGTTACCAAACATCACCAGTAAGATCCCGCCGGTAGTTGCCATGGCAGCAATTCTGCTGCTGTGGCAGCTGGTAAGCATATCACCAGTTGTTCCGTCGTATATGCTTCCTTCGCCCATCGCGGTATGCCAGGCCTTATTTAGTGATCTGCCTACCATTCTTTTCCATGCAAAATTTACTTTGCTGGAGTCTTTTTATGGACTTATGATCGGAATCGGACTGGCATTTATATTTGCTACAGTGATGGATTGTTTCCGCGTAATGGATCAGGCGTTTTATCCGATCATGATCATCACCCAGACGATTCCTACGATCGCGATTGCACCGATCCTGGTATTGTGGATGGGATTTGGAATGGCACCGAAGATCACGTTGGTTGTGATCACCACTTTTTTCCCCATCACCATTGGATTGCTGGATGGATATAAAAGTGTGGATCAGGATGCCATACGTCTGATGAAAGCAATGGGAGCCAGCCGGTCACAGATTTTCCGCCATGTGAAATTCCCGGGAGCTTTGCCCCAGTTCTTTTCCGGACTGAAGATTTCAGCTTCCTATGCAGTAGTAGGTGCGGTGGTTTCTGAATGGCTGGGAGGATTTAACGGACTTGGTGTTTATATGACACGTGTAAAAAAGGCATATGCTTTTGATAAAATGTTTGCAGTTATTATTTTTATCGTGATCATCAGTTTGCTGCTTCTTCTGGCAGTGAATATCGTCAGCAGGATCGCGATGCCATGGCTGCAGGTTGAAAAGGAGAAAAACCATGAATAAGAATCTGAAAAAAATCGTTGTACCAGCTGCCGCAGCAGCAATGGTGCTTGCAGTTCCTACAGGCGTATATGCAGAAGATGGTGCACCAGAGAAAATCACTTTTTGTCTGGACTGGACCCCAAACACGAATCACACCGGACTTTATGTGGCACAGGCAAAGGGCTATTACGAAGAGGCTGGCCTTGATGTGGAAATCGTACAGCCGCCGGAAAATGGAGCGGCTCTTATGTGTGCAGCAGGCCAGGCGCAGTTTGCAATTGAGGCACAGGATACCATGGCTGCTTCCCTTGCACTTGACGAGCCTCTGGGAATCACAGCGGTTGCTGCAGTTATCCAGCACAATACTTCCGGAATCCTTTCAAGAGGAGGCGACGGAATCGATAAACCGGCAGGGCTTACCGGAAAGACCTATTCCACATGGGATTCTCCAATTGAGCTCGCTATGCTGGAAAACGTTGTAAATGGTGATGGCGGAGATTTCAGCCAGGTTACTTTAATTCCAAATGATATTACAGATGAACCGGCTGCACTTGCTGCGAACCAGACAGATGCCATCTGGGTATTCCAGGGCTGGGGTGGAATCAATGCAGAGGTAGAAGGAGTAGATTGCGACTACTTTGCATTTTCTGATATTAACCCTGTGTTTGATTATTACACACCAGTTATCATTGGAAATAATGATTTCCTTAATGAGAACCCGGATCAGGCAAAAGCGTTTATGGAAGCAACCGCAAAGGGATATGAATATGCAGCTGAAAATCCAGATGAAGCAGCACAGATTCTTATCGATGGAGATAATACAGGATCCCTGAAGGATGCCGAAGAGCTTGTAAAGAAAAGCCAGGAATTCCTTTCTGCAAAATATATTGATGATGCAGACAGCTGGGGTGTGATCGATCCGGAGAGATGGAACGCATTTTATAAATGGCTGTATGAGAACCAGCTTTGCGAGAAAGATCTTACCGGAGTTGGATTTTCAAATGATT
Organism: Clostridia bacterium; assembly: GCA_029101305.1. Lineage (GTDB taxonomy): Bacteria > Bacillota > Clostridia > Lachnospirales > Lachnospiraceae > Blautia_A. The sequence goes on along the minus strand of JAQXQS010000139.1, from coordinate 9,768 downwards.
ATCTGCCACAGTAGAGGTAGATTGTAAAAATGTCATTAGAAAAAAGTGAAGTAATTTTAAGAGCAGAACATATTTCAAAGTCATACGGTGAGAAACAGGTTCTTCAGGATATTTCCATCCATCTGAAGAAAGGGGAACTGGTGTCCCTTCTGGGAGTCAGCGGTTCTGGAAAAACTACGCTGTTCAATGTAATTTCCGGTATTATTTCTCCCGATGAAGGAAAGGTCTATCTAAAAGACCAGGACGTAACTTCCGCTCCTGGAAGTATTAGCTACATGCTGCAAAAAGATCTGCTCCTTCCACATAAAAAAATGATCGATAATGTGTCGCTTCCCCTTGTGTTAAAAGGAATGAAGAAAGAGGAAGCAAGGGAAAAGGCAAATCCGCTTTTTGCAGAATTTGGACTGGAAGGTACTCAGTATCAATATCCAAGCCAGCTGTCTGGTGGTATGCGGCAGCGTGCAGCTTTACTTAGAACTTATTTAAGCTCCAGCGGGGTTGCACTTCTGGATGAGCCGTTTTCAGCACTGGATACGCTGACAAAGGCAAGCGTGCACAAATGGTATCTGGATATCATGCAGCATATTGATCTTTCTACCTTGTTTATCACCCATGATATTGACGAAGCTATTCTTTTGTCGGACAGGATCTATATTTTAAATGGAACTCCTGGAACGATCAAGGAAGAAATTGTGATCAAAGAGGAAAAGCCCCGGGCAGAGGATTTTGCATTGTCTGAGGAGTTTCTGGAGTATAAGAGAAGAATTATTAGTAAATTGTAGGGCGTTTTTCCGAAAAAGCCTTCTGTAAAATGAGCGTGCAGATGGCTGGCAGGTATTGGGAAAAAGCTCTGGTATATAAGGTTGATGAAAATAAAATATCCCGGCAGGTCATCTCGCTTTTTCGTATAGTATTTGGAAAGCGTGGCCTTGCCGGGATATTTTTGTGAGGCCATGTGGACACGCTTCAATTAAGAAAATAAATTCCCAGGTTCAGATACCCCGCAAATGTCACCCACGCCAGGTAGGGCAACAGCAGATTGGCAGCAGCTGGCGATACGGCTCCAAAGGCCCGGATGGTTGCCAGGATCAGCAGCCATAAAGCCACAAGCCAGAAAAAGGAAAACAGATACCATTCACAATTGAAAAACCAGATGGACCACATGAAGTTGAAGAAAAGCTGTAAAAGAAAGAAAAACAGGGCATTGTTACTGCATTTTCCAGAATTTGCGACAAGGTAAGCGGCGAAACCCATTAGCAGGTAAAGAATAGTCCACACAACAGGAAACACCCATCCAGGGGGCGAAAGGGGTGGTTGGTTTAAATCTGCGAAAGTTTCCATAGAGCCGGTGGTGAACAAGGCAGAAACTGTTCCCACAGCAAGGGGGAACAAAAGAAATGGAAGAAGGTCTTTGATCTGGGATTTCATGAAAAGACTCCGTTCGTATGGGAAAATCAGTTTATTATATGATGTCGGCGTGGTAATTATGTCTAAGGAATAAAGCATTCTTGATCAGAGGAGTTTAAATTGACACTATTTGTCTGAAATGGTAAAATGTAGGAAACCAGAAAACCAAAATGAGTTTCCGAGTTTCCAAACGGAGGTAGGAATGAGAGAAAAAATCATCGAGGCAACAATTGCGGAATTTGCACAGAATGGTCTGAAATTCACAATGAGTGATCTGGCAAAGCGTCTGGGAATCAGTAAGAAGACGATCTACACGGTTTTTGAGAGTAAACAGGCGGTGCTGGTGGCCGTGGCTGACTGTTATGCGGCAGATTTAAAAAGCATGCAGGTAGAGCTGGAGGCAGATACCAGCCTGGATGTTGTGCAGAAACTGGAGAAGCTTTTGCTCGCATTGCCAGAGAAGTATTACGATATCGGCCTGAGCCGGATCTATGAACTGGCAGAAAAGTACCCTAAGCCTTACCGGCATCTGATGAAAGAGGCCAATCATGGCTGGGAGCTGGCAGAGAAATATCTGCAAAAAGGCATGGAAGAAGGTTTGATACGTACGGTATCCATTCCTGTTTTTATGGCTATGGTAAAAGGGACTGTCAGGTGTTTCATGGAAACCAGTGTTCTGTATGAGAATGATCTGACATATGAACAGGCTAAGAAAGAAATGGTAGAAATACTAATGAAAGGAATTATAAGCAGGTGAAAGAAGTAAGAATCCTGGAAATTAAGGAAAGTGTGTTTGCAGATAATGACAGACAGGCAGATCAGCTGCGTGACATGCTGAAAGAAAAAGGTGTTTTTCTAATGAATCTGATGTCATCCCCTGGTTCTGGCAAGACTACGACTTTGACCGGAACAATCGCTGCTTTAAAGGACAGCCTTCGTATAGGGGTGATGGAAGCAGATATTGATTCGGATGTGGATGCGAAGACAATTGCCCAGACTGGTGTGAAAGCCATTCAGCTTCATACAGGGGGAATGTGCCATTTGGATGCAGAGATGACCAGGCAGGGAATCGAAGGCCTGGGAGTAGAAGAGGTAGATCTGGCAATCCTGGAAAACGTGGGAAATCTTGTATGTCCCGCTGAGTTTGATACCGGTGCATCCAAAAATGTGATGATCCTTTCTGTGCCGGAGGGACATGACAAACCATTGAAATATCCTCTGATGTTTGAAATATGTGATGCAGTACTGATCAACAAAATTGATGTACTGCCTTATTTTGACTTTGATATGGAGCTTGTGGAAAAATACATCCATCAGAGAAATCCCAAAGCAGAGATTTTCCCAATCAGCGCCAAGACCGGGGAAGGCATGGAAGCGTGGACAACATGGTTAGAGAAACAGGTCGCTGACTGGAAATCATAAAGAAAAAGAGAGGGGAAAAGAAAAAGAGATGAAAAAGGAACTGGACAAAGAACTTTATCCGGATTATGTATATCCGGAATTTACCCCGGATCAGAATGAGCCGTTTCGTGAACCAATCGCGAAGCTGGGTAAAAAAATCACGGACCGTATTCCGCAGAAGCTGGGTCTGAAAAGAATCACAAGAAACGATCCTGAATATTGGGGGCTGGCCGGGGTGCTGACAGATGAAGAAGCAGAGCTTGCTATCAAGCTTGGAGTCAGAAAACCCAAAACACTTCCGGAAATTGTGAAGCTTTCCGGACTGGAAGCCAGGAAATGTGAAGCTCTGCTGGAAGAGATGGCACGTAAGGGACTTCTGGAATACAACTGGGAGAATGCTTCCCACGAGAAGCAGTACATCCTGCCCATGTATGTACCAGGCTGTGCTGAATTCTTTAATATGAATGCAAGTGTGCTGGAGTCTAATCCGGAGATGGGAACCTTTTTTGAGCATATGTCACGTCTGCCATTGGAAAAGATCACACCTTTTGTCCCAGAAGGCGGAGCTGGTATTGGAATGCATGTTATTCCTGTGGAAAAGGCCATTGAGATGGAGAATGAATCTATTGATCTGGAACATATTTCCCATTGGCTTGATAAATATGATGGAAAATATGCAGCCAGCCCATGTTCCTGCCGTCGTTCCCGTCTGACCCACAATGAAGGCTGTGCAGATGATCCGGAAGGATGGTGCATTGCCATTGGTGATATGGCTGATTATGTGGTGGAAACACAGAAAGACGGACGTTACATTTCCAGGGAAGAGGCACTGGAGATATTCCGACAGGCAGAAGAAAATGGTTTCGTGCATCAGATCACCAATATTGATGGAAAGGATAAAATTTTTGCCATCTGCAATTGTAATGTAAATGTATGTTATGCACTTCGTACCTCTCAGCTGTTTAACACTCCAAATATGTCCAGGTCTGCATATATTGCCAGTGTGGAGAAAAATAAATGCGTTGCCTGCGGTAAATGTGTGGAAAGCTGCCCGGCAGGAGCTGTAAAGCTGGGACAGAAGCTTTGCGACAAAGAAGGATGTGATATTACATATCCACGGATGCCCCTTCCTGGTGACCAGCCGTGGGGCGAGCATATGTGGTCACATAATTACCGGGATACCAACCGTATCAACTGTTACGATACCGGTACAGCACCATGTAAAACTGCCTGTCCGGCGCACATTGGGGTACAGGGTTACCTGCAGCTGGCAAAAGAAGGACGCTATGATGAGGCACTTGCGCTGATCAAGAAAGATAACCCGCTTCCGGCAGTTTGTGGACATGTATGTAACAGACGATGTGAAGATGCCTGCACAAGAGGAACCATTGATGAGGCAGTCGCAATTGATGAAGTAAAACGCTTCATCGCAGAAAGAGACTTAAAAGCAGAAACACGCTATATTCCTAAGAAAACCGTTCCGTCATTGAAAGGTGGATTTGACGAGAAAATTGCGATCATCGGTGCTGGCCCGGCTGGTCTTTCCTGTGCATATTATCTTGCACTGACTGGTTACAAGCCAACCATATTTGAGAAAAATGATGAGCCAGGTGGTATGCTCCGCTATGGAATTCCGTCTTATAAGCTTGAAAAAGATCTTCTGGCTGCTGAAATTGATGTGATCCGTCAGCTTGGCGTGGAAATCCGCTGTGGAGTTGAAGTGGGAAAAGATATTACCATTGAAGAATTAAGAGAGCAGGGCTACAAGGGATTCTACGCTGCAATCGGATGCCAGAGAGGAAGAAAGCCGGGAATCAGTGGGGAGAATGCCAAAGGTGCGTATGTAGCTGTTGATTTCCTGAGAGAAGCAGGAGCTAAGGAAAGCTTCGCATTTGAAGGGGATGTTGTAGTCGTTGGTGGCGGAAATGTTGCCATTGATGCTGCAAGGATCAGCAGCAGATGTGTAGATGCGAAGATTTCCATGTTCTGTCTGGAGTCAAGAGAAAAAATGCCTGCAAGCAATGAAGAAATCAAAGAGGCGCTGGAAGAAGGAATCCAGCTGAACTGTGGCTGGGGACCAAAAGAGGTTCTGGAAGAGGATGGACATGTAAGTGGTGTTGTTTTCAAAAAGTGTGTGCGGGTATTTGACGAACAGGGCAGATTTTCCCCGGAGTATGATGAAAATAATACAGTAACGGTACCATGCCGCCATGTTATCTTCTCTGTAGGCCAGGCAATTGACTGGGGACATATGCTGGATAATCTTCATGTGGAGCTTCGTCCAAATGGAGGTGCGATCGCCAATAAGCTGACCTATCAGACATCTGAGCCGGATATTTTTGTTGGAGGAGATGTATACACCGGTCCGAAATTTGCAATTGATGCCATTGCAGCAGGACGTGAGGGGGCAATCTCCCTTCATCGCTATATACATGAGCATTGTACACTGACGATCGGCCGTAACCGCCGTGATTTCATTGAGCTTGATAAAGAAAATATCAAAGTAGATACTTACGACACCTCCAGCCGTCAGATTCCGCCAAAGGCAGATGGAAAAGCACAGGCGAAGACCTTCCGTGACCTGTCCTCTGCTTTTACAGAAGAACAGGTGAAAAAGGAGACATCCCGTTGTCTGTCCTGTGGTGCGTCAGTAGTAGATCCGAATAAATGTATTGGATGTGGTGTCTGCACCACCAGATGTATGTTTGATGCGATCCATCTTCGCAGAGAGCTTCCTGGCGCTTCGGTTATGCGGGCATCAGAGGATAAGCTGAAATACATCCTGCCGAATATGGTAAAACAGTCAATTAAGGTGAAATTCAGAAAGAAAAAATAGGAGCTGTGCATGGTGGAGTATGCTGCTGGCTTTGGGAAAACATAGCCAGTTCATGCTCACAGGTAAGGAACTATATAAAGGAGCAGAAATATGCACGAGCTTGGTGTAACATTTCATATTATGGACCATCTGGAAAAGGTGGCAAAAGAAAATGAGGTGACTCAGATACGGAAAGTCACATTGGAACTGGGGGAGGTTTCCACTGTGATCGAGTCATACTTACAGAATTGCTGGACATGGGCTGCGAAAAAGCGGCCTCTGTTCCATGAATCTGAATTAGTGGTGGAAACATTACCTGCGATTACTTATTGCGAAGACTGCAAAGAGACTTATCCTACTGTAAAGCATGGAAAGATCTGTCCTTATTGTGGAAGTGAGCATACTTATTTATTGCAGGGAAATGAGTTCAACATTAAGGAAATAGAAGTAGAGTAGAGGAAAAGGAGAGAGAGTTATGTTTTTTCAAATCTATGGAGAGACATCCGGATGGCAGCTTCTTGGATGGCTGCTTGTATTTACCGGACTTGTTGTGATGAATGAAATCGCAAGAAGATCCAAGGCTGGTGGAATTGCCTGTTTTCTGATTCTTCCGGCAGCACTTACCGTTTATTTTATCGCTATTTATGTAGGCGCAGCAGCCGGAGCACAGTGGGCTCTGAACAATGATACTTATGTACATATGAACAGCTGGTTCCATTATGCAAAGTTATATGCAGCAACAATTGGCTGTATCGGATTTATGATGCTGAAATATAACTGGGGAAAACTTGGAAAGTCTCATGCATTTAAGGCATTTCCATTTGCAATTGTGGGAATTAATATTCTTATTGCAGTAGCTTCTGATTTTGAGTCAGCCATTCGTGCGGGGTCTCTGGCCGGCGGCTGGTGGCTGTCTTCAGAAGGCGTGTGGCTGTTTGGCGGCTGGTGGAATGTGTTAAATGGTCTTGCCGGTCTTCTGAATATTTTCTGTATGACAGGCTGGTGGGGAATTTATTCCTCAAAGGACAAAAAAGATATGCTTTGGCCAGATATGATCTGGGTATATGTACTGGCTTATGATATCTGGAACTTCCAGTATACCTACCTGAATCTGCCTACCCATTCCTGGTATTGTGGTCTGGCACTTCTGCTGGCACCTACATTTGCAGCAGCTCTTTGGAATAAAGGTGGCTGGATCCAGAACCGTGCCAACACACTGGCATTGTGGTGCATGTTTGCCCAGGTATTCCCGCTGTTCCAGGATGCAAGCCGTTTCACAACTGTGACCTCTGTATATGGAGAGGGCGGCATCAGTGCAGCTATGGGAAGCAGCATGCCGACGGTTGCGAATCCGACAGCACAGGGAGTTATTTCCGTATTGTCCTTTGCAGTGAATGTATTTGTATTTGCGTACATTCTGAAACGTGCGAACGCACAGAAAAAGAATCCGTGGAAGAATGAAATCTTTACAGATACGAAGGATTATAGGGAAGCTATGGATCGGGCGTAACTGGGCTATATTGTTTTAGCAATCCGTCATATAAATTTAATTAAAGTTAAAGCAACGTTTCAGAGTCAGTTTCAAAAATTATCTGGCACTGAAACGTTGTAGATTAAAGTATCCCGGCAGGTTATCTTGTTTTGAGAGTAAGACTCAAAGGAGCAAGTACTTGCCGGGATATTTTGCAGAAAGACAAAAGTATTCTGACTCAGATCCATAAACTATATAACAGGATCATCAGTGGCATTGTTAAAATAGAGCAAACAGTAGTGAGCACATATAAAGTGCTGGAATATGCGGCATCTTTATCATAAAGCTGTGCAAGAGAGGTTACAGTAGCACAGGCAGGGGTAATACATGCAAGATATACAGTAAGGAGAATATTTTTTCCATCTGACAGGATACTGGTCACGCCTGTTATTTTGATAAGTACAAGAATGATCAAAGGACAGATAAGAAGCCGCAGTATAACTGCAACGTAATTCCGGGCACGTGCAAAAACATCTTTCAGAGGTGTCTCTGAAATCGCCATACCGGCAAGAAGCATCCCCATAGGTCCGATCATATTGGACATCATATCAATAGTTCCGCCTAGAACTTCCGGCAGATGAATCCGTGTGAAAGAAAGCAATGCGCCAATAATGATGGAAATGACGTTTATGTTTAACAGGATTTTTTTCCATTGAAATCCCTCATTTTGGTTAAGCATATGACAGCAATGGGTCCAGATCAGAATAAGCTGTACAACAATAAAACTGCAGGAATATACTACATATTTATCACCGAGAAGTGCCTTGATAAGAGGGACTACAAGAATCCCGCCATTGGTGTAGATAACGGTGAGCTGTTCGATCACATCCAGATTTAATGATTTTTGCGCAATTTTAGTAAAAGCAATAAAAATAATGTGGGCAGCTACCGAGGCAGCCAGTGTAAACAGCAGCCCATCCCTTACCTGAGGTGTATAATCAATTTGAAAAGAGTTTATGATTACACAGGGCAAGATGAGATAAACCAGTATCACAGATATACATTTACTATCCGAAGCCTTTAGCTTTCCAGTTTTGACAAGGAGAAAACCAAGTAAAAGAATCAGAAATAATTTAAGAATCTGCTCAGTAAGTATAATACTTATTTCCATGGATAGTCCTTCTTTCGTTTTTTGCACATTATAATAGCACGGATGGGGAGGAGAAACAAGGTGAATTGGGGACAGAGAAAACTTCTTCGTCCTCAATGTCTTTCTCTATTGGTGCTTTGCGAAGTGAATCAGCGCATCAGTACTGTTTATTTATCACAGCCACATTCAAAATCAGTCGGGCTGTCAATTAAAGATGCTACCTGGAACTGATGTCTGTGTCCGTCCTGGGTATCGGTAAATGATTTTGCAAAATGAATATGCTTTCCGTTTCCTACGTCAATGGCAGGAGAGGTAGTTCCGCAGAATTCATGGAAATTTGAATAGTGTCGGCTGGAGCAGAGATGTTCTGGTCGACTTTTTTGCTTTCAAGAATGTGGATGTCAAAAAGGCACAAATATGGTAGAATAAAAAATTAGGAAGTTATACACTTTTGGTGTTTGAAATAGAAAAGAAAGGAAGACCGGAAATGCCAGAGATAAATAAAAAGTATCCGGTGAATACCGCAGTTTGGATTGCAACAGCATTGCTTTCCGCAGAAGTATTTGATAGTAATCCTGCTTGTGGTAAGAAGGATATGTATTTTAAACAAACAAAAATAGTACAACGTGCACAAGCGCTGGCAGAGGACAGTGTGGCAAATGCGCGTTGTTCACAATGGTGTTGCGCAGATAACGAAGATTCATCCAACAATTATCTCCGGGGAGATTTAGCGGAAGATAGTTCGTTGAGAAGACTAAGTTTAATAGATGAATTTCCGGAAAAAACATATCCGGAAGGACTCAGCATGTCAGATGAGTTGACCATGAATGGAAATAAAATAACAATGGATGAGTTGATTTATTTCGTTAGGGAACAATATCCAACTATTATAAGGAATAAAAGCGATGAACGGTATCCAATTCTTTCAAAATATAATCCTGGTATCACTTCCGAAGAGTATGAAAGAATCCTTAGTAATGAAAAGATTATAAAGCGCACATGGCTTGATACGCTTTATTATTTGTACTTGATGGGCGGAATAGGTTCTTGTAAGCAGATAGCAAATAAGTATGGAAACGGTGCAGCACATTATAATACCAATGCAATTAATGTGGCAAAGGCGGTGCATAAGGAAACAAACTGTCCGCTATGTGCAAGAGATACAGGAGAAAATCAATACTGGCCGGTTCTGTTTTATGGACAAGAATTGACAGATAGTAACGAAGGCGTATTTTCTTATAAAATGAGAGAGCCTTTGATGGAAGCGATTAAAGCGTTGGAGGAAAGAGGTGTGTTCCAGGAAATGAAAGAAGCAAATAAGGAGTTTGATAAGAATTTAATATTGTATGGACCTCCTGGAACAGGAAAAACATATAATTCTGCTACATACGCTGTCGCAATCTGTGATGGCAAGTCTGTGGATGAACTTACAGATTATGATGCGGTTATGGCCAGATACAATGAACTAAAGGAAGCCGGAAGAATTGCATTTACTACATTTCATCAGTCATATGGATATGAAGA
>JAQXQS010000138.1 GCA_029101305.1 Clostridia bacterium | reverse complement strand
CAGGGGTTAATGCTACCTTAATTGCCCCGGATCCATCGTGGGTATTACTGAACACAAGATACGGGCTGATTCTTTCACCCGTGATGATATATTCATGGGGAAGCCTTGCAAGCAGCCATACCTTACGTCCATTCTGCAGGGAGTCTGCTGTTTCATAACGAACTCCCATCCCCAGAAGTTCGTCTGTAAATGCAAAGGCTTCCTCGTTCTGGATAACCTTGTAGCGGTCTGTGACCACACCTAATATCTTCCTGTCAGAATCCCTTACATTTGCTTTATAGCCCTGGATCAGCTCGTCATTCTCGGTATAAACAGGCTCCTGGAGGACTTTCCAGTTCAGTCCTGCAATCCGCAATGCTTCCCTTGATTGCGGTGCTTCTGCCACCAGGGTTCCCAGTCCGTGCCATGGTTTCTCTCTTGTATAAAACATTGTTTCAACTTCTGCAGCCATAATTTCATTCTCCTTTTTCCATTGATTTTTATTTGTTCTTTCTATTGCTTCTTTTTATCAAACATCCTGCTCATGGTTTCATTAAGCTTTTCCTCGTCCTGTTCTTTTATGCTGTAAACCTCTCCCTGGCTGCTGATAATAATATGATCCAGTAACGGAATCCCCAGCATGACACCGCAGGCTTCCAGCCTTGCAGTCAGGTCTATATCTTCCTTACTCGCTTTTGCTCTGCCTCCCGGGTGGTTATGAAAACAGAAAATTCCGTATGCATTCGCCAAAATCGCTGACTTAAATATATCTGCCGGTTCTGCATAGCACACATTCTTACTGCCTTTTGCAACCAGCTCCATTAATACAGGCTCCAGTTCCCCATTCACAGCGCACACATAGAGCAGTTCCTTATCCTGCTTGCCGAAAAAAGAGGCTGCAAAACCTGCAGCCTCCTCCGTTGTTGTAATACCTGTGTTTCCATCTTTCCCCTCGTATAATACGGAGCCTTCCCTTACCAGCTCCGTATGTACACACATGACTCTCTTCTTCATGCTGCCTCCGTTTCTTCCTGCTCCAGGAGCAGACCAATTTCCTTGATCCCGGTATCCATGCTGTTTTCCAGTTCCAGCTGGAAAGAATCTCCTTTTCCCATCCACCTGGCATAAAAGAACTGGATCACATTTGGCAGGACCAGAAGACAGCGCAGGACCTCTGATTTCATCTCACCGCTCTTTTCCAGCAAAGTCTCTGCAATATTCTCCCGGCAGTTGATCTGATACGCCCTCTGGTAAATCCTCTCTGGGGCTAACTGTAATACTCGCTTCTTATACTGCTTCCGTTCCAGCTTGATCTTGGCTTTGAACAGCCTTACAATTTCATCCTCTCCCATGTTTCATCACCTCCTGTTTTTGTTTTTCTCAATCTTTCTTTGTGCCGCCGAGAACATTACCGATTGTATCTGCAACCTTACCCAGCAGCTCAAATAACAGCTCCCATGAAAAATCCATTGGCATAGCTCCTTTCTTTGATATATTTGGACGTAAAAAAGCAAAGGAATGTTTCAGCCTTTGCTTTTTCATAATTATAATATGTAATTGAAATTTCGAACTTGTTTCTACACTGCTCCAATTCCAAAAACTGGAAGTTACCGAGTTATGCTTTCAATTATTTCTTTTGCAACACTATCAATGCTCATGTTAGACGTATCTATTCTACTTGCATCATAATAGTGATTACTTAAATACTGTGTTGCCTCTGGCATATAGGTTACTGCCAAATCGATGTCTCGATTTTCTTGGTTATTTATGCGTTGATGTAGGATTTCTTTCTTGGCCGTTAATATAAAATGGTGGCTCTCAATATTTGCGAAGCCATCTATAAGTTTCTGATTGCAATAATCATTAATCAATGCAACTGGAATGACTAAACAGTCGCAACGTCCTTCTTGTATTATTTCTGTTATTTCATCAACTAGAGCATCAACCAAATATTTTTTAGCTTCTGGATATCTCTTCCCCAAATAATCAGAAACTGAAGTTGGCTTATATTTTTCTTGCAATGCATCGAATTCAAGCAGATGTGCCTGTGGTATTTTCTCAACAATCGCAGCAGCAACAGCAGACTTTCCAATTCCAAAAGTACCATCTATCCAAATGATCTTCATATTCTTCTCCTGTAAATCCCGATTTGTGGTAATATTATACCTTGCAGTCAAAGATATTGCCACTATCGTTTCTATTTCTCCAATTCGAACTCAAACCTTTGTACAACACAGTTGTCCTTTACCTCAGAACAAATCTGATCTGCATTCTCATATAACATTGCCATTGTCTTTTTACACATCTTCGGAGAATCTGAAAGAATCCAGGAAATTCCATAAGATAATTCAATATACCCATAGGTATCATCATCTTTTTTCATGGTCACAATGTTCAATTCCAATAACTTAGCCAGTTCCATCGAAGCTCTCTGCAGTCTGATAAACAAAGCATTCTTCTCTGGATCAGGAACAATCTCTTTCATTTTTTCCTTCTCTTTAAAGCTTCTGATAATTTCTGCTAACTGAAAATCTCTCCGGTCATTTTCCAGCTGTAATTCTCCTTCAGAAAGATTCTCAGATTCTTCTGCTATCTGCTTATCCAGTTCTTCCATTTCCTTAGCTGCAACGTCATAATATTTACATTCTATCAGCATTCATCTTCTCCTTACAGACAAAAATGGAACAGTCAAACAAATACGTCCGAACTGTTCCCTCACTTCTTAAGTCCTCGGAGCATTGCCAATACAACAGCCTGCTCATCAGCACTCAGATCATTCCATATCTCCATCACTTCATTCTGTTTATCCGTCAGATGATTTTCTTTTTCATCCTGGAAAAACTGAGACAGTGTTACATCCAGTGCACTGCATATCTTTTCAAGCGTTTGTAATGATGGTGTACTCTCATTTGCAATAATCCTTCCAAGGGAAGACTGTGCAATTCCTGTCAGCTGTGCCAGTCTGTATTTACTCACATGACGTTTTTTGCATAAATCCTTTATATTCCCAGCAACATACTCTTCTATCTGCAAGTAAATACACCTCCGTTCATCATTACTGGTTTTATTTTACCTTCAATCTCAGCATTTTATTAGAGGTATATTACGCAAGTATTTAGTTGTGTTTTAAAAAGTATTTATACAAAAAAAGAAAATTTACTAAAGCGAAGATATGTTCCGGTTCTTATGTATCGTGTTTTACTGATACCAATTATAATAACAAATTTATTCTACCATGTATGAGTTATTTTGTCTAATATAATAAATTTTAATTCACCTTGTAATGAACACATATTTTGCTTTCCACTTAACAAATCAAAAGCCGCAAATGCCATTGGCATTTGCGACCTTTCCAACATCTTCTTTACTGAATATACGCCCTCTTCCAGTCATAAAGACCTGGAATACTTCCAGATATACCTCAGCTCTCCACAGAGGATCTGGCTCCCACTCAGCCAGAAATGATATGCTCATTTCTGGTTTGCTGCCAGACAGATGTATAAAATATCCTGGCAGCGCCCAATTCGTATATTTCTCTACATACTCATAATTAAAAGTGTATTGCTTGAATAATTAAGAGAACGACTGCAACTCAGCTTCGATCAGAGTCCGTCACTTGTATGTTGCTTGGATTTTATTTTTTAATAATCCATCGTCTCATTCTCAATTATCTCGTCTTCGTTTTTCTCTGCATCATCTTCGGCTTGTTCGGTATCCACTTCTCCATTTAATTCCAGGTATGAATCCTGAATAAGCTCTGCCTGCTGGCAAGGATAATTAGAGAAGACATATACGGTACAATCCTCTCTTAAAAGTCTTGCCCTTCCAATCGCCTGTTCCAGTTCTGATTCTATGAAGAAAAGCTGCAAATTACGCATTTCCTCATCACCATATGTCATCATAGTGTAACTGAACCCTTTTCTTTCTACACGATATTTATGTAAGCTGCCGCTTGTGCTATACCCAAGCATTGCGCCTACGAGCTTATATAAAATCGGGGAATTATGCGGAGTACCGATTACTGCTATATCTAAACCTTTATATGTATTAAATCCCTCAGTTTTTCCAAAATGGATTTCTGAACTCGGAAATAACATTTTGAAGCTGATGATCGGAATATCCTTAATATACTCATCTTGTATCTGATTCACAATGTCCATCATACCATTTTTCTTAAAGAAAGCTCTACTAAGCGGATGTGCCGTGTACTGGATCAATTTTCCTTTATATTCAGCCTTATGGGTTTCTCTGAAATAAACCTTTTTTCCAGAGAAATAATCCCTATATAAAGTCCTGTCCGCAGTTGCAGATAATATTGTCAATTTATTGCTGTCTTGAAAATCATTTTTCCTGATAAAAACAATTTCCTGTTTATCTTTACGCATAATAACATGGGTACTCTCAAACAGCTTGGGAACTGGTCCTGCAAATTCCTTACGATGCCAATACAGAATATCCAATGCTTTCTCTGATAAAGGCGTAAAATCAACGCGTAAAGTTTCATTATCTTGCAGTTTTAAGATTTCCCTGAGCTGTTCCTGGTTATCGCCTACTATCAATGGATAATTCAACATATTTTTCACCGTTGCCACTGGCAAACTGCCTGTCATGTGAAACAGAGTCATAAGCAAATCTTCATCAATGATGATTTCATACTCCTTCATTCGATACAGCTCTTTCATTAAAAAAAGCGCATGTGTAGTAATTATACACCGCGCTCCGCTATAACCTATTTCCTGTTTTTTTAGTACCCAATCCAGCTTCTTTAATTGTTCTGCTGAAAGTTCCTCCTGATGTTCATTTCGATACGCACTTACTATTCGCTTTGCCCGCTTTGCAAATCCCTGGGAAAATGCCCAATCGAGCTCCTCTTTCAAACCAGGGAACGGTAACTGCGTTGCTTTTGTATATATGCTCTCGGTGATCTCACATTTAACACCTTTAGCTTCTATTCTTTCAGCCAGCTCATGTTGCAGCTTGATTGTCGATGCTGCTATAAGAAATTTCTTATCAGTCCGGTTCTTTACAATTTCTGCATATTGTTCTGTTTTACCAAGAGCAGTCTGTGCGTTTATAACATGAATATCTAAATCCTTAGCATTTACTGCATTTTCCAGAAATTCTCGGAGATCACCTTCACACTGCTCGATTTCGTAAAAATCTTCAGTGCTTTCCAGTTTTCTGATCTTCCGACTAGCTTTTGTATAGAGAGAACTGGCTTTGCACCTATCATAATATGGACATGGTTTTTTTGAATTTATACATTGTTCTGGTCTATATCCATTGCCACTCATTCTTTTTAGATCATATTTCCATTTTGGTGTGAGTTTATCCATTTTTTTCATATTATCCTCGAACAATTGTCTTCCGCCTTTTATATTTATTAAACTAGTGGCGAGAAGAAATTCCAAATCATGGTGCAAGTCTTTTCCATTAATAAAATCTCGTAATAAAGCACACAATTTGCATAATGACTCTGAATCAAACGAGGTTAGCATAGGACGTGCTTCCTTTATTTCTCGTCCCTTCACAGAGTCTGCGTTGCCGTTCTGTTCTTTCTGATATGGCAACATAACTATACCATTGTCTGTAATTTTATCTTCAATTCCATCGGAATTAAATTCAGCGTCATTGAAGATACATATTTCCCCATCAGAAACTTTGATTCCTGATTTTTTACCAAAATTCTTTATATCAGTACTGTAATTTCTACCCTTAGTCACCCGATAGTACGTTTCCACTTCTCGCGCAAGTTCTACAACATTGATTCTTGCATCCAGATTTTTTTCTATTACGCCCTTTCCCCCGAGAAGCATCCTTCCCAAATTAACACAGGATGAATCTGATTCTGGAAAAATAGCAGCCAGCATATAATTAGCCGCTTTCGCAAGATTCGGATTGCTAATCCAACGATCCATTAGAAAAACTGCTCGAAAACGATAGTCTTCTTCACTCCAACTCAAAGTTTTGTATGTAAATAGAAATGGAATTCTGTATTCTTCACAGCGTTTTCTAAACTCTTCCATCTTAATCGTACCATCAAAATCCAGTCCTAAAAAAATTTGTTTCACAAAGCATTCATCTTTAGTTGCACCATTCAGAATAGCTCTGGTAAAGGTATACCCTTTCTTTCCAACACGTTTTATAATTTCGCTTAAATCTAAATCCACTATATTATTCCCCACAACATTACTCATCATTCCCATGTGTTTACTTGCTTCTTTTTTGCTTGTATAATAGTATTTATCAATATTTACTAACATAATAATTTCTCCTTTTCCTCAGATGATTTATCTTAATTCAACCACATCTGGTAAACTTTGGAACACTCTGAAGCTTTTGTTAAGCATGGTGTAAAGTTTATTATTGATATATAGTTTTTTATTAAAACTATACACCAATACTTAAAAATGCTTCAAGAAAACTCCTAACACCTCCTGTTCTCGTTCAAATAAGTATTTTGAAGTTGAAAAAAGTTATATACATCTGAGCTTCTTTATTTTTTCTTTTATAGGATTGTTCTGCTTGTATTTATTTCTTACAAAACTAACCTTGCTCACATATAAGTAAAACCAAATATCAGACAGGAGGTAACAATTATGTCAACCATATCTAATCCAGTGCCTGCAGGGAAGGAAAATTCTATTTTGACTGTTTTAAGTGTCTCAGAAGTTGCTGAGTATCTTGGAGTTGGGAAAAACAGAGTTTATGAATTGCTTAATGCCGGAAAACTGAAAGGATTCCGCATGGGATCTACTTGGAAGATTAGCCGAATGGCTTTGGAGAATTACATCTTGAATGCTTCACAATTATAATACAGCAAAAAAAGAAAGCAGGGCATGTCGCCAACGTGACATGCCCTCAATATGATCATTCTTCTGGATATAAATAAAAATAGTCTCCAAATCTTGGAATAAATGTTTCAATATACTCTTCTTCTCCATTAATATACGGAGCTAAACTCATACAGAAGGTTTCCGACTGAATTTCTGATATATTACTAGGAACTGCAGCGCCAGACGCAACCATATCTTCGCCTTGCCATACAAATTTATATCTGTAAAAATGACTATCTGAATCATATTCCAAAGTGATATAAGAATCCTCTCCAGCCAATCCACCTGTTATTTTATATTTACCGGAAAAATCTGCCGCATTTAAATATAAATCATATAATGATGAATCCTTATGAAAAATTTGATAATCTCCTGTATCTGGATCAATAAATGTCAATGTCCCAACTGTATCAACAGTCACATCTGAGCAAATCATTTCAAGGACTTTTTTTCTCCCACTTATATATATATCATAGGTATCATCAGTCTCAAAGTCCATTTCTGCCATAAATACATTATCACCAGCAAGAATAACGTCATAATACTTATCATACAGATCAACTACTGTTATTGTTTCCCCCTCATCAGTAATATATATTCCTTCTGGGTGTATATCTCCCAATAAACGATGAGTGGGACCCTCCCAAGCAGAATCAAGAGTGAATTTTTCCAGACAAATTCGTATACTAGAATCTGAATATACGAAACCACTATAGTCTTCATCAAATTCCAAAGAAGCTCCATTATCATTTACCCATTTTTCCGAATCCGAATCAAAATACAATTTTGCTGGGTGTTCATCCGAGGCATATAAATCATCTCCAAATAAACTTTGCAAAGAAACATAGATAGTATTGTTCTCCGCCGGATAAATACAAATATAAAGTGTATCCCCCAGCCCTGAGCCATAATACAAGTCTGTTTCTTCACACATCGGGGTAGTATAGTAAAAACCATATGGGTTTCGAATGTCTCCCAATAATTTTCTCATTTTTTCTTCCCAATCGTCCTCTTCGGCATTTGTAGTATTAGTTTCATAACTACCAAACGCTTTAACTCTTTGCACCTGCCCCCCGCAAACAGTTGCTACTAAACATCCCAATACAATTTTTACTACGTTCTTTTTCATAAGCCCCCTCCTTTGTCATCCTTCTAACAACGAATAATCATTTGCATACGCGGTCATTATTTCATTCGGATATGTGATATAATTCTCATCATAATTTATGCTGTCCGATAAAATCAATTCTTCCTCTAGTTCTGAACCATTCTTTGTGATTCGTGTAACCTCTTCTAAGCCTTGATTTCCCCAGACTGCATAAATTCCATTGCCATCCGGAGCTTCGTATAACACAACCGGTCTGGCAAATGATCCAATTCCAAGTCCCAACCCATAGTCATTCACACAATATACATCATTAATCCAATCTGCATTACATGTACCTTCTGAAAGAATCAGCTCTTTTACACCATCATTGTCAAGATCAAACAGAGTATATTTGCAAGACTCTCCATAATGTTTATATGCATCTTCAAGTATATACTGAAATGCTGCACGATAATTCACAGTATTTCCTGATGATTCAAGTACACATGAATATGTTTCCGAACTAATACTTGGAATTTTAATTTGTATATCAGAACCATTCAATATGTAATCCGAATAATCCATTATAAAATCAGCTGACACTATTCTATATCCAAGATTCCCAGTACAAATTGCAGTTGCAGAACTTGTATCAATGCTTGTTTCATTTACAGATATATCATAAGAAAATAATTCGCTTTCTTTATCATATCTCAAATTTATAGTAGCATTAAGATCTTTAATACTATATGTACCAGAATATATATCTTGATTCAATGCTCCATCAAAATAATCTTCTGAACGTTTTAGATAATATTCATTTTCATCTTCACTGAACAACGAATATACGCGAATGGCAGTTGCAATTCTATTTTCATCTAAATCTACTCCATCAATATAATACTCCGTACCATCTATATTAATCGTGCAATCATTATAAATATATTCGCCAAGTGTCTTCTTTTCTCCAATTACGGTGGTTGTCCCGTCTTTCGTTTCTAACATGACACAATAGTATTTCGTATTATATAAGTTGTATATATACACCGTCAAACCATTATTCATCCCAACTTCTGACACAAAGGCTCCTTCAAGCATAGAATCTTGATAGCTATATTGTTGGTGCGAGCGGTCATACAAAGCAGCACTTTCTGATGTAATTTCTTCTAAGCAAACTCTAATTTTGTCGTTCGTAAAAACATACTTACCTAAAGCAGAATCGTATTCCAACAAAATATTGCCTTTGCCTTCCCATCTTTCTTTTTCTGAATTATATTTTACTTGTATCGTACCGTCTAAGCTATCATTTATAGCTGCTGTAATATCAATAATCGCATAATTTTCCTTGTTATCCAAAGATTTTGATATTACAAATCTAATACTGTCGTGATGTTTTTCTCCCCAGTAATCATCCATATCCTCGCATTTAGGTGTTGTATAGTATACACCGTAAGGATTAGAGATTTTCTCCGCTTTATTCTCTTCAGATTTTTTCCCGAATCCCTGTATAGCTTTTAATCCTGTTTCCTGTTCGTTATCTTGTGGCTCTTGAGTTTCGTCGGGCTGCTCATAATCATTTGACTCTGAATAACTCTCATCATAATCATCAGTTGATTCTGCAAAATTTTTCACGCCACTATTTGATCCAGAAAAACTGTTTTCCTCATATCCGTTATTATTCGTATACGAATCATTGCTTTCAGTTTCATTTGAACTATTCTCATCATAAGCCAGGCTATTAGCACTAACAGTTACATGTGCCATGCTGCCCCATATCGCAAAGCTACACAAACTTAAACACGCCCACTTTCGCCCCCGTATAAAAAAGCTCTTCATTTATTCCCTCCATTTTTCAAATCCTTCACATCATTTTTTCGGCAAACAAGCAAGTATTCGCTTCCTAATGTTCTTCCATACACCCCCAATCTTTATGTCCTCATCATATTCTCTATGTACAGTTGCAATATTCCAAAGCAATTTCATTCCTTGTGATAAAATCAGCCACTCTTTTGCCTTATATACCATCCTTAAAACAGCAATCAGAAGTTCTTCCCATATTTTAAGATTTAACAATTCAGGTAAGTTTTTCCATTCTGAAAAATCCCATAAGTTGAATAGTGTCTCAAAATCTAATGAGTCTATTGCAATTTCCAAAAGCTGTAATACTTCTCCAGCATATCTTAAACAAAGAATTATGCACAATATGTTCACAACTGGATATATCCAGCTTACTGCTTTTTCCAAACTGCCCCAAGTTGATCTATCAATTCCAAGTGTTTTCATTTCAGAATTTCCTGCGTAATTCTTAATCAACCATTCTCGTGTATAACCTACCCCTGCAACTATTACAGCAAGCAATATGAAACTTGACCAGAAGCCCTCCATTACCTTTGGTATACCAATTACAATAGCTGACCAGAAGAAAATTAATTCTACAACACTTACAGAAATCACAATTGGAAGTGTAAAACGCTCTAAAAGAATTTCAAATCCAAATATCTGTAAATCTTCAATAAAGGACTCTTCGTCTTTTTCGTCAACTACTTCCTTTGTTTTATTCTTATCAATCAACACATTTCCGCATTCAGAACAATAGCGTTTATCTTCGGAATAAAATTTATTACACTTCTCGCAGTATTTCATATTCTATTTACCTTTTTCTAAATATTTGGCAATATCCGTATTATCCAGTTTCAATAGATCCTGAGTGGTCAAATCCATAGATGATAAATCATCTTTAAATTCATTTACATCATTTAACATAATTTCCCTTAGACCATACTGATCAAGATAGTCTTTCAGCTCATCTGTTATAGTATATTTATCCCCATCTATCATAAGGGTATATTCGTCTTTTGCGACATCATACATTACAATTGTCAAATTTCCCTCTGGAATTTCCGTATCCAAATAGATATTTATGTCATTATCAGTGAGCCTATATGCAAATGTACCGTCATTTCCAAGTTCATCCGTACCAATGCAAGTCGAAAAGCATTCTTGTATTTCAGGTTCAGCAATTCTTACCGAAACATTTTCTTCTGAGTATCGGACTTCCCAGTCATCTCCTTTATAAAAACTATAGTTTGTTCCATCCCACTGTTCAAAATATTCAGATTGTAATGACGTATTTTCTTTAAGTTTTTCAATTATATCTGTCTTTTCTTGGCTAAGCTTATTTTTATTCTGGCTTCCTGAAACGGCATAACCCACAACGCATAACGCAGCCACAGCAATAACAACATTTCTTACCAAATGAGACTTCTTTTTAGGAACATCTTGATTTTCCTCCATATTGTCTTGCTTAGTATTCTCTTTTGGCTTTTCCTGTACCGTTGCTCCGTCAGTCTGTGCCTCATCTAAAACCGCTTTCTCAACTTTGTTTTCAGTTTCGATCACCTTAGTTCCACAATATGGACAAAACTTATTCCCCTCCTCAACTAACTTTCCACAATTTTTACAATACATTTTCTTCATCCTTTCTTGGTAATGCGTTTATTCGTTATATTTTATATGTTTATGCGTATTATTTTACAATATTTTCTGTTCATTCTCAACAAAAAAAGACATTGACTATAGCTTTTTTTCTATAGTTCAATGTCTTTTTCTAATTATTCTTTAATCTGTGGCTGTGAATTAACAGATTCTGTAGACTCTTCCGTTCTAGTAGCGTCCTGCGCTCCTGATGATGGTTTATCCAGCTTTTTATTAATATCCATAACATTACGCACCAGCATAACGCCCATCATCTGTAGTTCAAAAATGAAACGCATTGTTATTGGTCCAACGATTAAAAGTACCAATCCTGTTGTAAAGTTGCTCTGATCTCCGAAATACGTTTCAGTAACTGAGAACATCATAAAAAATCCAAAACAAACGCACATAACTGTTCCCACCACAAATAAGAACTTTAAGATGTCCTCTATATACAACCTCTTAAAATTAAAATAATTATGTAACCACTGTAAATACTTGTTGTCCAGTTTGCCATCGTATTTCTTTGGCAATACCTTCACATATAACAGCACGATTACTGCTACTGTTGCGATCATTCCTATTGTTGCTGCAATCCCAATTGACATAAAGCAGTCCCCCTTCTTTTCTCTTATGTACTTACTATTATAACAGCTTTTTTTCGTTATTCAACTAATATTCGTTATTTTAATACGATATAGCATATTATTTTATCACTGTTTTTCCTCTACTATAAACCATATACTAACAGAAAGACGGTGATATTATGGTGCCTGTACTTGATAGAATTACATCTTATCGTAATCAAAAAGGCTGGACAGAATACCAGCTTGCTACAAAATCTGGTCTGACTCAATCAACCATCTCTTCCTGGTATCGGAAAGATTTAGTGCCTTCAATTCCTTCTCTTGAAAAAATATGTAGTGCTTTCGGGATTACCCTCTCACAATTCTTTTCTGAAAACGAGGAACCCTATGTTCTTACCAAAACGCAGAGAAATTTACTTGAAGCATCAGCAGCTCTCTCAGAAGAACAACAGCTTGCATTAATTGAATTTATAAAGACTCTTTAAAAGGCTATGCGTATTCCCCACGCATAGCCTTCTCTTTAATACCTTGTATCATTTGAACCTATTCCCTTTTGCATTCCATAAAAAGCTGAAAGGCACATTTGAATCCTTGTGTAAAACCAATTTCTTCTCCTATCTCAGCAATCGCAAATGCCAGATCAACGCCTTCTCGTCCAGTTTTATCTTCAACCTGGATAGAAGCCTTGTTATTTTCCAGAAGTTTTCTGACTTCTGACAGTAATTTTTCATCCTGCCAGCCGCTCCGTCCCAGTTCTTCCAGCTCCATGTCATACAATTTTCTTATCATACTGTCCATAATGTTCCGAACCTGCTCTGGTTCCACTTCTCCCTTCTATGAGTATATCTAAATATTTACACCTTGCTACAGATTTGAAGATATAAAAAAAGAGACCAGAATTCAAATTTCCAGTCTCTTCCATTCACATATCCTACCATACTTCTTCAAAAATCTCCGAATGATTGGTACAAACTCTCGAAAATTGGTACAAAGCATAGTGTTATTTTTTGATATTCTTTTATTAATACAGTTTAGCACCAGCTGGGATGTGGTTATCAACCATCAGAAGGTGAAGTTTTTCTTCTCCCTCTTCCTCATGGATTGCACTGAGAAGCATTCCACAGGATTCAATTCCCATCATTGCTCTTGGCGGCAGGTTTGTGATTGCGATCAGTGTCTTGCCAACCAGTTCTTCTGGCTCGTAAAATGCGTGGATTCCGCTTAAAATGGTGCGGTCTGTGCCTGTTCCATCATCCAGTGTAAACTGAAGGAGCTTTTTGCTCTTCGGAACTGCAACACACTCTTTAACCTTAACGGCTCTGAAATCTGACTTACTGAAAGTATCAAAGTCTACGAAATCAGTGAACAGCGGCTCAATCTGTACCTTGGAAAAATCAATTTTCTCTTCAACTGCAGGTGCAACCTGTGCTGAATCAGTGCCATTTTTTGACTTTGAGGAAGCCTTGTCAGCATCAAGAGATCTCATTGTCGGGAAGAGCAGCACGTCACGGATAGCCGCGCTGTCTGTCAGCAGCATAACCAGACGGTCAATTCCGTATCCAATACCACCTGTAGGCGGCATACCGATCTCCAGTGCATTCAGGAAATCTTCGTCTGTATGGTTCGCTTCCTCATCACCTGCGTCTGCAAGAGCATCCTGTGCTTTGAAACGCTCTCTCTGATCGATCGGGTCGTTCAGCTCGGAGTAAGCATTACACATTTCCCATGTATTGATGAAAAGCTCGAAACGCTCTACCTTGGTCGGATCAGAAGGTTTCTTCTTGGTCAGCGGAGAAATCTCAATCGGATGATCCATGATAAAGGTCGGCTGAATCAGCTCTTTCTCACAGTATTCCTCGAAGAACAGATTGATGATATCGCCCTTCTTATGACGCTCCTCATATTCAATATGATGCTCAGCAGCAAGCTTCTTGGCTGCTTCGTCATCTGCTACTTCATCAAAATCAATTCCTGCATATTTCTTGATCGCATCATTCATGGTCAGACGCTCGAAAGGCTTTCCAAGGTCGATCTCGATGCCATTGTAGGAAATCTTGGTAGAACCGCAGACTTTTTCTGCCAGATAACGGAACATGGACTCTGTAAGTTCCATCATTCCCTCATAATCTGTATATGCCTGGTAAAGCTCCATCAGTGTAAATTCCGGATTGTGACGGGTGTCAACACCTTCATTACGGAATACACGGCCAATCTCATAAACTCTCTCAAGTCCACCAACGATCAGTCGTTTCAGATAAAGCTCCAGTGAAATACGAAGCTTAACATCTTCGTTCAGTGCATTGTAATGTGTCTCAAATGGTCTCGCAGCAGCTCCACCAGCGTTAGAAACAAGCATTGGAGTCTCTACTTCCATGAAGTCACGGTCTGCAAGGAAGTTACGGATCTCTTTAAGGATTTTGGAACGTTTGATAAATACGTTCTTGCTATCCTGATTCATGATCAGATCCACATATCTCTGACGATAACGCATATCTGTGTCTGTCAGTCCGTGGAATTTCTCAGGAAGGATCTGTAAACTTTTGGAAAGAAGAGTCATGCTCTCTGCGTGAATGGAAATTTCACCGGTTCTTGTTCTGAACGCAAAACCTTCCAGACCAAAGATATCTCCGATATCGGATTTCTTAAAGTCTGCATAGGAATCTGCTCCAATAACGTCTCTTGCTACGTATACCTGGATATTTCCCTGTAAATCCTGGATGTTGCAGAAAGAAGCTTTTCCCATGACTCTCTTGAACATCATACGTCCAGCAATTGTCACGTGGATCGGGCTGGCGTCCATGATACTTCTTCTCTCTTCGTAGTCCTTCTTCAGGACTTCTTTCGCCTGCTCTTCATCAAGACCTGTTACATCTGGCTCAGTGCGGTCCTTAAGGAGCTCAGCCTCATGTGCCTCATAAAGGTTCTTTACTTCCAGTGAATGATGGGTCTGGTTAAATTTGGTTATCTGAAATGGATCCTTGCCATTCGCCTGAAGCTCTGCCAGTTTATCACGGCGGATTTTCAGAAGCTGATTCAGATCCTGATTCTTCTGCTCTGCCACTTTTGTGCCTCCCTTAAATATTACGCTGGATTTCCAGCACTTTGTACTTCATGATACCGGATGGCAGCTCAACTTCTACGATATCACCTGTGTGTGCGCCCATAAGAGCCTTTCCTACAGGAGATTCATTGGAGATCTTGCCTTCCAGGCTGTTGGCCTCTGTAGAACCAACCAGTTTCAGTTCTATATCTTCTTCGAATTCGAAGTCATGTACTTTCACCTTGCAGCCTACGCTGATCTTGTCAAGGTCAACTTCGTCCTCAACTACAACTTCTGCGTTCTTCAGGATTTTCTCAATCTCTTCAATACGTGCTTCGATATCTCTCTGCTCATCTTTAGCTGCATCGTACTCTGCATTCTCGGACAGGTCTCCCTGCTCTCTTGCTTCTTTGATCTTACCTGCTACTTCTTTTCTTTTTACTACCTTTAAATCATGCAGCTCTTCTTCCAGTTTTTTAAGTCCTGCATAGGTTAGTAAGTTCTTCTTTTCTTCCATTATAGCCTTACTCCCTTTCATTCCGGCGGCGCCCATCGCCACGTATCATACACTTCTTATATGCTGTTTCTCCCGGAAAATTCCATTTACTATGAAAAGCCTGGGCCTGATGCCATCTGTCCATAGCAATGTCCGCTGATACGAACATTTTCATTACCCAAAAGGGTACAAATTCACTAGGATATTCACAGTTTCACTATTATAGCTAAATCAAGGGGTATTGTCAAGACAGAAAATAGTGAAAAAAAGATGCCGCAGAACCACTTTTTTCTGTGATTCTGCGGCATCTCGCTTCTTATTTATATATTCTTGTTGAACAATAACCAGAATGTACTTCTGAAGGGGGAAAAACTTTATCCTTCAATGGCGATGTGTTTCTTCTCTTCTACTGCTGGTTTCGCTTCTTTCTTCGGAACGAA
>JAQXQS010000137.1 GCA_029101305.1 Clostridia bacterium | reverse complement strand
AGGGACCAAGCCGTGACTGGCTGAAGGTAGTTAAGAGCACACAGGCCAAGAATAAGATCAACCAGTGGTTTAAGAAAGAACTGAAGGAAGACAATATTCTAAAAGGCAAGGAAATGCTTTCCCAGTATGCGAAGAGTAAAGGCTTTAAATTCGCTAACTACACCAAGCCCCAGTATCTGGAGGCGGTTCTCCGCAAATATGGTTTCCGGGACTGGGATTCTGTACTTGCTGCGATCGGACATGGCGGCCTTAAAGAAGGCCAGGTGTTCAATAAGCTGGTGGAAGCCTATGATAAAGAGAATAAGAAGAACCTGACAGACGAAGAGGTTCTGGAAGCAGCAGCTGAGAGCCAGGATAAAAAGCATCATATTAAGAGCAAGAGCGGCATTGTGGTGCGGGGAATTCATGATGTTGCAGTACGTTTTTCCAAGTGCTGTAATCCAATCCCAGGTGACGAGATCGTAGGATATGTCACAAGGGGACGTGGTGTTACGATTCACCGTACAGATTGTGTGAATGTGATGAATATGTCGGAGATGGACAGAAGCCGTCTTCTTGAAGCTGAATGGCAGCAACCGGAAGCCAAGCAGGATGAGCATTACATGGCAGAAATCAATGTATATGCAAATAATCGTACAGGTCTTCTTGTGGATATTTCCAAAATCTTTACAGAACGTAAGATTGATATCCGGAACATTAACTGCCGTACCAATAAGCAGGAGAAGGCAACGATCTCTGTAAGCTTCAATGTCAGCTGTAAGGAAGAGCTTAATTCTCTCATCGAGAAGATCCGCCAGCTGGAAAGCGTTATGGATGTGGAGAGAACTACCGGCTGATGCCGTTGCAGAAAATTAAACTGAAAGTAAAGCTTCAGCAGATACGTTGAAATCAGCCTATCTGCCATGAAAGGATAACATATGGGAAAACTTGAATTGCAGCAGCTGGTTCTTGGCCCTGTATATACCAATTGCTATTTTCTGAAAAATAAAGAGACAAGTGAATTGTTGATCGTTGACCCGGCAGACCAGCCAGGGAAAATTTTCCAAAAGGTAGAGGTCATGGGGGCAAAACCGATGGCAATTCTTCTTACCCATGGTCATTTTGATCATATTATGGCAGTGCAGGCCGTGAGGGATGAGTATAAGATTCCGGTTTACGCCTGTCGGCAGGAAGAAGAAATGTTACGGGAGCCTTCTGTGAATATGACCGATCGTATGAGAAAGCCATGTTCTGTCTGTCCGGATGTATTTCTGGATGATCTGCAGGTTTTCGAGATCGCAGGATTTTCCATTCAGATGCTTCATACTCCGGGACATACCAAAGGAAGCTGCTGTTATTATCTGAAAGACGAGGGTGTATTGTTCAGCGGAGATACCTTATTCTGTGGCTCTGTGGGAAGAACGGATTTTCCAGGCGGCAGTGCCGGTGAGATCCGGGAAAGTCTTCATAAGCTTCTGAATGCTCTTCCGGATGATACAGATGTCTATCCGGGACATGATACATCTACAACAATCGGCTATGAAAAGAGGTACAATCCATTTGTGTAAAATAGGAATCCTGCTGCTTGACAGGGATTTCGAGCATGATGTCTATGAATTGATAAAGGCATTTTATCCGGAAGGAGATATCCACAGCCTCTACGAGAAAGACGAAGAGGAATACGACATCTTCTTTACTGTGAAAAAAGAAAATGATAATTTTGTTATAAAATATGAGACTAAGGATCATAAAGGGATAGCCAGCGCTGAAGTGATACGAGGAGCAGATGGAGATCCAGGAGAAAATCAGGAAGCTATCAACCAGGAGAACAAGACAGAAGCTGGTGCTGTCAATCTCGTTTGCGGATCACAGAAGAAAGTCCTGGATGCCCACGAACTTAGAAAGGCAAATAAGGACAATTTAAAATATGCGTTGTACAATGTTCTTGTAAAGCTTACAGGAAGAAACCTTCCATGGGGAAATCTTACAGGCATCCGCCCGGCCAAGCTTGCCATGGGGATGATCGAGAGTGGTATGAAAAATACTGAGGTTGCACAGGAAATGCGTGACCGTTATCTGGTAAGTGCGAAGAAAACAGCTCTTGCCATCACCATAGCAAACAGGGAACGGGCCATTCTTCAGGATATTGATTATGAGCATGGTTACAGTCTATATGTAGGTATTCCTTTTTGCCCGAGTATCTGTCTGTACTGTTCTTTCAGCTCCTACCCCCTAAAAATCTGGCAGAAGCGGGTAGATGAGTATCTGGATGCACTTTGTCTTGAAATCCGTGAGACTGCTAAGATGATGAAGAACTATAAGCTTGATACCATCTACATTGGAGGCGGTACGCCTACCACGTTAGAACCGGATCAGCTGCGGAGACTTCTGAACCAGTTGGGAGAGTCCTTTGGATTTGACGGACTTGTGGAATTTACCATAGAGGCAGGAAGACCGGATAGTATTACCAGACAGAAGCTGGAAGCAATCAGGGAATTTCCTGTGACCAGAATTTCTGTAAATCCACAGACCATGAATCAGGAGACACTGGAAATTATCGGCAGACGTCATACTGTGGCCCAGACCATAGAAGCATTTAAGCTTGCCAGAGAACTGGATTATAACAATATTAACATGGATCTTATTGTGGGACTGCCTGGAGAGGATATTTCCAAGGTGAAACACACATTGGAGAAGGTGAAAGAATTATCCCCTGACAGTCTTACCGTTCATTCCCTGGCTGTGAAGCGTGCAGCACGCCTGAATATGTTTAAGGACAGGTATCAGGAGATGACATTTGAGAATAACCAGGAGATCATGGATCTGACCCAGCAGACAGCCTATTCCATGGAAATGGGACCTTACTATCTGTATCGTCAGAAGAACATGAAGGGAAATTTTGAAAATGTAGGCTACGCAAAGGTTGACAAAGCCGGGATTTACAATATACTGATTATGGAAGAAAAACAGCCTATCATTGCTCTTGGGGCAGGCGGCTCTTCCAAACTGGTCTTTGACCATGGCAAACGGATCGAACGTGTGGAGAATGTAAAGGATGTTACCAGCTACATTGCCCGTATCGACGAGATGATCGAGAGAAAGCGCACCGGAATTGGAACCTGGTTATAGGAGGGAGGGGAGATTCTTGGAAAAGCTTTCGGAGAATCCGTCAGAAAAATCTGACAGGTTTCTGGAATTTGATCTTTCAGCAGAACTGAAGCACGGAATTGCAGTAAGCAATCTGGCATATGCTTTAAGTCAGGAGTTTGGCCTTCCCCATGAACAGTGCTATGATCTTGCGATTGCGGGAATGCTTCATGATATCGGAAAGCTGAAGCTGAGAAGCTATATTAATGGTCAGGAAAGTAATCCTCTTGTGATCGAGGAGCTGAAATATGTCCGCATGCATTCCACACTTGGTTACGAAGAGCTGAAAGACCAGGGCTATTCAGATTTTGTTCTTGAGAGTATTCTATATCATCATGAAAATTACGATGGAAGCGGTTACCCGTCTAATCTATCTGGCAAGGAGATTCCCATTGGAGCCAGAATCCTTCGGGTATGTGACGTGTTCTGTGCACTGAGCCAGGATCGTTCCTACCGTAAGGCTTTTGATAAGCACACTGTGATGGAATTGATGATAGATGAAATAAAAAACTTTGATCTGGAAGTATTTCTTGCATTTCAAAGAGTAGTACATACCAGAGAAACTGGTTGATAAGGAGGAAACATGGCATTAAAGAAAAAGCCGGTAACCGGCATGAAAGATATTTTACCGAAGGAGATGGAAATCCGTAACTATGTTACAGGACTGATCCGTGAGACATATGGTTCCTTTGGATTTACCTCAATTGAGACTCCAAGTGTGGAGCATATTGAGAACCTGTGCAGTAAACAGGGGGGAGATAACGAGAAGCTGATTTTTAAAATCCTGAAAAGAGGAGAGAAGCTGAAGCTTGACCAGGCGAAAGAAGAGGCTGATCTTGTGGATTCCGGTCTTCGTTATGACCTGACCGTTCCACTTTCCAGATATTATTCCAATAATTCCAATGAACTGCCAGGACCGTTTAAGGCACTTCAGATGGGATATGTATGGAGAGCAGACCGTCCTCAGAGAGGCCGTTTCCGTCAGTTTATGCAGTGCGACATTGACATTCTTGGCGAGCCTACTTATATGGCAGAGATTGAGCTGGTACTTGCTACCACCACGCTTCTTGGCAAGCTTGATTTCCATAATTTCACGATCCGTATTAATGACCGCCGTATCCTGAAGGCTATGGCAGAGTATAGCGGATTCCCGAAGGAGAGCTTTGACACTGTATTTATCATTCTTGATAAGATGGATAAGATTGGTCTTGAAGGCGTAGCGAAAGAGCTGGAAGAGGAAGGCTTTGCAAAGGAGAGCATTGACACTTACCTGGCTATGTTTAAGGAAATCAGCTCAGATATCCAGGGCGTAAGATACTGTAAAGAAAAGCTTGCAGGTGTTCTGGATGAGCAGATCGCAGCTGATCTTGAGACAATCATTTCCACAGTGGAAGCTGTAAAGACCGCAGACTTTAAGATGGCATTTGATCCCACTCTGGTACGTGGTATGTCTTATTATACAGGTCCGATCTTTGAGATTTCCATGGATGAGTTCGGCGGCAGCGTCGGCGGTGGCGGACGTTACGATGAGATGATCGGTAAATTTACCGGAAATAATACGAGCGCATGTGGATTCTCCATTGGATTTGAGCGTATTGTTATGCTTCTCCTTGAGAGAGGATATCAGATTCCTACTGCGAAAGCTAAGAAAGCTTATCTTGTAGAGAAAAACATGCCGTCAGATAAGCTGATCGAGATCTTCCGTCAGGCAGAAGAGGAGAGAAAGACCGGAGTCCAGGTTAATATCTCCATTATGAAGAAAAATAAAAAATTCCAGAAAGATCAGATGGCAGCAGAAGGTTATGCGGAATTTGTGGAATTTTTCAGACGATAAGAAACAGATTTCAGAAGTTGTATTTTGAGAAAGCTGGGGGAAACCCCATAGAATAAGGAGGCGCCTTAAAATGGCTGAGAGTATACAGGGACTGCACAGAACCTGTCGATGTGCAGAAGTAACCACACAGATGGTAGGCAGCGAAGTAACCCTTATGGGATGGGTTCAGAAAGCAAGAGATAAAGGAGGAATCATTTTCGTTGATTTACGTGACCGCAGCGGAATCATGCAGCTGATCTTCGAGAATGGCTCTATTGATGAGGAAGGCTTTGCAAAGGCTGGTAAGCTTAGAAGCGAATTTGTAATAGCAGTTACTGGAACCGTTGAGAAACGTGGAGGTGCTGTAAATGAAAATCTTGCAACAGGCGAGATCGAAATAAGGGCAAAATCCCTTCGTGTTCTTTCTGAGGCAGAGGTTCCGCCATTCCCGGTTGAGGAAAACAGCAAGACAAAAGAGGATGTACGTCTGAAATATCGTTACCTTGACTTAAGACGTCCGGATCTTCAGAGAAACCTGATCCTGAAAAGCCGCGTAATGCAGCTGACAAGATCCTTCTTTACAAATGAAGGATTCCTGGAAATTGAGACTCCTATGCTTGGAAAGAGTACTCCGGAGGGCGCAAGAGACTATCTGGTACCTTCCCGTGTACATCCTGGCTGCTTCTATGGTCTGCCGCAGTCACCACAGCTGTACAAACAGCTTCTGATGTGTTCCGGATATGACAGATACATCCAGATCGCAAGATGTTTCCGTGATGAGGATCTTCGTGCCGACCGTCAGCCGGAGTTCACACAGATCGATATGGAGCTTTCTTTCGTTGATGTAGATGATGTAATTGATGTAAATGAGAGATATCTTGCATATCTGTTCAAAGAGGTTCTTGGCATTGATGTGAAACTTCCGATTCAGAGAATCACCTGGCAGGAAGCAATGGATCGTTTTGGCTCCGATAAACCGGATATGCGATTTGGCATGGAGCTTCACGATGTAAGCGATGTTGTGAAGAACTGCGGATTCTCCGTATTTACAAGTGCCCTTGAAAATGGTGGAAGCGTTCGTGGTATCAATGCAGAAGGCCAGGGCAGCATGCCTCGTAAGAAGATTGACAAGCTGGTAGAGTTTGCAAAAGGATATGGTGCTAAGGGACTTGCTTATATTGCAATCGCAGAAGATGGCACAAGAAAATCATCCTTTGCCAAATTCATGACAGAGGAAGAGATGGATGCTCTTGTGGCAGCTATGGATGGTAAAGCAGGAGATCTGCTTCTGTTTGCAGCTGACAAGAAGAAACTGGTTTATGATGTTTTAGGAGCACTTCGTCTGGAACTCGCAAAACAGATGGATCTTCTTGATAAAAATGAATACCGTTTCGTATGGGTAACAGAGTTCCCGCTTCTTGAGTGGAGTGAGGAAGAGAACCGTTTCACAGCTATGCATCATCCATTTACCATGCCTATGGATGAGGATATCCCGCTTCTCGATACAGATCCGGGTGCTGTCCGCGCGAAAGCTTATGATATTGTATTGAATGGTAATGAGATCGGTGGCGGTAGTGTCCGTATTCACCAGGATGATATTCAGGAAAGAATGTTCAAAGAACTTGGATTTACTCCGGAAGCTGCCCATGAGCAGTTCGGATTCCTTCTGGATGCGTTCAAATATGGTGTTCCGCCTCACGCAGGACTGGCTTACGGTCTTGACCGTCTGGTTATGCTTATTGCCAAGGTTGACAGTATCCGTGACGTTATCGCATTCCCGAAGGTAAAAGATGCTTCCTGTCTGATGACACAGGCACCACAGCGTGTAAGTTCAGCACAGCTTGATGAGCTGGGACTTGAGGTGGAGAAGGAAGATAGCATTACAGATTAAGTGATATCATACAGAATCGTTGAAAAAGGATTATCTGATAAAAAGATAAAATACCAAAAAGATAAAAAACAAAAATCCTGCCTTGAAATGGCAGGATTTTTGTGTATTACAAACTATTCTTTTTATAGGGAAAGCTGCAAGCGTCAACTTTGGGTGTCTGCATCTTCTACCGGGCTGGAGCTTAAATTACCAAATAATGCCTGACCAAATACAGTCCCGGCATCTTCCAGCTTCCAGGAAGCTCCGTCGTTGATCAGGGTAAACGTGGTTTCCACAGTTTTGGTAGCAGTGCTTTTATCGATGACATCCAGAAGCATGCTGTAGGATTTTTCATAACGCTTCTGGGAGCCGTCTATTACAGCATCTACAGAAGAAAGATAAGTATCAAGCTCTTTTTGATAGTTTTTCAGAATCGCATCACTGTCAAAAGTGGTGATTGTCGCATCAACAGTGGCGTAGTAACCGGAAACAGAAGCTTCGCCTACAGAGTAATCAAAAGAATCATGAACGTGTTCTACCAGTGCATCTGCGAGCTGGATCTTTTCAGAATCACCAGAGCTGGCGATGGAATCAGCATTCAGATAATTGCCAAGTTCGTCTGTGGACATATTTTTCAGGGTATCAAGATATACGGTGAGCGTATCTTCCGGAGAGAGAATATCCGGATCAGTAAGATAATTCATAAGACCGCCGACAAGGTCATTTTCCAATGAATTGTTGCGCCGGATCTCCCAATTTTTTTCCTCATCCTGGGAAGCAGAGAGGGAAATGGTGCAGTTACGCTCTACTGTCTGATAATCATTTGTGCTTAACAATTCCCGGAGCAGGCGGTAACGGTCTTCCAGGGAAAAGGTCTGATCATCTGTCTGGTCAGATGCTGCCAGGGAAATTTCCTGCTTCAGCTGTGCTTTCAGAAAATCTTCAGCAAGTGCGTGGGCGTCCAGTGTAACCAGACGAAGGTCTGCCTGGGCATTTTTTTTGTCCTTGTCAACGTTAACATTCAGAATCTTGTAATCAAAATCCTGGAAAAAGAGAGAGGAGACTTCTTCTATATCAGAGGTATCAGAGGCAGCTTCCGTTTCTTCAGGAAAAAGCTCCTGGTAAGAGATGTATTTCTGTGTGGTGTCGGAATCCAGGTTCTTAAGAA
This sequence comes from Clostridia bacterium, assembly GCA_029101305.1. Taxonomy (GTDB): domain Bacteria; phylum Bacillota; class Clostridia; order Lachnospirales; family Lachnospiraceae; genus Blautia_A. The sequence goes on along the minus strand of JAQXQS010000137.1, from coordinate 22,864 downwards.
GATCCAGTTCCCGTTTTACTACTTCTTCTATCTTCTTTTCTTCTTTGCCGGTACAGCCGCAGAATAGGAATACACAAAGAAGTAAAAGAAGAAAAAGCAGATATTTTACTGATTTCATACAGTTTCTTTCCTTTCAGGTTATTGGGTAAAAAAGTTTATAAATTTTTTTTATTATACCATTTTTCGGTATAAAAGTCAAAAATCCCTAAAATCTATACGATTTTTCTAAAAAAACAGTGAAAAAATTGTGAAAAATGTATTAGAAACAGAGATTGCGGGCTTTGAATACTTTTCTTTTGAGGCGGAATCTGTTATTATTAACAGGGTAAATGCAGATGACAGAAGAGAGAGGCCATCTGCTATAATTGCAGAAGGTGTTGTAACTGGCTCTGAACAGTTATGAGATGAAAAAAGGATTGCGTTATCGTACAGGAGGTAACCATGAAGAAAAAAGTTTTTGTCGTCGGAGGACTGATCCTTCTTGCAGGAGCTGCAGGCGCCGGTGGCTGGTATTATTATAAACAGAATTACGGTGATTCAGCTTCCGCTTCCGGCGAAGTGGCCTATGTGACGAAGATCAGTACACTTCTTGGTGAGGATTCCGGAGTCATGAACCGGTTCGCAGGAGTTGTGGAACCTCAGGAGACTGTTAAGGTAAATATTGAGAGTGGCAGAACCGTTACGGAGGTTAAGGTAAAGACCGGAGATGAGGTTAAGAAAGGACAGCTGTTATTTGAATACGATCTTAGCAGCATCCAGGACAGTCTGAAGGAAGCGCAGCTGGCACTTGACCGGTTGAAAAATGAGGCCCTCAGCCTTAATGAACAGATCACCACTCTTGAAAAAGAGAAAAAGAAAGCGAATAAGAGCAGCCAGCTTTCTTATACGATCGAAATTGAAACCAATAAGATGAATCTTAAGAAGAATGAATACGATCAGGTAAGCAAGCAGGCGGAGATTGACAAGCTGCAGGCTGCTACCACCAATACGGAAGTGCGCAGCGAGATCGACGGTGTTATCCAGAAAATTGATACCAGCAAGCTGGGAAGTGATGACGGGGATACACTGGATGACAGCATGAGCGCTGATTATGGAAGCTCTGATTCATCGGATAATGCTTTTATTACAATCCTCAGTACCGGCGCATACCGTATTAAGGGTCAGGTGAATGAGCAGAACAGAAATACAGTAGTTCCGGGTTCAGCGGTGATTGTACGTTCCAGGGTAGATGAGAATCAGATCTGGCATGGCACTATGGGAGCTGTGGATGAGCAGAATTCTTCCAACAGCAGCAGTAGTAATTCATACTTGGGAATGTCCAGTGGGGATGATACGACCAGCTCCAGTACCTATCCGTTCTATGTGACATTGGATTCCTCTGAAGGACTGATGCTTGGCCAGCATGTGTACATAGAGATGGATGAAGGCCAGGAGGAACAGAAGACTGGCATCTGGATCGGGGATTATTATATCGTGGACGCGGATACAGACAGCCCTTATGTGTGGGCAGTGGATTCCAAAGGCCGGCTGGAGAAGCGTTCTGTCATCCTTGGACAGCATGACGATAATCTTTCGGAATATGAGATCGCAGATGGCCTTACGGAAGATGACAGTATTGCATTCCCGTCAGACAGTCTTGTGGAAGGTATGAGTACCAAAGATGTGTCTGAGATGACAGATGAAGAACTGGAAAGCGTTGATATGGAAAGTAATATGGATGCCGGGGAATACTCTGATGGAGATATTATGGAACCATTGGATGAGGATTATTCCAGTGCGGATTTTGAATCCGGAGTGGTAGATGAAAATATGGATGCCACTATAGATGGTAAGGATTCATATGATGCATCTGAGGATATTACAGAAGATGATTCATTTGATGACAGTACAGAGGATTTTACGGAGGATACCATTGAAGATCCGGTTATGTACGGTTCCGACGATACGGAGGCAGCGGGATGATACTTGAACTGAAAGGAATTTATAAGGATTACCTGCAGGGGAAAATGACGGTTCCAGTTCTTAAGAATGTGAATTTTTCCATGGAAGAGGGCGAATATGTAGCCATTATGGGACCTTCCGGTTCTGGTAAGTCCACACTTATGAATATAATCGGCTGCCTGGACCAGGCAACCAAGGGAAGCTTTTATCTGGATGGGCAGGACATCAGCAAATGTTCCGAGAATGAGATGTCAGATATCCGTCTGAATAAGATCGGATTTGTATTCCAGAGCTTTCATCTTCTGCCCAGACAGTCCGCTATTTCCAATGTGGAAATGCCTCTGAATTATGCCCGTGTGCCTAAGAAGGAGCGAAGAGAAAGGGCTTTTGCAGCGCTTGACAGAGTCGGGCTTGCAGACCGTGTGGATTTCAGACCGAACCAGCTGTCTGGAGGACAGATGCAAAGGGTTGCCATTGCCAGGGCGATTGTAAATAATCCCAAACTTCTTCTGGCAGACGAACCTACCGGTGCATTGGATAGTAAGTCAGGCAGACAGGTTATGGAGCTTTTCCAGAAGCTGAATGACGAAGGGGTTTCCGTTCTTATGATCACCCATGATGCGGACATTGCAGCGCATGCCAAACGGGTGGTTATGATCCGCGACGGTGAACTGCAGGAAAAGAGGTGATCCTATGGGTAAAGCGAAAAAAGTTATCATAGGAGTTGTGATTACGGCTCTTGTAGGAACTGGCATAGGCGGTGGCCTTATGTATGTGCGTAAGGGAAGCCAGAAAGAGGTTCTGGTAGCAAGTGTCAGTGATCTGGCTGGGGAACGATACGATTCTGATACCACCTTAAGCGGTAATGTTTACGCCAATGCCACCCAAAGAATTTCTGTGGATAAGGATATGATCATTCAGGAAATCTATGTGAGCAAGGGTGACGAAGTGAAACCTGGGGATAAGCTGATCTCCTTTGATATGACACTTGTGGATATGGAACTGAATATAGCCAAACTGAAGCTTCAGAAGCAGCAGCAGGATCTTGCCGCAGCAAAGAAAAGGCTTACAAGTCTTCAAAATGGAGGACCGATCCTGGATACTGATGCATCTTCCGCTGATAATCTGATTGATACCGATACAGATTCGGGGACAGATTCTGGGACAGATTCTGGTTTGGATTCCGGAGATGATTCCTTAGGAGATAATGAGATGTCCTCATTAGATGTGACCGCATCCGATCATTATCTTGCTGCAATCCTGCAGCCTGTGCTTCTGGCAGCAGTTACGGATATCACGGATGGATTTGCAGATAGTCAGGAAGCAGGCAGTCAGGATATGACAGGTCCTGATGACATGACAAGTGTTGTTACTGAAGATGAAAACATGTCAGATAATATGGATGCCGCTGATGGAAGTATGGAAGGAACAGAGGTGGCAGATCCGGGTACGGCTCCAGGGGCTTATGAGGAACCTTCTAATGATGGATTTAGCAGTGGAGATTCTTCTTCCGGGCAGGATGGATTTATTTCCGATGGAAGTGAGAATGGAACAGACGCTTCTCAGGGAACGGATACAAGCCTTGGAAAAAATGAAGGGTTTATAGATGGAGAGGAACCATTTTACCTTACTCTTGATTACGATACAGAGCCTTATCAGGGAACTGGAACAAAAGAGGATCCATATCTGTATCTTTGCTCCAGTGCGAAAGGTAAGGTAAATGTGACCGGAGCTTTCCTGAATAAAATGGCAGGTTATAATGCAGACGGAACGATTCTTCTGCATCCGGGAGGATACTGGTATCTGCTGGAATTTCACCAGAATGATACCATTGCAGACTATACCAACAGAAAGCAGTCCTGTACGGGCTATTATCTGATTGACGGGAATATGCTGTCCAACCCGGTTGACCGTTTCGCAGAGATGGATTTTACACTGGCGGGCGCCCTGCAGTATGAGGATGGTAATGACCAGCCGGATAATCCGGATAACGGTGGCGGAGGAGACGGTGGTGGAGGCAGCGCTTCCTTGTCGCGTTCAGAAGCCATAAAGATCCAGAAGAATCGGATCGCCAGTCTGGAGCTGGATATTCAGGAGAGTGAGATCAATATCAGTAAACTTCAGAAGAAAGCTGACAGACAGCTGATCACAAGTAAGCTGGATGGTATTGTTACGACTGTTGGGGATGCAGCTACAGGAACCAATTCGGAATCCGATGCTTTTATGCTGATAAAGAGTAAAGACGGTTATTATGTACAGGGAACTGTCAGCGAGCTTATGCTTGACCAGGTGCAGGAAGGCACAATGCTGACCTGTAATTCCTATGGTGAAAGCGGATATATGGTTTTCGAGGCAGAAGTAGTGCAGGTGTCTGATTATGCAGTAGATGGAGACAATTCCTATTATTACGGGGATAGCAATCCAAATGTATCCTCTTATACGTTTACGGCTAAGATCACAGATGATTCTGCCCAGGTAAGCGTAGGAGACTGGGTGGATATCCAGCTGGAACAGCAAGCACAGAGCACAGATGGTATTGTACTCTCCAAGGCCTTTGTCCGTACCGAAGACGGTGTAAGCTATGTTTATAAAGATGATAACGGTGTGCTGAAAAAACAGATTGTGAAGGTAAAAGAGAATGTAAATGGCGGTACCTATGTCCTGGTAAGCGGTGGATTGTCTTTTGACGATAAGATTGCATTCCCTTATTCAAAATCAATCAAAGAAGGCATGAAGACGAAAGAAGGATCTCTGGATGAGTTTATGGGATATGATTCCACAGATTATTCCGGTGGTCTTGGTTAAGGAGGGATTTCATGTTTGAAAATATACGTCTGGCATTCCAGGGAATCTGGTCACACAAGATGAGATCTTTCCTGACGATGCTGGGTATTATCATCGGTATTGCTTCTATTATTGCCATTGTTTCCACTATCAAGGGAACCAGTGAACAGATCAAGGAGAATCTGATCGGTTCCGGAAATAATACGGTAAATATCACTTTATCACAAGGTGACAGTGCATACAGTGTGGATTCTTACAGCGATGGTTCGTCAGTCTCCACACCGCTTCTCAGTCAGAGCCTGAAGGATGAAGTGAAAAAAGCAGATCATGTAGAAAATGCCACATTTTTTTATAGCAGAACAGATTACAACAGCAGTGTTTATTATGAGAACAGCAGTTTTTCCGGTGGCAAGGTTTATGGAATTGATATGAACTATCTGGATACCTGCGGATATCAGGTGCGCTCCGGAAGAGGTTTCGTTCAGGCTGATTACGACGGTTTCCGTAAGGTGGCAATGATCGACAGCTATGCAGCAGATACTATGTTTCCAGGAGTGAATCCAATAGGTAAGATTATAGAGATTGGTTCAGAACCGTACACCGTTATAGGCGTTGTACGCCAGTCTACGGACAGTCTTCCAAATATGGAAACACCAAGTGATTTTGACAACTATTATGAAAGTGTGATCGGAACTGTTTTGATTCCCAATAAATGCTGGCCGATCTCCTATAAGTTTGATGAGCCTGAAAATGCCATTATTAAGGTTGACAGTACAGATAATATGAGTGAAGCAGGCTCTGCAGTAGCGAAGATTCTGAATAAATCCATTGATAATACCAATGGAAAGAGCAGCTTCAAATATAAGGCAGATGACGTTATGGAACGTGTCAAGAATCTTCAGAACTTAAGTGAAAGCACCAATTCCCAGCTGATCTGGATCGCAAGTATTTCCCTTCTGGTTGGAGGAATCGGTGTTATGAATATTATGCTGGTATCTGTCACAGAGCGTACCAAAGAGATCGGTCTGAAGAAGGCTATCGGTGCAAGAAAAAAGGTCATCCTGGGACAGTTTCTTACAGAGGCAGCAGTACTTACCAGTGTGGGCGGTATTATTGGAGTTGTACTTGGAATCGGACTTTCCAAGATTGTATCCAAGGTGGCAGGTTCGCCTACTGCGATCAGTGTTCCTGCGATTGTGGGATCCGTTGTATTCTCCATGCTGATCGGAATTATTTTTGGTCTGCTTCCTTCTGTGAAAGCTGCCAACCTGAATCCGATTGATGCACTTAGAAGTGAATAATTGTTAATATTGTTATGAAAATGAACAACCAGAAGTGCAGATTTGATTATTTGTGCGGATGGTTGTTCTTTTTTGCTGTGAAACAGTTCCTATGCTATAATGCTTAGAGAAAATATAGAGATTCCTTTGATAGGGTTGTATAGAACCTTAACAATGGAAGGAGAACTTTTACATGCAGAAATATAAAAAATTTAAGAAAGTAATGTGGGTTTCAACAATGGTATGTCTGGTTTTTACCGGAGCAGGGAGTTTCGCAGGCTGTGGCGGCGATAGTGGAGATATAGTGAAAGAACCTGAAAATGGTGGAAATGCTGCTGATGGTATGACTGGTTCCGATAAGGACAGGGCAATGGGACGCTATCTGGAAGAGAAACTGACAGTACCAAAAGATTGCGAAGGGATTTCCAGCCTGCAGGTTATGGAAGATGGCAGCCTGGAAATGTTAGTACGGAACAGCGACTATCAGCTGGTTCTTTATAAATCCACGGATCAAGGTAAGACCTGGCAGGAAGAGGAAAAACTGGAAAGTCTTTTCGGTCTGGAAGAAGACTCTTTTTATAATGTGGCGCTTGGAAAAGATGGAAGCATTCTGGGCGGCGTGTTCATTGAAAATGAGAGCGACACAGTTGGCATGGATTACTATTATTGTCCTACTGGCGGGGAGGGAAGAAAGCTTGAGCTTGGAAATGCAGTGGATGGAACTTTTGCCTGGAGTATGGCAATCGGCACAAATGGCAATCTGTTCTTGCAGCTTACAGGAAAAGGCATTCTGGAGATTGATCCTGCAGATGGCAGTGTAGTTCATGAGTATGAAAAAGGAAAGCATACAGATTATATGGGTGTGACATCTGAGTATTTGACCGTAATTGCGGATGGAGATGTCCGTTATTATGATATCGCTTCCGGTAAGCCGGCGGATGGAGGAGAAGCGTTGACTGAGCAATTGAAAAAGACACCTTCTAATCTGGAATTTGGAAATTCCTTCGGTACGTCTTTAATGTTCATGGATGGAGATGAGGAAGGAACTTTGTTTTATGTGGATAGTACGGGACTGTACCGCTACGCATTTGGCGGTAATGTGATCGAGCAGGTGATCGACGGAAGCCTGAATTCCTTAAATTCCCCCAACAAGGCTTTTAACTGTATTACCCAGGACAAAGATGGAAAAATCTATCTGGGAGTGTCCGATTACGATTCCGGTACAATGGGAGGTGAACTGCTTTCCTATACATATTCAGCAGATACTCCCACAGTGCCGGATACTGAGCTTACCATTTATTCCCTGGAGGACAATTCCAGTATCCGTCAAGCAGTGGCCTTGTTTCAGAAAAAATATCCGGATATATATCTGACTGTGGAAACAGGAATGACAGGAGATGACGGAGTAACCCGTACGGATGCCCTGAAAACCTTGAATACAGAGATTATGGCAGGAAAAGGACCGGATATTCTGATCATGGACGGGATTTCTTCAGATGCTTATGTAGAGCAGGGAATGCTGGAGGATTTAAGCGGTGTTTTGAAAGATGCAGGAATCCTTTTTAACATTCAGGACACATATACAGAGGCGGATGGAAGTATCTATGAAATGCCGGTAAAATTTGGAATCCCTATGATGGAAGGACAAAAAGAAGATGTAGATGGGGTAACTGACCTGACCTCTCTGGCAGATGTGGCTGAAAAACATAAGGACGAGTATGGCCTGTCTGATGAGAATTTGTATAGGTTCCCATTTGCCTATTCTTTATATTCGAAAGCATTGTTAGAACAGTTTACAGATAATAATTCTGCTGCATGGATGAAATCAGATGGGACATTGGATGAAGAAAAAGTGAAGGAATTCCTGGAGCAGATGGGAAGAATTTATCAGGCAGGAAAGGATGGAGCAGAAGAAGTTAAGGCAACATATCCTCAGGCATTTGATGAAAGTGAACAGCCTGACTATGTCCGGAGTTACGGAATTGCCGGGGAAAATGTTGCGTTGTTTTCCGGAAACTGCCTGTTTGCAGTTGGCGGTGTTTTTTCACCCTATGATTTTGCATCTGTAGTTTCTTTTTCAGAGTTGACAGAAAATCAGGAATATAAGCTTTGGAACGGTCAGGCTTCTGATTATTATATTCTGGTAAATAAAATAAGCGTTAGCTCCAAATCAGCGCAGAAGGAAAAAGCACTGGAATTTGTTAAGTATCTTTTTTCAGAAGAAGGACAACAGATCTCAAAGAACGATGGCTTTCCGGTTGTGGAAAAGGTATACGATGGAGATGACTATTGGAATCTGGGAGAAGAAGGAACTGTGTTGGCTTCTGGTGGAGGTACAAACAATCTCACTGGTCAGGAGACTAATTATGAGATTAAAGTTCCATCTGCTGATCAGATAAATGAATTTAAGAAACTGGGAAAAACACTTACAACCCCGATTCTGGACAATGGGATCATTACCAGTGCGGTCTGCGAGAACGGAGTGCGGTACCTGAATGGCGAAATTGGTCTTGAAGAGGCAGTAAATGCAGTGATACAGCAGGTGAATCTGTATCTGGCAGAGTGAATTGTAACGTGTACCAGACAGAAATAAGATTGGATGATAAGAAGGGCATAGCCTGTAAATATACAGGCTATGCCCTAGTATGGAGAGTGTGAAATGTTTAAAAAATTACACAGGCAAATGACCGTATTTTCAGCGTTGATCACAAGTGGAATTCTGATCCTGATGGCAGTTTCCTGCCTTGTGATCTCAGAGCGTGGGCTTACCCGCAATAGTTATGAAAGATTTTTGAATAATGGAAATTCCTGTGTAGCTTACCTGGAAAACCAGACTATTCTTTCACATAAATGGATTCTGGAAGCAAAGCAGGAATATGGGGTAGAGCTTCGGATTCTGAATAATGGAAAAAAACTGTATTTTGATAAAATGAATGAAAAAAGTGAAAATGCAGAAGAAACTCCCAGTGAGGATTTCTCTGATAGGGACGGAAAACTTTCCACGGAAAAAATGTTGGAGGAGGCTGCCAGAATTTCCAGGGAGGAACAGGGGCTGGATGTGGAATATACAGGAAGCATTTCCATTCCAAAAGAGGTTTATTTTCAGACCACAGATTTTTATGCATGTACCGCCCTGATTCCAAAGGGAAATGGGGTGCTGAGCCTGGTTCTGGTATATCCTCTTGACGGGTTAGAGGCACAGATTTTTCATCAGAGGATTTTATTTGCAGGGCTGGTGCTGATCGCTATTCTGATTTTAATAGCGTTTTCCTGGTTTTTTACGGGAAAAATGCTGCGGTCATTGGAGGAGAACCGAAAGAAACAGACTCAGTTCATTGCTTCCGCATCTCATGAACTTCGATCACCTCTGGCTGTGATCTTATCCTGCGTGCAGGTGATGGAAAAAGATTCCGGAGATAGCGGAAAACTTTTGCAGACTATAAAAAGCGAAGGAAACCGAATGTCTATGCTGGTTGGTGATATGCTTTCCCTTGCAAATGCGGATAATAAATCCTGGAGCATTACGAAATCAGATTGCGAGCTTGATACACTGGTTCTGGATACTTATGAAAAATATGAACCACTTTTGCATGAGAAGAAGATTTCCCTGAAAGTGATTTTGCCAGAGGAACCTCTTTCCGTCTGCAAATGTGACAGCGCAAGAATAAGCCAGGTGCTTGGGATTCTTCTGGATAACGGAGCAAGCTATGTGCCCGCAGAGGGAAAGATGAAAATGGGCGTAGAAGAGAAGGAAAAGTATTTTAAGATTTACGTGCAGGATAACGGCCCCGGAATTTCTAATGAAAATAAGGAAGCGGTGTTCCAGAGATTTTACAGGGCCGATCCGGCAAGAAAGGATAAGCAGCATTTTGGACTTGGACTTTGCATAGCCAAGGAGATCGTGATGCTGCATAAAGGAAGTATCCGTATCGAGGATACACCAGGTGGCGGAAGCACCTTTGTGATAAAGCTGCCGAAGTAGCAAAATTTTCCATAAATCATGACGTACATTCTGCAGAAAGCCTTTTTAGGATGAGCTCTAGTGATATACCTGGAGTTGATATCCTACACCTCGTACAGTTTTCAGAACCAGAGTGCTGCCTACGGATTTCAGACGGCGTCGGAGAAAATGGATGTAGTTATCCAGATTGCCATCCTCTACGTCAGAATCCAGTCCCCATACACGGGAGAGCAGAAGGGTGCGGGGCAGAACTTGCCCGGGATTTCTAAGAAATACTTCCAGGAGTGCACTTTCACGGTCGGAGAGAGTGCACTCTTTTGTGTCCCTGGTGAGATGTCCGCATTCAGGATCAAAAGCAATATCGCCCAGTTTCAGAAGATTGGGCTCTCCCCATTTTCCTGGGCGACGCATAATACTGTGAATTCTTGCAAGAAGCTCTTCAAAGGCAAAAGGCTTGACCATGTAGTCGTCAGCCCCGCAGTTCAGGCCTGTAACCTTGTCTTCCAGCTCCCCAAGCGCCGTAAGAAAAATGACAGGGGTAAAAATGTGTGCTGCTCTGGCTGCCTTTAAAACCTGGGCGCCATCCATGGAAGGAAGCATACGGTCCAGAAGTACCAGGTCGTACATGTTTTCCTGCATATAATATAGTCCTTCAGCACCATCTAAACACACGTCTACTGTGAAATTTTCTTTTTCTAGTGCAAGCTTCGTAAGCTGTGCCAGATCTTTGTCATCTTCTATTATTAAAATTCGCATAAAAAACTCCATATATAAATATTCGTACCAGTACAGTGTTCTATTCATTCAGTAATTATACGCGTTAATCTCTAAAATGTCTCTAACAGAATGTGTGCACAGCAAGATAAAAATGAAAACGATTGCTTTAAAAGTTAGAGAAAAAATAGAGATTCCCCTGCTATTCTCATTTTATCAGATAAATCATAAGAATGGCTACCTGCAAATAGTTGCCTGAAAAGAGGAATCGTTGTGAAAAGAAAATATGCCATCAAAGGCTTTTTATTTATTCTTCCAAGCTTTACCGGAATCTGTCTGTTCTGGTTAATCCCTTATGGGGATGTGATACGCCGTTCTTTTTGCGAATCAGTAAATGGGACATTTATTGGACTTAGAAATTACCAGATGATATTTTCCAATAAGGCATTTCTTCTTGCCGGGAAAAACACGCTCCGTTTTTTGGCAACCAGTATTCCGCTGCTGGTAATTCTGTCACTGATACTTGCAGTCCTGCTAAATGGACTGAGAAAAAATGCGAAGCAGTTGCTGAAAACAGCATTTCTGTTGCCTATGGCTATACCGGTTGCGTCTGTAGCTATTTTATGGAAAATCCTGTTTAATGGACAGGGAATTTTGAATCATATTCTGGAATTATTATCATTGAAAACCGTTGACTGGCTGAATACAAAGGCTTCTTTTGGAGTGCTGGTGATCAGCTATATATGGAGAAATCTGGGATATGATATTGTGTTGTGGCTGGCTGGTCTTTCCACAATTCCGGAAACTTTTTATGAAGCTGCGAAAGTTGACGGAGCAGATGCATGGAAATGTTTTTCACAGATCACGGTTCCAAATCTTTTGCCTTCTTTTTTTACGATTGCGGTTTTGTCACTGTTAAATGGTTTCAAGGTGTTCCGGGAAGCTTATCTGGTTGCCGGAGATTACCCTCAGGAAAATATGTATCTTCTTCAGCATCTGTTCAATAACTGGTACAGAGATCTTGCTATGGACAAAATGGCAGCTGCTGCTGTAGTCACCGGAATATCAATTATGATTCTTGTTCTCTTACTGCAAAAAGCATGGGAAAGAGAGGATTAGAAAGTGAAAAAAATAACCTGTTTTTTTCTTGCAATTTTAGCTTTTATTTTTGTATTTCCCATTTTGTTTCTGGCAGCAGGCTCCATTATGGGAAATAATGAACTGACAGATATGCTGCTTCCGGTAATGATGGAAGGTGTGAAGGGGTATGATTCCTGGAAACTGTTTCCGGAATATCCTACATTAAAACATTATGTGGAAGTGCTTATGGATTCACCGGAATTTTTTGTTATGTTCTGGAACTCTGTGAAAATTACGACAGGTGCACTGATAGGAGAGCTTCTGGTCGGAATGCCTGCTGCATGGGGCTTTTCTAAATTTGATTTTCCAGGGAAAAATATACTATTTACTTTATATATAGCACTGATGATGATGCCTTTTCAGGTTATGCTTCTGGGTAATTATCTGGTGCTGGACAAAATCGGGCTTCTTGATTCGCTTTGGGGGATTATTCTTCCGGCGTTTTTTTCTACATTTCCCATATTTATCATGTACCGCTTTTTTAAAGGGATTCCCCTGGCGCTTCTGGAAGCTGCAAGACTTGACGGTGCAGGTGAGCTCAGACTGTTTTTTATGATTGCCATCCCCTTGGGCTCACCTGGCGTCATTTCTGCCATTGTACTGGGATTTCTGGAATATTGGAATCTGATCGAACAGCCTATGGCATTTTTGAAAACAAAAGAATTGTGGCCGCTGTCTTTGTATCTGCCGAATATTGATCTGAAACAGGCGGGCGTTGCATTTGCTACATCCATAGTGGCTCTTGTTCCAGCTGTTTTAGTGTTTCTGGCAGGACAGGATTATCTGGAGCAGGGGATTATTTCTACGGCCGTGAAAGGATAGGAAAAGGGCTGTTATTGAGATTGGAAAAAGGAATAGGATGGAGATTGTCATGAGAAAAAAATTAATTCATGCGGCGGGCATTTTCTTTGCGGTTATGCTGCTTTTCACTGTTTTATCAAGAGTTTCAGACTCTGTAAATGTAATACAGATCCAGATAAAGAATCCGGCAAATCAGATGATCACCCATGAGGTAAGCGGTACAGGAAAAGTGGAAAGCAGTCAGGAGATGGCCGTGTTTGTTCTGGAAAATATACAGGTGGAACAGGTGATGGTGCACCCGGGACAGGCGGTGAAAAAAGGGAACACCTTAATGACACTGTCAGAGGAAAGTATTCAGGAAGCAGCAAAAAAACTGGATGATAAAATAAAAACGTTGGAGGGACAGGCGAAAGACATTGAAAGCCAGAAAAAGGTAAACGCTCAGAAGCGGGCGGTTCAGCAGGCCTGGGCTGGTAATTCTTATGATCTTGCAGTACAAAGCGGAAATGTTTCCGTAGACAATGCAAGGGAAGAACTGCAAGTTGCCCAGCAGCGCCTGGATGAATTTTATCAGGAAAAGGAAGCAAAAACCTGGGGGGATGATTTAAGTGGATTTACAGATGGCACTGACACAGATACAAGTGGTTGGATGGAATCCGATAATTCCGCCAAGGAGAGTGATACCGCTACGGAAACCGCTCTTTTGGATGACCTGCGTTCAAAGCAGGAGACACTGAACCAGGCGATTGCAGGAAGAAACCAGGCACTGGCAAGTGCAGGACGGGAAGTATCCGATGCCAATGAACCTGAAGCTTCGGACAGTACCTTGGAAAATACCCAAAGAGAACTGGAAAGTGCCAGAGAAGACAGAGAAAAAGTGACAGTGCTTCAGAATACAGAAGGTGTTATTTCCTCCCCGGTTACTGGTGTATTAAAAAATCTGTCTGTGCAAACAGGAGATATTACAGGACAGACAGCAGCTGCAGTTCTATATTTCTCAAACGGAGAGCTTAGAATGACCGGTACTATTTTAAAAGAAGATAGGAAATATGTGTCGGCAGGTGCTGACGTGAAAATAACAGATTATAACAATAATGATATTTCTGGTGCAACTGTAGAAAATGTGGTTGAAAATGAGGCGGATAGTGACAGCTGTGATTTGTCAATTGTTGTACCTGATGACAGCATGTCTATTGGACAGAGCGGAGATTTTTCCATATCAAAGGATTATGGCCCTTATTCCTGCTGTGTCCCTCTTTCAGCCTTGTACTCAGAAAATGGGAAAGACTATGTGTATGTTACAGATACAGAAAATACGGTACTTGGAACGGTTATGACCGCAAGAAAAGTAGAAGTTACAGTGAAAGATAAAAATCAGATTACTGCAGCACTGGAAGAAGGAACTCTTTCCACAGACCAGGCAGTGATCGTACAGGCGGACAGGACGCTGGCAGATGGCAGCAGAGTGAGAATCGCTGAGAATTAAATAGAAAGCAGTACGGCAAAAAATGAAAAATTATATTTCTAAATATGTGAAAGTGACTGTGACAGTATTGCTGTCAGCAGCCTTCTTTTATTTCGGAATGAAGGATTATGTGAATGTGGGAAAAAATAATATTGCTGTGGCTGAGTTATATGGAACTTATCCTGCGGTAAGCCAGGCAGAGGAACTTTTTGAAGAATATCAGAATGGTGATGAAATTACAGATATCTGCTTTGTATGGAATGGAGGCGTTCAGGAGATAAAAAATCTCCGGTATTCCAGACCGACAAATGCGAATGTGACAGGCGTTGTGGGACTGGCAGCACTATATGACCGGCAGGCTGCTGTACTTGACGGAAATGATGAGAAGGGATGTGTGATTGACCGGACTACAGCCCTGGAGCTATTTGGCAGTGAAGATTGTGTGGGAAACCAGGTGGCTGTGGGGGAAAATATTTATGAAGTGAGAGGCGTGGCATCCTGGAATCAGCAAATACTTCTTATTCGTCCTTCGCAGAAAAATCGAATCTGTACACAGGTCCTGATTCGCAGCAAAAAGGGACAAAGTCTGGAGAGTGCTGCTTCTTCTTTTCTCATGGGAAACGGACTGTCTGGAACGTTGGTGGATGACAGCTGGCTGGACATGATTTTGCCCTGGTTTCCAGTGGCTTTTCTTGTCATGCTCACAATTACAGTTTCGAAATGGGAGCATATGTTTATAATTTCTGCTCTTAAATTGGAGTATCGTTTAAGTGGTTTTATTTTGAGAATTTTGCCGTGGGGAATCTGTTTTTTTCTTTCAATCTTCCAAAAAGCATGGCACAGGTGGAAAGGCTGGTAAGCGGAACCGGCTGTATGGCAAAATGTGGCGCGGCTGCATTGCTTGCCATACTTGCGGCGGTTATGGATGTTTAGAGCCTGCGTTTTGGGGTGTTTTGCCAAAAGAATTTTACAGAAAAAGAAATATTTTGTTACATTTTTTTTGAGACTTTTCTCTAAAGTGTTTGCCAGACGAGAGTCCAGGTATTATAATAGACTGTAAGACCTTAAATTAGGATTAAGGATTTATACGAGATAAGGAGAGATTGAATGAGCAAAATTGCCATTGTAACGGACAGTAACAGCGGCATTACACAGGAGGAAGGACGCAGACTGGGAGTGTCTGTTATTCCTATGCCTTTTTTTATTAATGAAAAGATGTATCTGGAGGGAATCACTCTGAGCCAGGAGGAGTTTTACCAGTGGCTGAAGTCTGACGCATCCATTTCCACATCACAGCCAAGTCCTGGAGAGACTATGGGATTGTGGGATAATCTTCTGAAAGAATACGATGAGATCGTACAGATCCCTATGTCAAGCGGTCTTAGTGCTACCTGTGCCACGGCTCTGGGGCTTGCCCAGGAATATGAGGGCAGAGTACATGTGGTAGACAATCAGCGTATTTCCGTAACCCAGCGACAGTCTGTGGAGGACGCGATTGCTCTTCGGGATGCAGGGAAGAGCGGCGTCCAGATCAAGCAGATCCTGGAAGAAGAGAAGTTTAATTCCAGTATCTATATTACTCTGGAGACTTTGAAATATCTGAAAAAGGGCGGAAGGATCACACCGGCTGCAGCAGCTATTGGTACGGTACTGAACCTGAAACCGGTATTACAGATTCAGGGAGAGAAGCTGGATGCATTTGCCAAGGTAAGAGGCAAGAAGCAGGCCAGACGTACGATGATCAAGGCGATGAAGGCAGATTTTGAGGATCGTTTTGCACAGTTTGTAAAGAATGGGGAAATGTGTCTGGAGGCTGCATATACAGGTAATCCAGAAGAGGCGGCAGAGTGGAAGCAGGAGATGCAGGAAGCATTTCCTGGGATGGAGATTCATATGGATCCATTGTCACTTAGTGTAGCATGTCATATCGGATATGGCTCTCTGGCAATTGCGTGTTCCCGGAAGGTGACCGTGTAAAGATTAAGAAGTTTTAGGAGGATTTATGAAAAAACTTACAGACTATATGGCAGAAGAGCTTTCTGCCGCATTTGAAAAAGCAGGATATGATCCGTCCTACGGTAAAGTAGGTGTTTCCAACCGTCCTGACCTTTGTGAATATCAGTGCAATGGTGCCATGGCAGGTGCCAAGGCATATAAGAAAGCTCCGTTTATGATCGCAGATGACGTAGTTGGAAATCTGGCAGACTCCCAGGTATTTTCCATGAAAGAAATGGTAAAGCCAGGATTTATCAACCTGAAGGTCAGTGAGGATTTTCTTGCAGAATATCTGAAAGAGATGGAAAAAGATGAGAAGCTTGGCGCGGATACTGCGGCTGAGCCGAAGACGATCGTAATTGACTACGGCGGACCAAATGTTGCCAAACCTCTTCATGTAGGACATCTCCGTTCAGCAATCATCGGAGAGAGCATTAAGAGAATCGGCCGCTTCGTAGGTCACAAGGTGATCGGTGATGTTCATCTTGGAGACTGGGGACTTCAGATGGGACTGATCATCACAGAGCTGAAGCACAGACAGCCGGATCTTGTATATTTTGATGACAGCTATACAGGTGAATATCCGGCTGAGGCACCGTTTACCATCAGTGAGCTTGAGGAGATTTATCCATGCGCCAGCGGCAAATCCAAAGAGGACGAGGCATATCGTCAGGAAGCTCTGGAGGCGACCCATCTTCTTCAGCAGGGTAAGCCTGGATACATGGCTCTGTGGAATCATATTATGAATGTTTCCGTGACAGACCTTAAGAGAAACTATGCCAACTTAAATGTAACCTTTGACCTCTGGAAGAAAGAGTCTGACGCTCAGCCATATATCCCGGATATGGTAGAGAAGATGAAAGAGCAGGGCTTTGCATATGAAGATCAGGGAGCTCTTGTAGTAGAGGTAAAAGAGGAGACAGACACCAAGGAGATTCCTCCTTGCATGCTGCTGAAATCTGACGGGGCTTCTCTTTATACCACCACAGACCTTGCGACTATCGTAGAGCGTATGAAGCTGTTCCATCCGGATGAAATCCTTTATGTTGTTGACAAGCGTCAGGAGCTTCACTTCATTCAGGTATTCCGTTGTGCGAGAAAGACAGGTCTGGTAGAAGATGACACCAAACTTTCCTTCCTTGGCTTTGGTACCATGAATGGAAAAGATGGCAAGCCTTTCAAAACAAGAGAAGGCGGCGTTATGCGTCTGGAGAACCTGATCGCAGATATTGACGAGGAAATGTTCCACAAGATCGTGGAGAACAGAAGTGTGAAGGATAAGGATGCCAGAGATACAGCCAAGATCGTAGGTCTTGCAGCAATCAAGTACGGCGATCTTTCCAACCAGGCGACCAAGGATTATATTTTCGATGTAGACCGCTTTACCTCCTTCGAGGGAAATACAGGTCCATATATTCTTTACACCATCGTCCGTATCAAGTCTATTCTGAACCGTTACATGGAAGAGGGCGGAAAGCTTGATGCAGGGCAGCTTCTTCCGGCTTCCAACAGCAGTGAGAAGAACCTTATGCTTCAGCTGAGTGGATTTGGAAGCATGATCGAGAGCGCATTTGAGGAGAAAGCACCGCATAAGATCTGCGCGTATATTTATGATGTTTCCAATGCGTTTAACAGCTTTTACCATGAGACCAAGATCCTCAGCGAGGAGAATCAGGCGCAGAAGGAATCCTATATCCGCCTTCTTGTGCTGACCAAGAGAGTGCTTGAAACAAGCATTGATCTGCTTGGATTTGAGGCTCCGGATAAGATGTAATATAATTTTTTTGAGGGCTGTACCTGCCGGAGCGTGTTTGGAAAATTTTTTCAAACACGCTCTGATAACTGGCGGGATGCGGATCTCTTTCTTTATCTGGACAACTGGATAAAGTCCTTGTAAGGCGTTTTTTGAAACGCTGACTTTCTGATGTTTAATAGATTTTCTAAAATTTTTATAAAGTACTTTTCGTAGACTTCCATTGATGTTATAATTCAGATTACATTCTTTCGTGACTTCTTTATGGAAGGCACACATTTCATAAATTTTATTTCAAGTGTTTATCACAAGCCAGAAGTCACTGGCGGGATTCAAGACTTATGCTTTATAAACTTATTATATGGTGTCAGGGGCAAAAGCTTTATGGTGTGGCAGAAACAGCTTTTAGAACTTTTGGTCGCTGAAATCATTGGATTCATGTTGTTTTGAGAAAAAAGAGGTGGTTAAGATTAATCTTACAGGTATGATATTGAAAAGGCGTTACTGCATCCTGGAGGAAGCTGGCTCTGGCGGCGAGGGGCATTTGTATCTTGCCAGGGATATGGAGCTTGGAAATTACTGGGCAGTGAAAGAGCTGCCTATTGGGAAAAAAAGAGAAGCAAGGCTGCTGCGGCTTCTGGAGCATCCATCGATTCCAAGAATGGTGGATTACGTGGAAAATGGAGACTACTGCTATCTGGTGATGGAATATATCCGGGGAAAATCCCTGGGAAAAATGCTGGAAGAAGGGCATGTGTTTTTGGCAGAAGAGCTGTTGTCCTATGGGGATACTGTACTTCAGGTTCTGGAATATCTTCACAGGCAGAAGCCGCCAATTTATTATGGGGATCTGAAACCGGATAATCTGATGCTTTCAGATTCCGGAAAGCTGTATGTGGTAGATTTCGGAAGTGCGGTGTTTGGGTTCGGAGAAAGCCAGCGGATCTGTGCAGGAACAGAAGGCTTCGCGGCGCCTGAGCAGTATGAAGGTAAGATAAACGAAACAAGTGATCTGTATGCCCTGGGAAAAACATTTCAAAAGCTGATCGGGAAACACTGGCTCCCGGTTTTCTGGAAGATGCCAGGGGTATTCCTGTTTATTTACCGCTGTGTACAGCCACAGGAAACCAGAAGGTTCAAAAGTGCTATACAGGCCCGGAAAATGCTTTGCCACATAGAAAAGAGAAAAGGGCTTGCCCGGAAAAATATAGCGATGGTGCTTGGAACAACAGGTGTATTGCTGATGGCAGGATTATTGTTAGGAGGGCAGGAAAAAAAGCCTGATTTTGAAACCGCATTGGCAGTGGTGACAGAAGAGTATTATGGGTTGGAACAAAGCGAAGATAAATCTGCCAGGTGTGCACAAATAGAAGAGGGATTGCAGAAACTGCAAAAAGAATTTACGAAAGATGAGGAACAGCAAAAATTGCTGCTTTTACTGGCGGCAAATGCGGAGCTTCAAAGAGAGTGGGAAAAGGCAGCCGTGTATTATGAGCAGTTACTTTTGTATGCACCGGAATTTGCAGAGGGGTATGGGAAATATGGGTTGTTCCTTTTGCGAAGAGGACAGGAGAGTTCCAGCAGAAGGCTTCTGGCAGCTTATAAACAACGGAAAATTGCTGAAGAAAATTGCAAAAGTATTGAAATATGGGAGTGGCGGCTAAGTGGGGAGGGAAAAAATGAAGGCGGGAGATGAAAAGAAAACAAAGCAAAGCCTGGAAAAAGGAGTAATTGCGGCAGTATGCGTGATGATATTGAGCAATTCGGTCTGTGATCAGATATATGCAGGAGAATTTGGCGGTTTTGATATTGATATCGGGGGAGAACAGGATATCCTGGAGAACTGGGAGGACGAAACCGGAGTGAATCCAGAACCTGACGGAGCAGAAGAAAGCAAAGAGAATAATAAAGAAAATAATAGCGAAAAAAATAGTAATGGAGAAAACAGTAACAAAGAAAATAACAGCAAAGAAAATAACAGCAAAGAAAATAGCAACAAAGAAATGGGAAGTGGAGAAGGTAATACAGGTGGTGAAAGTACTGCAAAGGGAGAAGACGCTGGAACTGCAGGAAACGTAGAAAATAGCCGGAATAGCGGAATGGCAGGAACAATAGAAAGTACGGAAAAAAACGATGGTATAGAAAAAAGCAATAGCAAAGAAAAAAGCAATAGCAAAGAAAAAAGTAATAACAAAGAAAAAAACAATAATGCAGAAAACAAAAGGGTAGAAACCAGGGAAATCACAGCAAATGAAGACAAGGAACAGGATAGTAGCGGGAAAATTAAACTGGAAAAGTCCAGTGAGAAAAAAGACACAGGAAAAACAAACACAGGCAAAATAAACATAGCCAGTTATATGAAAACTACAGCACTTGGAGCAGCTGCTTCAGGCATTGGCATGACCAGAATCTCTCCGAAATTAAAATTTTATAACAATATTAATGAAATGAATAAAGATAAAGAAAAAACAGATGAAAACAATAACAAAATCAATATGCATAATGAAGACGAAAATATTGCCGGAAAAGAAGAACATAATAGAACTCTGTTTTTTAAACATGAAAAACAACCACTTGCAAATGAATTTCCAGAGATCCGGATCTTGAGAGAAGCAGAATACGAGGATATTTCGATTCTATCCTTACGCCTGAATGGAAAAGAAGCCTGTTGGCATCAGAAAGGCGATACGATCATTTTGAATCAGCCGGTTACCGAAAAGAAAAATGTGATAAAGCTTGTAGCCCTGGTAAATGGAGCCTGGCTGGTGGAAATGCCAGTGTGGGAATTTTAACGATCAGAGCCAACCTGGATCTAGCTTTGCTGTCTGGACGATATAGAAAAATAATGTTATAATAAACAACCACAAAAAGGAAAAGATTTATAAAAACACATAACAGGACAGGAGGCAAAGCACAGATGTATAAAGCGATTTTATTTGACCTGGATGGAACCCTCACAGACTCCGGAGAAGGCATTACCAAATCTGTACAGTATGCTTTGGAAAGAATCGGAAAACCAGAACCGGATCTACAGAAATTGCGTGTGTTCGTAGGACCGCCGCTTATAGAACAGTTTGAAGAATATGCAGGGATTGATGAGAAGACTGCCAGAAGGGCAGTAGAAATCTACAGAGAAAGATATGCGCCAATCGGCATTTACGAAAATGAACTGTATCCTGGAATTGAAGACATGTTAGCAGGGTTGAAAAATAGAGGATACAAAATAGGAATTGCTTCCTCTAAACCGGAGAATTTCGTAAAAATCGTTGCGGAATATTTTCATATAGAATCTTATTTTGATGAGATCGTGGGAAGCGAGCCGGAAGGTGGACGGACCAACAAGACAGAGGTGATTGAGGAAGCTCTCAGAAGAATGGGACTTACGGATCACAGGGATCAGGTGATCATGGTCGGAGACAAAGAACACGATGTCTTTGGGGCACGGCGTGCAGGACTTGAATGCATTGCTGTTTCTTATGGCTATGGAACAAAGGAAGAACTGGAAAATGCCAGGCCGCTAAAAATTGTCAATTCGGCTGAAGAAATTCTGGATTTTTTCGCATAAGCCCCAGAAGAAAGCAGAGAAAACCGTTATTAGCATGGAAGTGCTTGTATCCGGTGGGAATTCACTTTGCGATTTCCCAGATCTTATCCTATCTGGGAATGTATCTTCTGGTATGGCGGACTGGTGGGGATATAAATGCGTATTATCAGCAGGCACTTCTGCTTACCGGGCTGACTGGGATTCTGGCTGCAATTCCCTGTATGCTGCTTTATAAAAAGGATCACAGCAGAAGAGAAGAAACAGGAATCCTGAGCCTGGCATATCGGCCGGCTGAAGGAGAAATGGGCGATAGACAGGAAAATGGGAAACCGTCTGCGGCTGGCCGGCGGCTTCGCTTTCTGGAAATACTCAGCTTTCTTGTTGCCGGGGCTTTTCTTGGCCAGTATGGAAACATTCTGGTGGGGCTTTTCCAGCAATATCTGGATCCTGAAGTTTACCAGGAAACCCAGCCCCTGATCTCGGATGGGAAAAGTATCTGGAGCCTGATCTTCTGGATGGGGATTGTGGCGCCATTTGCAGAAGAAGTCATTTTCCGCTGGATGGTATTTCTCCGTATGAGGGATAATATGCGTGTGATTACAGCTGCATTGTTGTCCGGACTGGCATTTGGAATTTACCATATGAATCTGCTGCAAGGAGTATATGCTACCGTTCTTGGTGCGATTTTCGCCCTGATACTGGAGTGGAGTGGGAATCTATTCACAAGTGTGCTTCTTCACATGGGAGCGAACATCTGGAGTCTGATCGTCAGCGATGTGATGGTGTATATGCTGGATCATATGGGAGCGTCCTCTGTGATCACATTAAATCTGCTTCTTGTATTTGCGGGGGCTTATGGAATCTGGAATTGTTATAAAAAGTATCAGAAACGTGGTTGTACGCGGATGATATAGGTGTATGGATGAAATTTGGATATTCGTAACGTATATATAAAATCAATAGAAGACTTTTTTACGGTGTTTTCGCTCATGGTGAAGTGGAATGCAGTAAGAAAGTCTTTTTTTAGAAACATTTAAGAATTGCATGTATTGAATTCCTGATATCCATGTGCTATTCTAAGTGTATTAAACGTATTAATACACTTAGAAAGGAGGAGGCCTGTCTATGATCGTTTTAGATTATCAGGACCGGAGGCCACTGTACGAACAGGTGGAGGAGAAATTCCGGCATCTGATCTTAAACGGAGTCTTGGAACCGGGTTCCCGGATGCCATCTGTAAGGCAGCTTGCAATGGATCTGTCGATTAATCCGAATACCATTCAGCGTGCCTATATGCAGTTGGAGCAGGAAGGGCTGATCTATCCGGTGAAGGGAAAGGGGAATTTCATAGCGGAGAGTGAAGAAGTACGAAGAATCAGCATAGATTCCTATACAAAAGAGCTGAAAACCCTAATACCGAAAGGAAAGGCAATGGGAATGGACGAGGAAGAACTGATCTATATTATCAGGGAGTGTTACAAGGAGG